>CAXUCL010000035.1:0-17800 GCA_964249395.1 uncultured Rhizobiaceae bacterium
GCATGGGCGTCGGCGGCCTCCTCGGCGAGATCCCGAGCCGGCCGCACCCGCGGCAGGCGGCCGCGAAAGACGGTGCGTGACGGCGTCCGTCCATGCGATCGTGCTGGTGGCCGGCCGTTCCAGCCGAAGCGGCGCCGGCCACAAGCTCATGGCGACGTTCGACGGCGAACCGCTAGCGCGCCGTTCGGCGAGGGTGGCGTTGGCGTCGCGCGCGGCCGGGGTCTCGGTCGTCGTGGGCCATCGCGCAGCGAAAGTTCGCGCGGCGGTGCGCGGCCTCGCGGTGCGGATCGTCGAGAACCCCGCCCACGCCGACGGCCTGTCGACTTCGCTGACCGCCGGCATCTCGGCGACGCCCGCCGGCATGGACGGATTTCTCGTCATGCTGGCCGATCAGCCGCTGCTCGAAGCCGAGCATCTGAACCGACTGATCGACGCCTTCGTGCCGGACGGGCTCGGCTCGATCGTCGTCGCGACGGACGATGGCGTTCATGGCAACCCCGTCGTGATTTCCAAGGCTTACATCGAAGAGATCATGCGACTTCGAGGCGACGTCGGCGCGCGGAAGGTAATCGCGGCGCACCGCGAACTCGTTCGGACCGTCGAGATCGGACGGGCCGCGAGCTTCGATGTCGACACCGAAGCGGCGATCCGCGCCGCCGGCGGCATACCGGAAGCCTGATCCGTCACTTCACTGGCGACGGCGGGTGGCGGACCGTTCTAGCCTCTGTCCGGCATCGGTCGGAGCAGTAGCGCACCTCCTCCCAGGTCGTCCGCCAGCGTTTCCGCCAAACCATCGGCCGGCCGCAATGCGCGCAGGGCTTTTCGGGTAGGTCGCCTTTCCGGCGCATCTTCGCCATCGACTTCGTTCCATGCCGCCGCGCTTGCCCGCCGCACTTGAATGTGCCGCGTTTCGCGGCATTTCGCGACGAACGGGCGGGAGCGGTGGGCGATGGGACGTTATCTGGTGTTCGGCGGCCGGGACGGCATCGGGGGCGCGATCGCCAAACGGTTGCGGGCGAAGGACCACGAGGTCTTCGTCACCGGGCGCGACGCCGGAGCGATCGAAGCGGCCGCGGGCGAAATTGACGCGAAGGGGCTCGTTTGCGACGTGCTGCGGGACGGCGAGATCGAGGCGGCGGTCACGGCGACGGGGGACAGCCTCGACGGTCTCGTCTACGCGATCGGCACCATCAACCTCCGTCCGTTCGACAAGCTGACGGACGACGACTTTCTCAACGATTTTCGAATCAACGCGCTGGGCGCTGCCAAGGCGGTTCAAGCGGCGCTTCCCGCGCTGAACGCCGCGCCGAATGGCTCGAGCGTCGTGCTGTTCTCGACGGTCGCGGTGGAGCAGGGTTTTGCCGCGCACGCCTCGATCGCGATGGCCAAGGGCGCGGTCGCCGGTCTGACGCGGACGTTGGCCGCCGAATACGCGCCGCAGATCCGCGTCAACGCCATCGCGCCGTCGCTGACCGACACGCCGCTCGGTCAGACGGTGGCCGGCAACGAGCGCGTGGCCGACGCTGTGGCCAAGATGCACCCCGTTCCCCGGTTGGGCCAGGCGGACGACATGGCGGCGATGACCGAACTGCTGCTGTCGTCGGAGGGCGGCTGGATCACCGGCCAGGTCATCGGCATCGACGGCGGCCGCTCGACCCTGCGCGTCAAAGGCTGACCGTTTGACCGCGCTGCGCTTCGTCCTCGGCGACCAGCTCAGCCGCAACCTTTCGTCCCTGATCGACCTCGAAGCCGGCGACGTCGTGCTGATGTGCGAGGTCGGCGACGAGGCGACCTACGTCCGTCACCACAAGCGCAAGCTCGCCTTCTTGTTCTCGGCCATGCGCCACTTCGCGCGCGACCTGGAAGCCGATGGCGTCGCGGTGGATTACGTTCGGCTCGACGCGCCCGACAACAGCGGCTCGCTCACCGGGGAACTGGAGCGCGCGGTCGCCCGCCACAAGCCGGACAGGATCGTCGTGACGGAGCCCGGCGAATGGCGCGTCCGGCAGATGATGAACGGCTGGGGGCATACACTTGGTCTGCCGGTCGACATTCGGCCGGACGACCGTTTCGTCGCCAGCCACGCGGACTTCGGCGCGTTCGCGGGCAATGCACGAAGCCTCCTGATGGAAACCTTCTACCGTCAGATGCGACGCCGGACCGGCATCCTGATGGACGGCTTGGACGAGCCGGCCGGCGGCCGTTGGAACTTCGACCACGACAACCGCGAGCGCCTGCCGAAGACGGTCGCGTTGCCCGAGCGGCCGGACTTCCCACCGGACGAGACCACGACAAACGTCGTCGCGATGGTCGAGCGCCGCTTCGGCAACCATTTCGGCGGCTTGGCGGACTTTGCCTATCCGGTGACGCGCGAGGACGCCGAACGCTACCTGTCGTGGTTCGTCGAGACCGCGCTGCCGGACTTCGGCACTTTCCAGGACGCGATGCGGCAGGGCGCGCCGCTGCTGTTCCATTCGCACTTGTCGGCGTTGCTGAATTGCGGCCTGCTCGACCCGCGCGAATGCTGCGAGGCGGCGGAAGCGGCCTATTGGGCGGGCGACGTGCCGATCAACGCGGCGGAAGGCTTCGTCCGGCAGCTCATCGGCTGGCGCGAGTTCATCCGCGGCATCTACTGGCGGGAGATGCCGGGCTACGGCGATCGCAACGCGCTTCACGCGACGCGCCCGCTGCCGGACTTCTTCTGGACCGGCGACACCGACCTCAACTGCCTGCGCCAATCGATCCTGGAAACGCGCGACAACGCCTACGCCCACCACATCCAGCGGCTGATGGTGCTTGGCAATTTCTGCCTCCTCGCCGGCTTCGATCCGAAGCAGGTGCAGGAATGGTATCTCGTGGTCTACCACGACGCCTACGAGTGGGTGGAGATGCCGAACGTCGTCGGCATGATCCTCTACGCCGACGGCGGGCTGATCGCCTCGAAGCCCTATGCGGCTTCCGGCAACTACATCAACAAGATGTCGGACTACTGCGCGTCCTGCCGCTATTCGCCGACGGTGAAGCTCGGGCCGCAAGCCTGTCCGTTCAACTACCTGTATTGGGACTTCCTCGACCGGAACCGCCGGGCGCTCGGCGGCAACCGCCGTCTTCGGAACCCCTACGCGACCCTCGACCGGATGGCCCCAGACCATCGCCGCGCGATCGGCCGAGAAGCGGCGGCCTTCCTCGACACGCTGCCGTCGGCCGGTGACTACTGATCGCGCAGCGGCGTTCACTGCCCAACCGCGCGCCCGCTGTTAAGCTTCCGTCAACCCTGCGAGCGCAGCATTTCCTTCGTCGGCCGCCAGACGAGCCGACCGAACGAAGGAGCGTCTCCCATGCATGCGCGTCCTCAACCCGACGCCGACTTCTGCCGGATGCTCAGCGGCTACGGCCTCACGACCGCGCGCATCCTCTACCGGATGCCGGACCATCCGAGCCTGCTGCAGAGCTTCCAGTGGCAGTTCGCCGACGTCGCGCCGGACTATCCGCGTTTGAAGCGTTTCCTCGACCATTGGAAGCGCGAGATCGAGGCGGTGATCCACTCGGTCGAGATCGCGCACCGCGGCATGATCGCGCCGGCGGAGGTGCGGACGGTAAAGGACCTCGGCCACCTGCACTGAGGCGAAGAGCCGGTAGCGACCGCTTCAGAACAGGCGTAATCCCTTCAGGCTCGCATGCCCCGACCGGCCTATGATGAGATGGTCGTGGACCGAGATGCCGAGCGGCTTGGCCGTTTCGGCGATGGTCTTCGTCATCTCGACGTCGGCGCGCGACGGCGTTGGGTCGCCGGACGGGTGGTTGTGGACGAGGATCACCGCCGTCGCCGAAAGCTCCAGCGCCCGGCGCACCACCTCGCGCGGGTAGACCGGCGTGTGGTCCACGGTGCCGGTCTGCTGCACCTCGTCGGCGATGAGGGCGTTCTTCTTGTCCAGGAACAGGATCCGAAACTCCTCGCGCGGCTGGTGCGCCATCGCCGCCGTGCAGTAGGCGATCACGGCGGCCCAGGACCCCAGCACCTCGCGCGAGCGGATCGCCGACCGCATGGCCCGCTCGTTGACGGCCGAAACGATCCGGAGGTCGAGCGCGGTCGAGAGGCCGACGCCGGGAACCTCGACGAGTCGTGCGGTCGGCGCGTTGAGCGCTTCGGCGAGGCCGCCGAAGCGGGCGATCAGCGCCTTGGCGACGGGCTTGGTGTCCCGGCGCGGGATCGAACGGAACAGCACAAGCTCCAGGAGCTCGTAGTCCGCGAGCGCCGCAGAGCCCGCGTCCGCGAACCGCTCGCGCAACCGGTCCCGATGGCCGGACTGGTGATCGGTCGCGAACACGATCGGCCCACCGCCGGCTTCGGAAACGCCCGGTACCTGCCGCCCGTCGCTGCTTGGCCCCGGAGCGCGGCGTCTCGCCATCGCGTCAGGCGACCTCGGCGCGGTTCGCTCCGATCGACAGGCCCGGCGTGTCGAGCGCGGCCGGCGAGAAGGTGAACACCTCGCAGCCCGTATCCGTGACGCCGACCGTGTGCTCGTATTGCGCCGACAGCGCTCGGTCACGGGTCACCGCCGTCCAGCCGTCGCCGAGCACCTTCACGTTCGCCCGGCCGAGGTTGATCATCGGCTCGATCGTGAAGATCATGCCGGGCCGCAACTCGGCGCCTTCGCCGCGGCGGCCGTAGTGCAGGACGTTCGGCGCATCGTGGAACAGGCGCCCGACGCCGTGGCCGCAGAAGTCGCGCACCACCGAGCAGCGCTCGCTTTCCGCGTAGACCTGGATGGCGGCGCCGATGTCGCCCATGTGGCCGCCGGGCCGGACGGCCGCGATGCCGAGCATCAGCGCGCGGTAGGTCACCTCGCACAAGCGCTCGGCCGCCCGCTTCACCTTACCGACGAGATACATGCGCGAGGCGTCGCCGTGGTAGCCGTCGAGGATCAGCGTCACGTCGATGTTGACGATGTCGCCGTCGCGGAGCGGCTTTTCGTTCGGGATGCCGTGGCAGACGACGTGATTAATCGAGGTGCAGGTGTTCTTCGTGTAGCCGCGGTAGTTCAGCGTCGCCGGCAAAGCGCCGTTCTCGAAGGCGAAGCGCAGCACGAAACGGTCGATCTCTTCGGTCGTCGTACCGGGTTTGACCAAGTCGGCCAGCGCATCGAGGCAGCGGGCGGTGAGCTGGCAGGCGGCGCGCATGCCGGCGAACGCGTCCGGCCCGTAGAGACGGATCGCGCCGGTGTTGCGGGCGGGCAGGATTTCGGCTTCGAGGTAGTTCGTCATCGCGGCCCTGGTGCGCCGTGCCGGCGCTTTTCGGAGAGGTGATGTCGCACCGATGCGCCGTGCCTTCAAGCGCCGCGGCGATGGGCGCGTGCGATGACCGACTACGATCTCACGCGAACATACGAGCCGGGCGCGTCCTCGATCGGGCGGAGCCTTTCGCCGCCTGCCTTGCGCGGTGCGACGCGCGGCCCCGACTGCGGCTCGATCCAATCCTGCCAGTGCGGCCACCAGGAACCCTTCGTCTCGGTCGCCTGAGCGAGCCATCCCTCGTAGGGCGTTCGGGCCGTTGGGGCAGGACCGGTCCAATACTGGTACTTCTGCCGGTTCGGCGGGTTCACGACGCCGGCGATGTGGCCCGACCCCGTTAAGACGAAGGTGACGTTCGGCCCGAGGAAGCGACTGCCCGTATAGACGCTGAGCGCCGGGGCGATGTGATCCTCTTTCGTCGCGAGGTTGTAGATCGGGATGTCGATGCCCGTCAGGTCGACGCGCCGTCCGCCGATCTCCATCCGACCGGTCGACAAGCGGTTCTCCAGGTAGCAGTTGCGCAGGTAGAACAGGTGGTTCGCGCGCGGCATCCGCGTCGAGTCGGCGTTCCAGTAGAGGAGATCGAAGGGCAGAGGCTCCTTGCCCTTCAGGTAGTTGTTGACGAAGTACGGCCAGATCAGGTCGCCGGCGCGCAGCATGTTGAAGGCTGCGGCCATGCGGCTGCCGTCGAGGTAGCCCTTCGTCTGCATGACGTCGTCGAGCGAGGCGAGCTGGTCCTCGTCGACGAAGACCTTCAGGTCGCCGGCGTGGGTGAAGTCGATCTGCGTCGTCAGGAACGTCGCCGATCGGATGCGGTCGTCGCCGATCGACTTGAGGTAGGCGAGCGAGGCGCCGAGCAGGGTGCCGCCGACGCAATAGCCGATCGTGTTCACCTCACGCTCGCCGGTCGCCTCCGCCACCTTGTCGAGCCCGAACACGATGCCGTCGTGGATGTAGTCGCGCCAGTCCTTGGCCGCGTGGCTTTCGTCCGGGTTCACCCAAGACAGCACGAACACCGTATGCCCCTGGTCCACCGCCCACTTGATGAAGGACTTCGGCGGGCTGAGGTCGAGGATGTAGAACTTGTTGATCCAGGGCGGCACGATGAGCAGCGGGCGCTTCAGCACCGCGTCCGTCGCCGGTTCGTATTGGATGACCTGGCAGACTTCGGACTGCGCGACGACCTTGCCGGGCGTCAGCGCCACGTCGCGGCCGATCTCGAAGGTCGAATAGTCCGCTTGCCGGACGCGCAACTCGCCCCTGCCCGCCGCCATGTCCTCGGCGAACATGCGCGTGCCGCGCACGAGGTTCTCGCCGTTGGTCGCGATCGTCTCGCGCATCAGCTCGGGATTGGTGAGAAGGAAGTTCGACGGCGACAGGGCGTGGACGAACTGCCGGACGTAGAAGGCCGCCTTGGCGCGCGTGTGCTCGTCGATGCCTTCGGCGTCGGACACTAGGTCGTCGGCCCAATCCGAGGTCGCTAGATAGAACCGCTTCAGGGCCTCGAACAGCGGGTTCGCCGTCCATTCCTCGTGCGCGAAGCGCTTGTCCGCGGTCGCCACGGGAACGGCCGGTGCGGCGGGCCCGCCGCTCAGCCGCGTCAACGTGTCGTTCCACACGCCGAGATAGCCCGCCGCGAGGTTGGCCTGCGCTTCCGCCGCCCGGCGCGGGTCGCTCATCCAGAAGTCTGCGACCTTCGACATCGTGGCGAAGAACTCCGGCAGGCTGACCGGGCTCGCGTCGATCGCCTCGCCGCGCTCGCGCGGCGCGACCCAGGCCGAGGCGGCCTTGCCGAGCGACTCGAAGACGTAAGCCATGTTGCGGGTGAAGGCTTCCGGGTCCGACAGGACGTAGGGGCTCCCAGCGCCCGGTTTGGCGTTCGACCCGTCGCCGTCGCCGGCCTTGCTCGTCATCTGCCCTTCCTCCCCGTACGCGGAAGGCGTTCGGCCGCCTCCTCTCGGCTGCTTCGCTTCGGGTCGCCGCATCGTGGCTTCGACCGGGCGCGAAGTGGACGCGGCGGGTTCCCGGCTCGTCGCGTTTCGGATATGACCGACAATATGTTCCCGAAGCGAGGGTTGGCGATGATGACGGCGTCGAGAAGGCTTGCGTTTTTCGCCGCTGCCGCAGCCGCGCTGTCGTCGCTGCAAGGCTGCAACGCCTACCTGCCGCAGGATGGCGGGCCGTCGCCGCTGGCGCAACGGCCGAACCATCAGTTCGGCCCGTCGAACCAGCGGCTCGACGAGGACGGCTACCCGCTGCTCGGGGCCTTTCCGGGGCAGGCGGCGCAGCAGCTCGACAGCCGGGCGGTGGCGGCGGACACGAGCCAGCTCAGCACAGCCGCCAACCAGCAGAACGCGCAGGTGCGCTCGGCCGCGGCGGAGTACCGGCAGTCCCTCACCGAAGCGCAGGCCATCCGCGCGCAGCACAGGGCCGATGTGACGGCGATCACCGCCGTGGAGGTGCAGCGCAACGCCGCCCGCCGGTCCAACGACGAGGTTCTCCGCCAGATCGAAGGGCGCTGAAAAGCCGATGACCGAACAGTTCCACAAGATCCGCCGACTGCCGCCCTACGTCTTCGAGGAGGTCAACCGTCTCAAGGCCGCGGCGCGAGCCCGCGGCGCGGACATCGTCGACCTCGGCATGGGCAACCCCGACCTGCCGACCCCATCCTTCGTGGTCGACAAGCTGTGCGAAACGATCCGCGACCCGCGGTCCCACCGCTACTCGGCGTCGAAGGGCATCGCGGGCCTCCGGCGCGCACAGGCCGGCTACTACGAGCGCCGTTTCGGGGTGAAGCTCGACCCGAACCGGCAGGTCGTCGCGACGCTCGGCTCGAAGGAAGGCTTCGCCAACATGGCGCAGGCGATCACCGCGCCGGGCGACGTCGTGCTTTGCCCGAACCCGACCTATCCGATCCACGCCTTCGGCTTCCTGATGGCCGGCGGCACGATCCGCTCCATCCCCGCGGCGCCGGACAACGACTTCCTGGCGGCAGTCGACCGCGCGGTGCGCCATTCGATCCCGAAGCCGCTGGCGATCATCCTGAACTACCCGTCGAACCCGACGGCCTTCGTCGCCGACCTCGACTTCTACGCGGCGGTGGTGGCGCTCGCCCGGCGGCACGAGATCATCGTCCTGTCGGACCTCGCCTATGCCGAGATCTACTTCGACGATGAAAGGCCGCCGCCGTCCGTGCTGCAGGTGCCGGGCGCGATCGACGTCGCGGTGGAGTTCACTTCGATGTCGAAGACCTTCTCGATGCCCGGCTGGCGCATCGGCTTCGCGGTCGGCAACGAGCGGCTCGTCGCCGCCTTGGCTCGCGTGAAGTCCTATCTCGACTACGGCGCCTTCACGCCGATCCAGGTCGCCGCGACGGCGGCGCTGAACGGCGGCGACAACGCGATCGGCGAGGTCCGCGCGATCTACAAGCGCCGCCGCGACGTGCTGGTGGAGAGTTTCGGCCGCGCCGGCTTCTCCGTCCCGGCGCCCTCGTCGACCATGTTCGCCTGGGCGCCGATCCCGGAGCCCTACAAGCGGCTCGGCAGCCTGGAGTTCTCCAAGCTTCTCATCGAGAAGGCGGACGTCGCGGTCGCGCCCGGCATCGGCTTCGGCGAGCACGGCGACGACTTCGTCCGCATCGCCCTCGTCGAGAACGAGCACCGCATCCGGCAGGCGGCGCGCAGCATCAAGCGCTTCCTTGCGCCGGCGAAACAGGCGCGGCAGAACGTGGTGCCGCTCAGCCGCACGGCGTGAGTCGACGACCGACCGACGCGCAGGATCCACCGCCCCATGGCTAGCTCGTTGAGACTAGGCGTCGCCGGCCTCGGCACGGTCGGCGCCGCTTTGCTTCGCTCGATCGAAACGAAGGGTGGGCTGCTTGCCGCCCGCGCCGGCCGTCCGCTGGAGATCGCCGCGGTCTGCGCGCGCGACCGGCATCGCGAGCGCGGGATCGACCTCGCGAGCGCCCGCTGGTTCGACGATCCAGTGAAGCTCGCAGCGGAGGCCGGGATCGACGTGTTCGTGGAACTCGTCGGTGGGTCGGACGGCGCGGCGCTGGACGCGGTGCGAGCCGCGCTGATCCGCGGCCTGCCGGTGGTGACGGCGAACAAGGCGCTGCTCGCCCATCACGGCGTCGCTCTCGCCAAGCTGGCGCACCGCAAGAACGCCGTGATCGCCTTCGAGGCGGCGGTCGCCGGCGGCATCCCGATCGTCAAGACGCTGCGCGAGGCGCTGCGCGGCAACACGGTGAGCCGCGTC
Source organism: uncultured Rhizobiaceae bacterium (assembly GCA_964249395.1). Lineage (GTDB taxonomy): Bacteria > Pseudomonadota > Alphaproteobacteria > Rhizobiales > Rhizobiaceae > Plantimonas. Next base: position 9,550 of record CAXUCL010000035.1, read on the forward strand.
TACGGGATCCTTAACGGCACCTGCAACTACATCCTGACGCGCATGGAACGCGAGGGTCTGTCGTTCGACGCCTGCCTGACGGAAGCGCAGCGCCTCGGCTACGCGGAGGCCGACCCGACCTTCGACATCGGCGGCTTCGACGCCGCGCACAAGCTCGTTATTCTGACCGCGCTGGCCTTCGGCTGCGAAATCGACCTCGACGCGGCGTTCATCGAGGGCATCGAGACGGTCGCGACGGAAGACATCCGGGCGGCCGCCGACCTCGGTTACCGGATCAAGCTCCTCGCCGTGGCGCAGCGCACCGAAACCGGCATCGAGCAGCGTGTGCACCCGGCGATGGTGCCGGCAAGTTCGGCGATCGCGCAGGTCGACGGCGTGCTGAACGCCGTCGCGGTGGACACCGACCTCCTCGGCTCCATCCTCCTCGTCGGGCCGGGCGCCGGCGGCGACGCGACGGCGTCGGCCGTCCTCGCCGACATCCTCGATCTCGCGAGCGGCGCCCGCGTCGCGACCCTCGGCGTGCCGACCGCCGACCTGCAGCCCTACCGTCGCGCCCCCGAGCGACGGGGACGCGGTCAAGGAGCTGAGGCTGAGCGGCCCCGGCGCCGGCGGCGACGCGACCGCATCGGCGGTGATCGCCGACATCGCCGACATCGCGAGCGGCGCGGCGCGCCCGCCGTTCGGGCGCCCGGTCGATCGGCTGGAGAAGGGCGAGCGCGCGCCGATGCAGCGCCACGAGGGCGGCTACTACATCCGCCTGTCGGTTCATGACCGCGTCGGCGTCTTCGCCTCCATCGCCCGCCGCATGGCCGAGAATGCCATCTCGCTGGAATCCATCGTGCAGCGGCGTCGGGCGGACGAAGGCGGCAGCGAGATCGCGCCGGTGATCCTGATCACCCACGAGACCACGGAAGCGGCGGTGCGCAAGGCGCTCGACGCGATCTCGCGCGACGGCCACCTGTCCGGCGAGCCGCGGATGATCCGCATCGAACCGCTGGACTGACGCGGGCCGTCACCGACATCATCGTTTCACGTCGCGGCGGCACGACGCGGACCCGATCCCGACCGAGGCTTCGCCCTTGACCATTCCTTTCTCCGAGCGCCTCGATCGCGGCCTGACCATCGAGATCGCGCGCGTCGTGGAGCGCGCGGCGGTCGCCGCCGCCAGCCTGCGCGGTCGGGGCGACGAGGCGGCTGCCGACCAAGCCGCCGTCGACGCGATGCGCGCCGAACTCGGCCGACTGCCGGTCGAGGGTCGCATCGTCATTGGCGAGGGCGAGCGGGACGAGGCGCCGATGCTGTTCATCGGCGAAGCCGTCGGCACCGGCGAGGGTCAGGCGGTGGACGTCGCGCTCGACCCGATCGAAGGATCGACGGCCTGCGCCAAGAACCTGCCGAACGCGCTGTCCGTAATCGCGATCGCGCTGCGCGGGCGGCTCCTGAACGCGCCCGACGTCTACATGGACAAGATCGCCATCGGCCCCGGCTATCCAGCCGGGACCGTCGACCTGACGCGGCCGGCACGGGAGAACATCGAAGCGCTGGCGAAGGCGAAGGGCGTGCCGGTCGGCGAGATCACCGCCTGCATCCTTGATCGGCCCCGGCACGGGCCGTTGATCGAGGACGTGCGCGCGACGGGCGCGGCGATCCGACTCATCGGCGACGGCGACGTCGCCGGCGTCATCCACACGTCCGATCCGGAGGAAACCGGCATCGACGTCTATCTGGGCATCGGCGGGGCGCCGGAGGGGGTACTGGCCGCTGCGGCGCTCCTTTGCGTCGGGGGGCAGATGCAGGGCCGCCTGCGGCTCGACACGCTCGACAAGCGATCGCGGGCCGAGGCGATGGGGATCGACGATCCGAACCGCATCTACCATCTGGAGGAAATGGCGAGCGGCGACGTGATCTTCGCGGCCACCGGCGTCACCGACGGCAACCTCCTGCAGGGCGTGCGCTTCTATCGCGACCGGATCGAGACGCACACGGTCGTCATGCGTTCGGCGACGCGCACGCACCGGGTGGTCCGCGCGCGGCACTTCGACCGCGCCAAGTTCGGCCTGGGATGACGATCGCGAAGGATCGTCGCACCTTTCTGGGCGTCGAGCGGTCGATCGGCGGGCAGCGCTGGGTCCACGCGCTCGACGCGCGCGCCGAAGCCACAAGCCTTCGCATGGCGCAGACGAGCGGCCTGCCGGAGATCGTCTGCCGTATCCTCGCCCGCCGAGGCGTGCCGCCCGAGAAGGCGGCGAGCTTCCTTGCGCCGACGATCCGCGACCTGATGCCGGACCCGTCGACGCTAACGGACATGGACGCCGCCGCGTCTCGCCTCGCCGACGCGATCGAGAAGCGGGAGGCGGTCGCGATCATCGGCGACTACGACGTCGACGGCGCGGCATCCGCGGCGCTGCTGTGGCGCTACCTGCGGCACTTCGGGTTGGACGCGGCGATCCGCATCCCGGACCGTATCATCGACGGCTACGGGCCGAACGTCGGGCTGATGCGCGAGGTCGCGACAGCTGGCGCGCGCCTCGTGGTGACGGTGGACTGCGGCACGAGCAGCCTGGAGGCGCTCGCCGAAGCGGCTTCGCTCGGGATGGACGCGATCGTTCTCGACCATCACCAGCCGGGCCGCGAGCTGCCGCGTGCGTTCGCCGTGGTCAATCCGAACCGCGAGGACGACCTGTCCGGGCAGGGACCGCTCTGCGCCGCGGGCGTGGTGTTCATGACGCTGGTCGCGACCTCGCGCGAGTTGCGGCGTCGCGGCCAAGCGAACCTGCCCGACCTGCTCGAATGGCTGGACCTCGCGGCGCTCGCCACAGTCTGCGACGTGGTGCCGCTGACCGGCCTCAACCGCGCGCTCGTGGTGCGCGGCATGACCGTGTTGCGACGGGGAAGGAACGTCGGGCTGCAGGCACTCGCGGCGACCGCACGGCTCGGCGCGCCGGCGGATACCTACCATCTCGGCTTCATCCTCGGCCCGCGCATCAACGCGGGCGGTCGCATCGGCGAGGCCGGGCTCGGGGCGCGGCTGCTCACCACCGACGACCGCACGGAGGCCGAGACGATCGCCGCCGAACTCGACCTCTTGAACTCGGAGCGGCAGGCGATGGAGCGGTGGATGCTGGCGGAAGCCGAGGCGGAGGTCGCGGTGGAGATCGGCACGGGCGAGGGGCCGGCGGTGCTCGTCGTGGCCGGCGCGACCTGGCACGCCGGCGTCGTCGGCCTGATCGCGGCGCGCCTCAAGGAGCGCTGGCGCCGGCCGGCCTTCGCGATCGCCTTCGACGCGACCGGCGCCGGCGCGGGTTCGGGGCGCTCGGTATTCGGCATCGACCTCGGTCGCATTGTCCGCGAAGCCGTCGAGGCCGGCATCCTCGCGCGCGGCGGCGGCCATGCCATGGCGGCGGGCCTCAGCCTGGATCGCGGCCGGCTCGGCGACTTTCGCGCCTTCGTCGAAGGGCATGCGGCGGTCGCGGCGCGGGAGGCGGCGCCCATGCTCGCGATCGACGGCGCGCTGGCGGCGTCCGGCGCCTCGCCGGGCTTGGTCGCCATCGTCGAACAAGCGGGACCGTTCGGTGCCGGTCATCCGCAGCCGGTGTTCGCGCTGCCGCGCCACAAGATCGTCTCCGCGGCCGTGGTCGGCGGCAACCACGTGCGCGCGCAGTTGCGGGCCGGCGACGGCAACATCGTTTCGGCCATCGCCTTCCGCTCAGTCGAAACCGAGCTGGGACGCCGGCTTTTGAAGGCCGACGGCGTCCTCCACTTCGCCGGCTCGCTATCGCTCGACCGATACCGCGGTCGCGAGGCCGTCTCGTTCCGCATCGCGGACGCGGCTGGGATCGACGACTAACGCAGCCCTGCCGTCTCCCCGTCGTCGAATGTCGGCACGCGGGTCACGTGCGACAGGCTCGCGGTTTCTCCGGCAAGGTAGCGGCCATCGACCCAGCCTTCGATGCGCGAACGCATGGAGCGGACGTAGCGCCAGCCGGCGGCCTGTCGCAGCACGACCACCGAGGCCGCCGCCTCGATCGTGCCACGCTCGCCCGACGTCGCGTCCGGCGAGGCGTAGACCAGCAGTGCCCGCGTCGCATGACGTTTGGGTGTGCCGGCAGTCGGCATCGTGGACGCTGAAACCGCCATGGGAACGGTCTCGTGCATGGGCAGCCGCGGCTTCGGCGTGGGTTCGGAGGCGAAAGTCACTGACGCTCGGCCGCTCCGGCCGCTCGGGGGATCCTCGTTGATCCTCGCGGACGGCACGGGCGCCGTCGGCCGACGCAGGGGCCGCGTCGAGGCGAATTCCGGTTTCGGTGTCGGGCGGATCGAGCCGGTGCGCTCGACGGGCGCGACGTTCGTGACGGCGGCCCTTCGCTCGGCTTCGCGCATGCCGGTCTCGCGCGCTGCCGTTCGGACGGGACCGGCCTCCGGCTTGGGCACGAGTTGCGCGAGCGTCGTGCGATACGCACCCAGCGCGTAGGCTGCGGGACGACCGTCGGACGCCGCCCAGCCGATGACCACGGCGCCGGCCGCCAACCAGCCGAGCGAAACGCCGCGCGCCGTCTTGACCGGTCCTCTCGGACGTTTGGCCGGCGCCCGGGACGGCGCACGCTTGGGTCTGCCGTTCCGCTTCGTCAAAACCCGCCGCTCCGGCTGCCGATGCTAAACGCAGCAAGGTTGGCAGGGTAGGGTTAAGGAAACGCGATGATGTGACGGTCGGCGGTGTTCGGCCACCGACCGGTCGAATCGTTTGACACAAGTTCGCGGAGCGTTAAAGGTCTGTGTCAGGAGCAAGCCAGCGTTGCGCTGGATGTGCGGCCGGGTTTGGCACTCGCTGTATCGTAGGCTCGCCGTTCGCATTTTGTTGCGGGTTCAATATGTAACCAGCTTCGGCGTGGAAGCGCACGGTCTGGGTATTTAACCGCAATCGCAACGAACGTCGTCGCTTTAAGAAATCCGAAAAGGGTTTCTGCGCATCGTCATTTTCAAACTGAGATCCCATTTATTGACTCCTGTCCGGGGTGGATATTTGGGTAGACGCGCCGCACCGGTTGCAGCCGGTGCGGCGTTTTATTTTGCGTGATGGGTGGCGACGTCGATCTGAGCATCGTTGTAGAGTTTCTCATCTCTCCTGTTTGAAATTTTAGCGCAGAATCAAAAGAGCCCCGAAGCAGCATACTTCGGGGCCCTTTCGGAACGGACTTTTTTAACTACAACCGCTTGTGCTCCCGCAGGTATCGCACTTTAAGCAGGTGCCGTTGCGGACCATTGAGTAGTTGCCGCACTCCGCGCACGAGTCCCCGGTGTAGCCCTTCATCATCGCCAGCGTCCGGCGGCTCGCTTCGGTCGACTTCGGCGCGGCCGTCGCAGTGGCCGCCACGTCTCGCTCGGAGGCCCGGAAGTTCAGGGGCGTGTCGAAGATGCCCTGCGCCGGCGAGCGATCCACCGTCGGCGAGGGTTCCGACACCGGCTCGAGGTCGCGACGAAAGCTCGTCGCGACGTCCGCTTTCGGTAGGGCAGCGACGGCTGCGGTCGCTCGGGGTGCGATCACCGTCGAGGCGAGCGCAGGGCGGGATGTTCCCCCCGACGCGATCAACGGCGCGCCACCGGCGGCGCCGGCCGGTTCGTTCGAGGCGACCAGCCGCATCTTCGGCATCTGGCCGCGCACCATGCCGGACGAGATCGGCAGCGGTGCGGGCTTGTCGCCTTCGACGCCGCGGCCCACCGTGGACGCCGAGATGTCCTCCGGCTGAACGTGCGCCAGCTCGTTGCGGCCGAGGTAGGAAACGGCGAGCTCCCGGAACACGTAGTCGAGGATCGACGTCGCGTTCTTGATCGCGTCGTTGCCTTGCACCATCCCGGCCGGTTCGAAACGCGTGAACGTGAAGGCCTCGACGTATTCGTCGAGCGGCACGCCGAACTGCAGGCCGAGCGAGATTGCAATGGCGAAGTTGTTCATCATCGCCCGGAAGGCAGCGCCCTCCTTGTGCATGTCGATGAAGATCTCGCCGATGCGCCCGTCGTCGAACTCGCCGGTCCGCAAATACACCTTATGGCCGCCGACGATGGCCTTCTGCGTGTAGCCCTTGCGGCGGTTCGGCAGCTTCTCCCGCTCGCGAGTGATCCGCTCGACCGTGCGCTCGACGATCCGCTCGACGATCCGCTCCGCGACTTCGGATGTCCGCGCCGCCGCCGGAGCGGCGATCAACGCCGCAGCCGTCTCGTCGACCAGATCGTCCTCGTCGTCCTCATCGGCGATCAGCGAGGCGTTCAGCGGTTGGCTGAGCTTGGAGCCGTCGCGGTAGAGGGCGTTCGCCTTCAGCGCCAGCTTCCAGGACAGCATGTAGGCGCTCTGGCAGTCTTCCACCGTCGCGTCGTTCGGCATGTTGATGGTCTTGGAGATCGCGCCGGAGATGAACGGCTGCGAGGCCGCCATCATGCGGATGTGCGACTCGACCGACAGGTAGCGCTTGCCGATCCGCCCGCACGGGTTGGCGCAGTCGAACACCGGCAGGTGCTTCTCCTGCAGGTGCGGCGCGCCTTCGAGCGTCATCGCCCCGCAGACGTGCACGTTGGCGGCCTCGATGTCCTTGCGCGAATAGCCGAGGAAGGGCAGGAGCTCGAACGTCATGTCGGCGAGCTGTGCGTCCGTCACGCCAAGGCGGCGCATCGCGTCGTCGCCGAGCGTCCAGCGGTTGAACACGAACTTGATGTCGAAGGCCGACTTCAGCGCCGCGTTCAGCTTCTCGATCTCGGCGTCCGCGAGGCCCTTCGCCCGCAGCGAGCCGGGGTTCACAGCCGGGGCCTGGTTCAGGTTGCCGTGGCCGACGGCGTAGGCCTCAATCTCCGCGATCTGCGCTTCGCCGTAGCCGAGCGTGCGGAGCGCTTCCGGCACGGCGCCGTTGATGATCTTGAAGTAGCCGCCGCCGGCGAGCTTTTTGAACTTTACCAGCGCGAAGTCCGGCTCGATGCCCGTCGTGTCGCAGTCCATCACTAGGCCGATGGTGCCCGTCGGCGCGACCACGGAAACCTGCGCGTTGCGGAAGCCGTGCTTGGCGCCAAGCTCGACGGCCTCCGTCCAGGCGGCCTTGGCGCGGCCGGACAGGCGGCGGTCACGCAGCGAGGCGTGGTCGAGCGGCACCGGATCGACGGCGAGCTCCTCGTAGCCGTTGGCGATGCCGTGGGCCGCCCGCGAATGGTTGCGGACGACGCGCAGCATGGCTTCGGCGTTGCGCTCGTAGTCCGGGAACGGTCCGAGATGGGCGGCCATCTCGGCGGACGTCTTGTAGGACACGCCGGTCATCAGCGCCGAAACGGCGCCGCAGATCGCCCGACCTTCCGCCGAATCGTAGGGGATGCCGGAGGTCATCAGGAAGCCGCCGATGTTGGCGAAGCCGAGGCCGAGCGTGCGGTAGTCGTAGGAGCGCTGCGCGATCTCCTTCGACGGGAACTGCGCCATGAGCACGGAGACTTCCAGCACGATCGTCCACAGCCGCGTCGCGTGCTCGAAGGCGGCGACGTCGAAGCGCCCGTCGCTTTCGCGGAACTGCAGGAGGTTCAGCGACGCGAGGTTGCACGCCGTGTCGTCCAGGAACATGTATTCCGAGCACGGGTTCGACGCGTTGATCGGGCCGGCAGCCGGGCAGGTGTGCCAGTCGTTGATCGTGGTGTGGAACTGGATGCCCGGATCGGCCGACGCCCAGGCGGCATAGCCGACGCGCTCCCAAAGGTCCCTGGCCTTCAACGTCTTCGTCACCTTGCCGGTGATGCGGGCCGTCAGGTTCCAGTCGCCGTCGGTCTCGACCGCGTGGAGGAACTCGTCGGTGACGCGGACCGAATTGTTCGAGTTCTGGCCGGCGACGGTGAGGTAGGCCTCCGAGTCCCAATCGGTGTCGTAGACCGGGAACTCGATCTCCGTGTAGCCCTGGCGAGCGAACTGGATGACACGCTTGGCGTAGTTCTCAGGCACCTGCGCGCGCTTGGCGTCCTTGATCGCGCGCTTCAGCGCCGGGTTCTTCGTCGGGTCGAAGCAATCGTCGCTCGAGCCGTCGCAGTTCACGCAGGCCGACAGGATCGCCTTCATGTGCTTCGACACGGTCTTGGATCCGGTGACGAGCGCGGCGACCTTCTCCTCCTCGCGGACCTTCCAGTTGATGTAGGCCTCGATGTCCGGGTGATCGATGTCGACCACCACCATCTTGGCGGCGCGGCGCGTCGTGCCGCCGGACTTGATGGCGCCTGCCGCGCGGTCGCCGATCTT
>CAXUCL010000036.1:0-17751 GCA_964249395.1 uncultured Rhizobiaceae bacterium
CCATCCGCGAAGGCGGCCGAACGGTCGGCGCGGGGATCGTGTCGACGATCGTGGAGTGACGGCAGCTTCGAGAGGGTGCGAGGACTTCGAGACCTTGCACCCCTCACAGCTCCGTTGGCGAGTGCGGGCCATTCGATGCTGATCGCCTGCGCCACGGATAGATACTACGTCGAAATGACCGGTGTCCTGATCCGGTCCATCTGCGCGCAGCCTCATGGTCGGCGCTTGCGGTTTTTCGTCTTCTGTTCGGGCGTGTCGAGAAACGACAAGCAAAACATCGCTGCCTGCGTGTTCGGCGATGCCGAGATCGCCTTCGTGGATATCCCCGAGGCGTTGCAGGACGAGATTCGCGACTTCCCGGTTTCCCGGCACCTCTCGGTCACTGCCTATGTCAGCATATACATTCCGAAACTGCTGAGAAACGAAGGCAGTCGCGTACTCTACGTCGATTGCGACGTCGTCGTGAACACGTCTCTCGACCCGCTGTTCGCCATCGATCTCGAAGGTCGTTCGATCGCCGCCGCTTCTGATACGACCCCTCTGCATAGGCTGAAGCTATACAACGAAGCAATCGGACACGCCGCCGATGCGGCCTACTTCAACTCCGGTCTCTTCATCGTCAACATGGAGACCTGGAACGCGCGACAGGTCACCGAGCGGGGCTCGGCGTATGCGGCGACGCGGAAGCTTCCCATCCTGCAACACGACCAAGCCGTTCTGAACAAAGTGCTCGCAAACGATTGGAGGTGGCTCGACCCGAGTTGGAACGAGAAGCCGACCCATTTGACTCCGGCCGCTGCGCGAACGATGCCGATTCTGCACTTTCGTGGCCGCATGAAGCCGTTTCACGCGGAATATCCGCACGCTTATCGCGACGTCTACGATTTGCACCGAATGCAGACGCCTTGGGCTCATGCGCGTCGGATGGGGAAATTCGAACGCAGCCTGCAGAAACGGCAACGCGATTGGATCGATCGTTGGAGAAGACTGCGTTCGACGCTGTCGCCTAAGCCAGTCGAAACGAGAACGTGAGACGGTTGAAACGAGGCGTTGGATTACTCCGATGCGAGTCCCCATCAGACAAACCTGTCGCGGTCGGGTTTGCGGTCGCGCCCTCCCGTCGGACACGTGCTGAACATCGCCCGGCGTCATCTGCGCTTCGACGCTTGTCGATGCAGTGATCTGTTGAAGTGATTGAGTCGAGGCGCTTGGTTTTGTTTCCGGGAGTGTAGTCGCTTCACGTTCTCTCGCCCGAATGCGATGTCAGCGTTATTTTTGATTTGAGAACGGACGTGAGGCGACTTCGCATCTTGGTCTGCAGTCCTGAAATCGTCGGTACGATGACGCAGGCTGTTGGGGTCGCGCAACGGCTCGCCGGCCGTCTCGGGCATGGTATGCGCGATCGTGGGCAGTACCGAGTCTTCGGAGGCCGGGAGCGTGGGATGCTCGCGCTTCCTTACGTCGGCCGATTGCTCGCACCGGACATCGTGATCTCGGTAAGCCTCGTCGGCGAACGTCGGGCCCGTAAGGTCGTTCGTTCGCTGGGATGCGGTAGTTGGATCCACCTCGGCGATCCCAAGGAGAACGATCCGCTGCCGGACCTGTCCTTCGTGCCCGAACATGATTGGCGTGCGGCATTCGACGACAGACCGGAGTTCGTTCGGATCAGCGGGGTGACGCATGACATCGAGCGCTCGACGCTGCAGCGACGACGATCGGATGCGCGCGAGAGATTGATGGTCGACGGCCGCCGTGCCGTCGCCTGCTTCATCGGGGGACCGAACACCGCCTTCGACTTCGACTCCGCATCGACGCAAGCGATCGAAACCGCGTTGCTCGAGATGGCCGATCCGGAAACCTGCCTGTTGATCAGCACGTCGCGTCGCACGCCACCCGCAGCGGTGGAACGGTTCGCGGCTCTCGCCCGTCGCTTGAACGCGCGCTTCTTCGGTGGGGGATCGGACAACCCGTATCGCGACTATCTCGCCGCTGCCGACGCCATCCTCGTCACCGAGGACTCGATGACGATGACGTGCGAGGCACTCGCGGTGGGCGTTCCGGTTCGACTGCTGCGGCTCGCTGGGATCGCCGGGGAACGCCTCGACAAGTTCCGCCGGTTTCAGCGGGATCTGATCGAGACACGCAGGCTCTTGAGCTATTACGCGACCGACATCGGCGTTGGCGCGCCATCCGGTCCGCCGCTGGACACGCCGGGCTTCGTGGTCGATCGGATCATGGCGGAGATGTCGAAAGCCGAGGAAGCGCCTCGCACGCCTCGTCGCAGACGAGGCTGATCTCGGATCGCGATCGGCGTCAGAGCGATGTGGACGCGCTTGCGAACGAATGACGAGAAGGGGGTTTTGCCGATGTCCGACGCATCGTCCAGTCCACTGAACCCGCACAATTCAGTTGCTGACGAGCCACGCAACGAGTCTCCGAGACGAGGAGAGGACTGGCAGGGCGTCCTGGCGCTCGTGCGCAGCTACGAAGCCATCGTGGTGGTTGCGAACAGCAATGCGACCGATCTCGAGGCCGCGAGCGACCGGTTGCCGCCGCGCACGCTGTTCGTGTTCTTCAACGAAGCGACCCGCGTGCTTTCGCAGCAGTTCAACAAGCCGTCCGTTCTCGTCGCGCGCAGCGGCAAAGACGGCCCGGCGATCGTCCGTAAGAACAAGATGCCCGGTATCCTGACGTGCTTCATGCCGGGAGCCCTGAAGGCCGTGATCGATCTGCGGTCCGGCGATCGGGAAAACTTCGTCGAGCCCGAACGCTTCGGCCACGACGTCGTCCGGTTCCTCGACCTGACCGAGTATTTTCTCGATCGATACACTGCGGCGAAAACGCCGAGCAGCGGCTACGCGATGATCGCGTGGCTGGCCGACCGAACACCGGAACAAAAGCTGTTCGGTTTCGGCTTCACCGGCCGCCGAAGCGAGAAGTGGCGCGTATTCGACGTCCACGACTGGGTGTTGGAACGCATCGCCCTGCGCATCCTCGAAACGAGCGGCGCGATCGAACTGCTGCCGACCGCGACGCAGACTCCCAGCGCGATGGCAGCTCTCCGCCGCCAGTTCCCCGACGTCGGCAGCGCCCAGCTCACCGAAACGGCGGTCGAGGTCCTTGCTCAGCGGCTGGAACGCACCGACATGTTCGTCGACCGTCTGTGGTCCGTCACGAAAGTCGGTCGCGGCATTCGCGAGGGTCTCAAAATCTTCCGGAAGCGGAAGGGCATCGATCTCTGACGCCGGAAGGCGACTTGCGATTTTCCTTCCGCCATTTTAAGGACGCGCTGCGCTAGGGGTATAGCTCAGTTGGTAGAGCGGCGGTCTCCAAAACCGCAGGCCGTAGGTTCGAGCCCTACTGCCCCTGCCAGTGCCGCCGATTTCTCGCTTGCGCGCGATCGGGACTTGTGAATCGGTCCGCGGCCCGATATGTGAGCCCATCTTAACGATTTCGGCGCGCGGAGTGATCGTCGCTTCGACGCGCCTTCGGCCGTGGACACGGTATGGCTGCGAGAACGAACCCTTTCGCCTTCCTCCAGCAGGTGCGCGCCGAGACCGCCAAGGTCGTTTGGCCGTCGCGCCGCGAGACCACGATCTCGACGATCATGGTGATGGTTATGGTCGTCTTCGCCTCGGCCTTCTTTTTCGTGGCGGACCTCGTCTTCGGATACGCGATGAGCGTGATTCAGGGCGCGGGCAGCATCTGAAGAGCCGGGACCGTTCGATAAACATGACTGCACGCTGGTATATCGTCCACGCCTACTCGAACTTCGAGAAGAAGGTGGCGGAGTCGATCGAGGAGCAGGCGCGGCAGAAGGGTCTCTCCGACAAGTTCGAGAAGATCCTCGTGCCGACCGAGAAGGTGGTCGAAGTCCGCCGGGGCCGAAAGGTCGACGCGGAGCGCAAGTTCTTTCCGGGCTACGTGCTCGTGAAGGCCGAGCTCACCGACCAGGTGTTCTCGATGATCAAGAACGTGCCGAAGGTGACGGGCTTTCTGGGGCCCGAGAACAAGCCGGTGCCGATCACCGAGGCCGAGGCGAACCGCATCCTGAGTCAGGTTCAGGAGGGCGTCGAGCGGCCGAAGCCGACCATTCTCTTCGACATCGGCGAGCAGGTGCGGGTGTCGGACGGGCCCTTCGCGTCGTTCAACGGCGTGGTCCAGGAGGTCGATCCCGAGCGCTCGCGCTTGAAGGTCGAGGTCTCGATTTTCGGCCGCGCGACGCCGGTCGATCTGGAATTCGGGCAGGTCGAAAAGGTCTGATCCGAACCGGAGCCGCCGTCGGCGGCTCCACCGTGCGCGGGAGGCGAGGCCGGTTCGGCCGACCGGAACGAACCGCACCGCGCGACAGCAAACCCCGTTTCGCTTCAATGAGGCGGCCGGGCAAACGAGGCGGAACGTATGGCTAAGAAGATCGCAGGCCAGCTGAAGCTGCAGGTGAAGGCTGGATCGGCGACCCCGTCGCCCCCGATCGGTCCGGCCCTCGGCCAGCGCGGCATCAACATCATGGAGTTCTGCAAGGCGTTCAACGCGCAGACCCAGGAGATGGAGAAGGGGTCGCCCGTCCCGGTGGTGATCACCTACTATCAGGACAAGTCCTTCAACTTCGTCATGAAGACGGCTCCCGTGAGCTACTTCCTGAAGAAGGCAGCGAAGATCGAGTCGGCGTCCAAGCTTCCGGGCAAGGACGTCGCCGGCAAGGTGACGCGCGATCAGGTTCGCGAGATCGCCGAGAAGAAGATGAAGGACCTCAACGCGAACGACGTCGAGGCGGCAATGGCCATGATCGAGGGCTCCGCCCGCTCGATGGGCCTGGAAGTGGTGGGCTGACGACGATGGCGAAGCTTGCGAAGCGAGTGGAAAAGTCTCGCGAAGGCATCGAGCGCACGAAGCTCTACGGCCTCGACGAGGCGGTGCAACTGATCAAGGACCGTGCGAGCGCGAAGTTCGACGAGACGGTCGAGATCGCGATGAACCTCGGCGTCGACCCGCGCCATGCCGACCAGATGGTCCGCGGCGTCGTGAACCTGCCGAACGGCACGGGCCGCACCGTCCGCGTCGCCGTGTTCGCGCGCGGCGCGAAGGCGGAGGAAGCGAAGGCCGCCGGCGCCGACATCGTCGGAGCCGAAGACCTCGTGGAGCAGGTGCAAGGGGGCACGATCGACTTCGACCGCGCCATCGCCACTCCCGACATGATGGGTCTCGTCGGCCGGCTCGGCAAGGTGCTCGGGCCGCGCGGCCTGATGCCGAACCCGCGCGTCGGCACGGTGACGCCCGACGTCACCGCGGCGGTGAAAGCCTCCAAGGGCGGCGCCGTCGAGTTCCGCGTCGAGAAGGCGGGCATCGTCCATGCCGGCGTCGGCAAGGTATCGTTCGGTGCCGAACAGATCGCGCAGAACATCCGCGCCTTCGCGGACGCCGTCCAGAAGGCTAAGCCGTCGGGAGCGAAGGGCAACTACGTCCAGCGCGTTTCGCTCACCTCGACCATGGGACCGGGCGTCAAGGTCGAGCTGTCGACGCTGCAAGCCACCGTCTAACGGTCGCAGGTCCGCCGCGGCGTGGGCCTTTCAATCAGGACTGCCCACGCCCATATGGCGGCGATCCCACAACAAGATTCCGGCGCGTCCGCGCGCCGGCGCAGGAAGAGCAAAGATGCCCTTCCGACCTGTCCGAGATTGCAGGCGAGCGTCGGCTCCGGCTCACGCTCTTAAACGTCCGATAGCCTGCATGAGACCGGGTGTTCGATTGAGTTTTCCCCGGGGGTTCGCCCTCGGGTTCAGGTTCGAACCTCAGAATGCCTTGCGTCGCTCCCCGGTTCCCGTCGAACCGGTCGCGCGCGAGGGGACAGGACCCTCGAGCGTCGTTCCGGTTCGCCGGAGCGGCATAAGGCAATCGGCGGCCATCCGTTCGGAGGGCCGCCACACTGGAGAGTGGCAGTGGACAGAGCGCAAAAGCGCGAGTTCGTCTCCGAGATGCACGAGACCTTCAAGGCCTCGGGCTCGGTGGTCGTTGCTCGCTACGCCGGCCTCACTGTCGCGCAGATGAACGACCTCCGGTCGAAGATGCGCGCACAGGGAGCGACGGTCAAAGTCGCGAAGAACCGCCTCGCCAAGATCGCTCTTCAAGGCACGGACGCCGAGCCGATCACCGGTTTGTTCCAGGGGCAGACGCTCGTCTGCTACGCGACGGACCCGATCGCGGCGCCGAAGGTCGCCAACGACTACGCCAAGGGCAACGACAAGCTCGTGATCCTCGGCGGGTCGATGGGAACGACCGCTCTCGACGCGGAGGGGGTGAAGGCGCTCGCCACGCTCCCGTCGCTCGACGAACTGCGCGCTAAGCTGCTCGGCATGATCCAGACGCCGGCGCAGCGCATCGCGTCCGTCGTCGCGGCTCCGGCGGCTCAGCTCGCCCGCGTGTTCGGGGCATATGCCAAGAAGGACGAGGCGGCGTGAGGGTTCACACCTCGCACCAATCCGATTGTTCGAACCTATAGGAAAGTGAACCATGACCGATCTCGCCAAGATCGTTGAAGACCTGTCGAAGCTGACCGTCCTCGAGGCGGCCGAGCTCTCGAAGATGCTGGAAGAGAAGTGGGGCGTTTCCGCCGCGGCTCCGGTCGCGATGGCCGCCGCCGGCGGTGGCGCGGCTCCCGCGGCCGAAGTCGAGGAGAAGACCGAGTTCGACGTCATCCTGCTCGAAGCGGGTGCTCAGAAGATCAACGTCATCAAGGAAGTCCGCGCGATCACGTCGCTCGGCCTGAAGGAGGCGAAGGATCTCGTCGACGGCGCGCCGAAGCCGGTGAAGGAAGCCGTCTCGAAGGACGAGGCGGCGAAGATCAAGGACCAGCTCGAGAAGGCTGGCGCCAAGGTCGAAGTCAAGTAAGCGGCGGGGGCGTTATGCCCTCGCGTCGCAACGCATGAATGGTCAGCGGGACGGCTCATCGCCGTTCCGCTTTCCGCGCTACAGGGGCGATGTTCCTTGCGGGCAGACGAAAGTGCGGGTTTCCAGGCTGCCGGTTCGACGGCGGCGCGGTGACCCGGGCGGCTCCGATGCGGGGCAACCCGGCAGACAAGAAAAGTTCGCAGGCGGCACCTTGGCGCCCGAGCGGACCCTCCCTTCCGGAAGGGAGCGACATGATGGTGCCCGCTGATCCGGCGCAGCGGAACGAAGGAGCGACGATGTCTCAGACCACGACGACGTTCAGCGGTCGCAGGCGAGTGCGCAAGTTCTTCGGGTCGATCCCCGAAGTCGCGGAAATGCCGAACCTGATCGAGGTGCAGAAGGCCTCCTACGACCAGTTCCTCATGGTGAAGGAGCCGGAAGGCGGCCGGGCCGACGAGGGCCTGCAATCCGTTTTCAAGTCCGTGTTCCCGATCTCCGACTTCTCGGGTCAGGCGATGCTCGAATTCGTCAAGTACGAGTTCGAGGCGCCGAAGTTCGACGTCGACGAATGTCGCCAACGCGACCTGACCTTCGCCGCGCCGCTGAAGGTGACGCTGCGCCTCATCGTGTTCGATATCGACCCGGACACGAATTCCAAGTCCGTCAAGGACATCAAGGAGCAGGACGTCTACATGGGCGACATGCCGCTCATGACCTCGAACGGCACGTTCATCGTGAACGGCACCGAACGGGTGATCGTCTCTCAGATGCACCGCTCGCCCGGCGTGTTCTTCGACCACGACAAGGGCAAGTCGCATTCGTCGGGCAAGCTTTTGTTCGCCGCCCGCGTCATCCCGTACCGCGGTTCCTGGCTCGACATTGAGTTCGATGCCAAGGACGTCGTCTACGCGCGCATCGACCGCCGACGGAAGATCCCCGTCACGAGCCTTCTCATGGCGCTCGGCATGAACGGCGAGGAGATCCTCTCGACGTTCTACGACATCGTGAAGTTTGAAAAGGACAAGCAGGGCTGGCGCGTGCCGTTCTCGGTGGAGCGCGTCCGCGGCCAGAACGCCGTCGTCGATCTCGTCGACGCCGACTCCGGCGAGGTGCTGGTGGAAGCCGGCAAGAAGGTCACGGCCCGTCAGGCGCGTCAGATGAAGGAGCGTGGCGTCAAGGCGTTGCGCGCGACGGAGGAGGACCTCGTCGGCGCCTACATCGCCGAGGACATCGTCAACCCGGAAACGGGCGAGATCTACCTCGAGGCCGGCGACGAGCTGACCATGACGGTCGACGCGAAGTCGGGCGAGCGCAAAGGCAATCTCATCGATCTCATCAAGCTCGGCTACGAAGAGATCGCCGTGCTCGACGTCGACCACGTCACGGTGGGCGGCTACATCCGCAACGCGCTCGCGGTGGACAAGAACGAGAGCCGGCAGGACGCGCTGTTCGACATCTATCGCGTGATGCGCCCCGGCGAGCCGCCGACGATGGAAACGGCGGAGGCGATGTTCCGGTCGCTGTTCTTCGACCCGGAGCGCTACGACCTGTCAGCCGTCGGCCGCGTGAAGATGAACATGCGCCTCGACGTCGACGCCGAGGACACCGTGCGTGTGCTTCGCAAGGAGGACATCATCGCGGTGGTGAAGATGCTCGTCGGCCTGCGCGATGGTCGCGGCGAGATCGACGACATCGACAACCTCGGCAACCGCCGGGTGCGGTCGGTCGGCGAACTGATGGAGAACCAGTACCGCGTCGGCCTGCTGCGCATGGAGCGGGCGATCAAGGAGCGCATGTCGTCGGTCGAGATCGACACGGTCATGCCGCAGGACCTGATCAACGCCAAGCCGGCGGCGGCCGCGGTGCGCGAGTTCTTCGGTTCCTCGCAGCTCTCGCAGTTCATGGACCAGACCAACCCGCTCTCCGAGATCACCCACAAGCGCCGCTTGTCGGCGCTCGGCCCGGGTGGCTTGACGCGCGAGCGCGCCGGTTTCGAGGTGCGCGACGTGCACCCGACGCACTACGGCCGCATCTGTCCGATCGAAACGCCGGAAGGCCCAAACATCGGCCTGATCAACAGCTTGGCGACGTTCGCTCGCGTCAACAAGTATGGCTTCATCGAAAGCCCTTATCGGCGCGTGGTCGACGGCAAGGTGACGATGGACGTCGTCTACCTGTCGGCGATGGAAGAGGCGAAGCACCACGTCGCGCAGGCGAATGCAGTGCTGAGCGACGACATGACCTTCACCGAGGAGCTGATCGTCTGCCGCCATGCCGGCGACGTGATGATGACGCCGCGCGAGAACGTCGACCTCATGGACGTGTCCCCGAAGCAGTTGGTTTCGGTGGCGGCGGCGCTTATCCCGTTCCTGGAGAACGACGACGCCAACCGCGCCCTGATGGGCTCCAACATGCAGCGTCAGGCCGTGCCGCTGGTGCGGGCCGAAGCGCCGTTCGTCGGCACCGGCATGGAGCCGATCGTCGCCCGCGACTCGGGCGCGGCCATCGGCGCCCGCCGCACGGGCGTCGTGGATCAGGTTGACGCGACGCGTATCGTCATCCGCGCGACGGAGGACGTCGAGCCGGGCAAGTCCGGCGTCGACATCTACCGGCTGATGAAGTTCCAGCGTTCCAACCAGAACACGTGCATCAACCAGCGTCCGCTGGTGGCGGTGGGCGATCGGGTGCGCAAGGGCGACATCATCGCGGATGGTCCGTCGACGGATCTCGGCGACCTGGCGCTGGGCCGCAACGTGCTCGTCGCGTTCATGCCGTGGAACGGCTACAACTACGAGGACTCGATCCTCTTGTCCGAGCGCATCGTCGCCGACGACGTCTTCACCTCGATCCACATCGAGGAGTTCGAGGTCATGGCGCGCGACACCAAGCTCGGCCCGGAGGAGATCACGCGCGACATTCCGAACGTCTCGGAAGAGGCTCTGAAGAACCTCGACGAGGCCGGCATCGTCTACATCGGTGCCGAGGTGCAGCCGGGCGACATTTTGGTCGGCAAGATCACGCCGAAGGGCGAGAGCCCGATGACGCCCGAAGAGAAGCTGCTCCGCGCCATCTTCGGCGAGAAGGCGTCCGACGTGCGCGACACGTCGAGCCGCATGCCGCCGGGAACCTACGGCACGGTGGTCGAGGTTCGCGTGTTCAACCGCCACGGCGTCGAGAAGGACGAGCGCGCCATGGCGATCGAGCGCGAGGAGATCGAGCGTCTCGCCAAGGACCGCGACGACGAGCAGGCGATCCTCGACCGCAACACCTACGGCCGCCTGACCGAGATGCTCAACGGCAAGGTGGCGGTCGCCGGCCCGAAGGGCTTCAAGAAGGGCACGGTGGTCGATCCCGAGCTGATGCAGGAATACTCGCGCTCGCAATGGTGGATGTTCGCCTTCGAGGACGAGCGTCTCCAAGGCGAAAGCGAAGCGCTGCGCAACCAGTACGACGAGGCCAAGAAGACGCTCGAAGCGCGCTTTATGGACAAGGTCGAGAAGGTGCAGCGCGGCGATGAGCTGCCCCCGGGCGTCATGAAGCAGGTAAAGGTCTTTGTCGCGGTGAAGCGCAAGATCCAACCGGGCGACAAGATGGCCGGCCGTCACGGCAACAAGGGGGTCGTGTCTCGCATCGTCGCGGTGGAGGACATGCCCTTCAACGAGGACGGCACGCATGTCGACATCGTGCTGAATCCGCTCGGCGTGCCCTCGCGCATGAACGTCGGGCAGATCCTGGAAACGCACCTCGGCTGGGCTTGCGCCGGCATGGGTCGACGGATCGGCGAGCTCTACGACGCCTATCTCGAGAACCAGGACGTCAAGCCGCTCCGCAACGAGATCGCGGGTCTGCTCGGGACGTCCGAGCGCAACGAGCAGGTGGCGAAATACGACGACGACAGCGTCGTGACGCTCGCCAAGCAGATGCGGCGCGGCGTTTCCATCGCCACGCCCGTGTTCGACGGCGCGGTGGAGCACGACATCGTCGAGATGCTGGAGAAGGCCGGTCTCGACGGCTCGGGTCAGGTCACGCTCTACGACGGCCGAACGGGCGATCCGTTCGACCGGCAGGTAACGGTCGGCTACATCTATATGCTGAAGCTGCACCATCTGGTGGACGACAAGATCCACGCCCGCTCGATCGGTCCGTACTCGCTGGTCACGCAGCAGCCGCTCGGCGGCAAGGCGCAGTTCGGCGGACAGCGCTTCGGCGAGATGGAAGTCTGGGCGCTCGAAGCCTATGGCGCGGCCTACACGCTGCAGGAGATGCTGACGGTGAAGTCGGACGACGTCGCGGGCCGCACCAAGGTCTATGAGTCGATCGTGCGCGGCGACGACGCGTTCGAGTCCGGCATCCCGGAAAGCTTCAACGTGCTCGTGAAGGAGATGCGCTCGCTCGGCCTTGATGTCGATCTCGCGCAGTCGGTGGAGCCGGACGAGCCGGTCGAGCGCTTGCGCGACGCGGCCGAGTAAGGAAGGAACATCGCTCGATGGCTTTGATGGTCGGCGCCCTCTACGACGCCTTGCGTTCCGCTAATGTCGATGACGACAAGGCGCGCAAGGCGGCGGAAGAAGTCGCCGACCTCCGGAAGCGGACAGGCGACTCGAAGGCCGATCTTTCTGCCGTGAAGGGTGATGTCGCGCCTTTGAAGTGGATGATCGGTTTCGTGCTCGCGACCAATATCGCCATCCTGTTCCGCTTGTTCGGCAACTAGACGCCGCTCGACGACCGCTTCTCGAGCGGCCCAAGAAGCGCCCGCCACCGGGCGTTTCGATTTTGAAGTTCCTCAGGCGTCGCCGTTCGCTCGCGCGATGCAGCCGGGGCCAGTCGCCCCAACAGGAGACAGGTTATGAACCAAGAGGTCATGAACCTTTTCAACCCGCAGGTCGCGCCGCAGACCTTCGACTCGATCCGCATCTCGTTGGCGAGCCCGGAAAAGATCCTTTCCTGGTCGTTCGGCGAGATCAAGAAGCCGGAGACGATCAACTACCGCACGTTCAAGCCGGAGCGCGACGGTCTGTTCTGCGCACGCATCTTCGGTCCGATCAAGGACTACGAGTGCTTGTGCGGCAAGTACAAGCGGATGAAGTACAAGGGCATTATCTGCGAGAAGTGCGGCGTCGAGGTCACGCTGTCGCGCGTGCGCCGCGAGCGGATGGGTCACATCGAGCTCGCCGCCCCGGTCGCGCACATCTGGTTCCTGAAGTCGTTGCCGAGCCGCATCGGCACGCTGCTCGACATGACGCTGAAGGACATCGAGCGCGTCCTGTACTTCGAGAACTACATTGTCACCGAGCCGGGCTTGACCGACCTCAAGGAGCATCAGCTGCTCTCGGAGGAGGACTACCTCGTCGCCGTCGACAACTTCGGCGAGGACGCGTTCACCGCCTTGATCGGCGCCGAAGCCATCCAGGCGCTGCTTGGGGCCATGGACCTCGAGCGCATCGCCGGTGAACTGCGCACGGAGATCGCTTCGACTTCATCCGATCTGAAGATGAAGAAGCTCATGAAGCGGCTGAAGATCGTCGAGAACTTCATCGAGTCCGGCAACAAGCCGGAATGGATGATCATGCGCGTCGTGCCGGTGATCCCGCCGGACCTGCGCCCGCTCGTGCCGCTCGACGGCGGCCGCTTCGCGACCTCCGACCTCAACGACCTCTACCGCCGCGTCATCAACCGCAACAACCGCCTGAAGCGCCTGATCGAGCTTCGCGCGCCCGGCATCATCGTGCGCAACGAGAAGCGCATGCTGCAGGAGGCGGTCGACGCGCTGTTCGACAACGGCCGGCGCGGTCGCGTCATCACGGGCGCCAACAAGCGGCCGCTGAAGTCGCTGTCCGACATGCTGAAGGGCAAGCAGGGCCGGTTCCGCCAGAACCTGCTGGGCAAGCGCGTCGACTATTCCGGTCGCTCCGTGATCGTGACGGGTCCCGAGCTAAAGCTGCACCAGTGCGGCTTGCCGAAGAAGATGGCGCTGGAGCTGTTCAAGCCGTTCATCTACGCGCGGCTCGACGCGAAGGGCTACTCGTCGACCGTCAAGCAGGCGAAGAAGCTTGTCGAGAAGGAGCGCCCGGAGGTTTGGGACATCCTCGACGAGGTGATCCGCGAGCATCCGGTGCTGTTGAACCGCGCGCCGACGCTGCACCGGCTCGGCATCCAGGCCTTCGAGCCGGTGTTGATCGAGGGCAAGGCGATCCAGCTGCATCCGCTGGTGTGCACCGCGTTCAATGCGGACTTCGACGGCGACCAGATGGCGGTCCACGTGCCGCTGTCGATCGAGGCGCAGCTCGAGGCGCGCGTCTTGATGATGTCGACGAACAACATCCTGCACCCGGCGAACGGGCAGCCGATCATCGTGCCGTCGCAGGACATGGTGCTCGGCCTCTACTACCTGTCGATCATGAACGAGAAGGAGCCGGGCGAGGGCATGGCCTTCTCCGACTTCGGCGAGCTCGACCACGCGCTCTACTCGAAGGCGGTGACGCTGCACACCAAGATCAAGGGTCGCGTGCGCTCGGTGGACGCCGAAGGCAAGCAGACGTCGAAGGTCTACGAGACGACGCCGGGCCGCATGCTCATCGGCCAGCTCCTGCCGAAGAACCACCGCGTTCCCTTCGACATCGCCAACGACCTGATGACGAAGAAGAACATCTCCCGCCTGATCGATCAGGTCTACCGCCACTGCGGTCAGAAGGAGACAGTGATCTTCTGCGACCGCATCATGCAGCTCGGCTTCCGCCACGCCTGCACGGCCGGCATCTCGTTCGGCAAGGACGACATGCTCATTCCGGCGTCGAAGGAGAAGCTGATCGCTGAAACGCAGGGGACGGCCAAGGAGTACGAGCAGCAGTACAACGACGGCCTGATCACGCAGGGCGAGAAGTACAACAAGGTGGTCGATGCCTGGGCGAAGTGCACGGACAAGATCGCCGAGGACATGATGGCCCGCATCAAGGCGATCGAGTTCGACGAGGAGACCGGCCGTCAGAAGCCGATGAACTCGATCTACATGATGTCGCATTCGGGCGCGCGCGGCTCGCCGACCCAGATGCGGCAGCTCGCGGCGATGCGCGGTCTGATGACCAAGCCGTCCGGCGAGATCATCGAGACGCCGATCATCTCGAACTTCAAGGAAGGCCTGACCGTGCTCGAGTACTTCAACTCGACCCACGGCGCCCGCAAGGGACTGGCCGACACCGCCCTGAAGACCGCGAACTCCGGCTACCTCACGCGCCGCCTCGTCGATGTCGCGCAGGACTGCATCATCACGCAGACCGATTGCGGCACCGAAAAGGGCCTGACGATGCAGCCGATCGTCGACGCCGGTCAGGTCGTCGCGTCGCTCGGCCAGCGCATCCTCGGGCGCACCGCGCTGGAGGACATCCTGCATCCGTTGTCGGGCGACGTGCTCGTCGACGGTGGCCGCACCATAGAGGAGCCGGACGTCGACAAGATCGAGAAGGCCGGCGTCCAGTCGGTGAAGATCCGCTCGGCGCTGACCTGCGAGGTGCGCACCGGCATCTGCGCGATCTGCTACGGACGCGATCTCGCCCGCGGCACGCCCGTCAACATGGGCGAGGCCGTCGGCGTCATCGCGGCGCAGTCGATCGGCGAGCCGGGCACGCAGCTCACCATGCGCACATTCCACATGGGCGGCACGGCGCAGGTGGTGGACTCCTCGTTCCTCGAAGCGTCCTACGAAGGCATCGTTCAGATCCGCAACCGCAACGTGGTGCGCGACTCCGATGGCCGCCTCGTCGCCATGGGCCGCAACATGGCCGTCCTGATCCTCGACCAGGCGGGCAAGGAGCGGGCGACGCACCGCGTCACCTACGGCAGCCGCATCTTCGTCGACGACGGCGACAAGGTGCGCCGCGGTCAGCGCATCGCCGAATGGGATCCCTACACCCGCCCGGTGATGACCGAGCTTGACGGCGTCGTCGAGTTCGAGGATCTGCTGGACGGCGTGTCGGTGTCCGAGCAGGCCGACGAGGCGACAGGCATCACCAAGCGCGCCGTCATCGACTGGCGCGCCAGCCCGCGCGGCACGAACCTGAAGCCGGCGCTCGTCATCCGCAAGGAGGACGGCTCGGTGGCCAAGCTCGCGCGCGGCACGGACGCCCGCTACTTCCTATCGGTGGACGCGATCCTGTCCGTCGATCCGGGCTCGAAGGTATCGGCGGGCGACGTGCTGTCGCGCATTCCGATGGAGTCGGCGAAAACGAAGGACATCACCGGCGGTCTGCCGCGGGTGGCCGAACTCTTCGAGGCGCGGCGTCCGAAGGACAACGCGATCATCGCGGAGATCGACGGCACGGTGCGGTTCGGGCGCGACTACAAGAACAAGCGTCGCGTCATCGTCGAGCCGCACGAGGACGGCGTCGAGCCGGTGGAATACCTGATCCCGAAGGGCAAGCCGTTTCACCTGCAGGAAGGTGACGTCATCGAGAAGGGCGACTACATCCTCGACGGCAACCCGGCGCCGCACGACATCCTGGCCATCCGCGGCGTGGAGGCTCTCGCGAGCTACCTCGTCAACGAGATTCAGGAGGTCTATCGGCTCCAGGGCGTGCTCATCAACGACAAGCACATCGAGGTCATCGTGCGGCAGATGCTGCAGAAGATCGAGATCACCGAGTCGGGCGACTCCGGTCTCATCCCCGGGGACCACATCGACCGCATCGAGATGGCGGAGATGAACGAGCGACTGGCAGAGGAGGGAAAGAAGCCCGCATCGGGCAACCCCGTCTTGCTGGGCATCACCAAGGCCAGCCTGCAGACGCCGAGCTTCATCTCGGCGGCGTCGTTCCAGGAGACGACCCGCGTCCTCACCGAGGCGGCCGTCGCCGGCAAGACGGACACGCTGCAGGGCCTGAAGGAGAACGTCATCGTCGGCCGGCTCATTCCGGCCGGCACCGGCGGGATCATGACGCAAATCCGTCGGATCGCGGGCACGCGCGACGACCTCATCGTGGAGGATCGCCGCTCGAAGGCCGCAAACGCGGAACAGTCGGACCGCCTGTTGACGCAGATGACCGACGCGGCCGAATAGGCCGTTCCATCAACGAAGTTGGAAGGGCCGCCCCGCAAGGGCGGCCCTTCGTCGTTGACCCGCAAGAAGGAGGGGCATTCGAGTTGGCGATCGACCCGAACCGCTTCGATGCCTTGCTGCGGCTCAACAACGAACACGCAGCCGAGTTGTCGAGGCTGACCGCCGACCGGTTCAACGAGCTGGCGGCGCAAGCCCTTGTCGCGCAGGCGGTCGATGAAGATGCCTTCGTCTTCGCCTTCGACGAAAACGTCGACTACGACAGCCCGAACTTCCGTTGGTTCAGGCCGCGCTACCGCCGCTTCGTTTATGTCGACCGAGTGGTCGTTTCGGCGGGCAGGCGAGGCGAGGGGCTGGCCAAGCGCTTGTATGGTGCGGTGTTCGCTGCAGCACGCGCCGCCGGCCATGAACGCGTCGTTTGCGAGGTCAACATCGACCCGCCAAACCCCGTTTCGGACGCGTTCCACGTCCGGCTGGGTTTTCGGGAAGTTGGTTCCGCTTCGATCCATGACGGTCGCAAGACCGTGCGTTACCTCGAACTGGCGCTTTGAGCGTTCGCCTCCGACTGCGGTATCGAGACGTATCGGGGACTTGCTGTGCCGGATGGCATGAAGGCTTCGTGCAACGATCACCAGGGTTGACGGGGGGAGAGCGAGTCTATATTTCGCCCCCAACAGAGTCGATGTGAGGCCGATTGTTCGCTGGGCGCCAAGCCCCGAACCGGTGCCTCAAACAAGATTTCGTTCTACGAGTTGTCAAATCGCTGGCTGCAAGACCGTATTCGGTCCTCTGCATCACGTCCGGGCAGTCCGCTTCTCAGCGGATCGATTGCCCGGTTTCGCGCATGAGCATAGCGCGGACGACGCGACGTTCGTGAAGGACCCGAACTGATCGAAGAGGCAAGGCTGGAATGCCGACCATCAACCAGTTGATCCGGAAGCCGCGCATCCGCCCGACGGACCGCAACACGGTTCCCGCGCTGCAGGCCAATCCGCAGAAGCGTGGCGTGTGCACGCGCGTCTACACCACGACCCCGAAGAAGCCGAACTCGGCGCTCCGCAAGGTCGCCAAGGTTCGGCTCGTGAACGGCTTCGAGGTCATCGGCTACATTCCCGGCGAGGGTCACAACCTGCAGGAACACTCGGTGGTCATGATCCGCGGCGGCCGCGTCAAGGATCTGCCGGGCGTCCGCTACCATATCATCCGTGGCGTGCTCGACACGCAGGGCGTCAAGGACCGCAAGCAGCGCCGATCGAAGTACGGCGCGAAGCGTCCGAAGTGACCTGAGCGAAGCGATGGTCGTCCTCGGGCTCCGACCCGAGGATCCAGGCTTCAAGCCAAGAACGAAGAGAACAGTCGATGTCCCGTCGTCACCGTGCCGAGAAGCGAGAGATCAACCCGGACCCGAAGTTCGGCGATCTGATCGTCACGAAGTTCATGAACGCCGTCATGTACGACGGCAAGAAGTCGGTCGCCGAAGGCATCGTCTACGGCGCCTTCGACTCGGTTCAGGCCAAAGGCCGTCAGGACGCGCTGGCGATCTTCCATTCGGCGTTGGAGAACATCGCTCCGCACGTCGAAGTCCGGTCCCGCCGCGTCGGCGGAGCCACTTACCAGGTTCCGGTCGACGTGCGTCCGGAGCGTCGTCAGGCGCTGGCGATCCGCTGGTTGATTTCCGCCGCCCGCAACCGCAACGAGACGACCATGGTCGATCGGTTGTCGGCCGAGCTCATGGACGCGGCCAACAACCGCGGGACCGCCGTCAAGAAGCGCGAAGACACGCACCGCATGGCGGAAGCGAACCGCGCCTTCTCGCACTA
>CAXUCL010000037.1:0-7503 GCA_964249395.1 uncultured Rhizobiaceae bacterium
CGGCCGCGTGGAGGCGCCGGTGAAGACGGCGGTGAAGGCGATCGACGTCTTCACGCCGCTGGCCAAGGGCCAGCGCATGGGCGTCTTCGCGGGCTCCGGGGTCGGCAAGTCGACGCTGATGGGCATGCTCGCCCGCTCGAAGGGCTTCGACACCGTGGTGGGGGCGCTCGTCGGCGAGCGCGGCCGCGAGGTGCGCGAGTTCCTGGAGGTGACGATGGGCGGCGACCTGTCGCGCCTCGTCACCGTGGTCGCCACCGGCGACGAAAGCCCGATGATGCGGCGCCTGGCGCCGAAGACCGCGTCTCGCGCATGCCGCCCGCGACGTGGCGCTGGCCGCCGGCGAGCCGCCGGTCGCCCGCGGCTATCCGCCGAGCGTCTTCTCGGAACTGCCGCGATTGTTGGAGCGCGCCGGTCCCGGACCGGTCGGCAAGGGGACCATCACCGGCCTGTTCGCGGTGCTGGTGGACGGCGACGACCACAACGAGCCCGTCGCCGACGCGATCCGCGGCACGCTGGACGGTCACATCGTCCTCAGCCGCGCCATCGCCGAGGAAGGGCGGTTTCCGGCCTTCGACGTATTGAAGTCGATCTCGCGGCTCGCCGAGCTGTCCTGGGACGCCGGCGAGCGCGAGCTGGTGACGCGCTTGAAGGCCATGGTCGCGCGCTTCGAGGACACGCGCGACCTGCGCTTGCTTGGCGGCTACCAGCGCGGCGGCGACGCCGGGCTCGACCAGGCCGTCGACCTCGTGCCGATCATCTATTCGGCGATCACCCAGAAGCCGGGCGACCCGCCGGTGGACAAGGCCTTCGACGACCTGTCGCGTCAGTTGAAGCAGGGCATCGTCGGCGCGAAGGGCTAGGCGCGCCGCGCGCCGGTCGCGGTTGAGTCAGCCGTTGTCGGACGGCGCGCTGCCGATCTGTTTCGGAGCCGCCGCGCCGGGGAGCGCGGGTTGCCCGCGCTGCAGTTCGGCGAAGACGTCGTCCGAGGACGCGCGGCCGCCGCCGATCCCGGCTTCTAGGAGTGCCTGGTCGAGCGCCGATCCGGACTGCAGCGACTGGAGCTCGGCGCCCGCCTCGATCCGACCGGACGTGATCTCCTGGCGCTTCTTGACCCGCTCCAGCGACTCCATGGCGCTGCCGAGCCGCGAATTGACGCCGGCGTGGCTGGAGGCGATCGCCGACTGCGCCTTCAGCAGCGACTCGTTGGCCTTCACGCCCTCGACCTCGCGCTTCATGGTCTGGATGCGCTGTTCCGTGTCCTGCACGGCGCGGATCATCTGCGCCTGGGAACCCTGCAGCCGTTCGTGCTCGGCTTGGTCGCGGGCGATCTCGGCTCGGGCCTTGGACACGCGGTCGGCGAGCTGGCGCGCCAGGTCCTCGCGGTTCGCGAGCATGGCGGCGCGGGCGCTCTCCATGTCCTTGGCTTCCTTCGCGCGCGCTTCCTCGACGCGCCGGCCGAGCGCCTTGGCGCTCGCCATGATGCCGGCCAGATCCGAGCGGGCGCGCCGCAGCGCGTTCTCCGCGTCGCGGATCTCCTGGTCGAGGATGCGCAGCGCCTGCGTGTCGGCGGCCGCTTCCGCCGCCTCGTTGACGCCGCCGCGCACCGCCGAGAACAGCTTGCCCCAAACGCTCACGTCTCGATCCTCCCCGCCGTCCATTCGTTGATCAGTTCGGCCGCGTCCTCGGCGTTGGCGGCGAGCGCCGCCACTTCCTCGACCACGACCTCGGCGGACGAGTTCGCCGACAGCGAACCGAACAGCTCGTACCATTCCGCGCCGTCCACGACGGAGATGCCGAAGGTCGAGAGCGGCACCAGCTTGTGGGTCTTGAGGATCAGCCGCTCGAAGGCCTCGCGGCGCGGCACGGTGTCGGCCGGCGCCAGCATGACGCTCGCGAGGAGCTGGTCGCCGCCGGCCACCACGAACACGTCGAGGTGCCCGCGCTCCTTCAAGGTGACGCGCAAGACGTCGCCGCCCTCCGGCACCTCCACGTCGCCGAGCGCCGGCGGATCGGCGGCGAAGAGTTCGGTCAACGTCGTCAGGTTCCAGGCGCGCAAACCGCAAATCTCCTCGTGACGCGTGCCGCCCGCTTCAAATCCGGCGGCGCGCGCGGTATCTAGGCGGAGGTACACGGGAAGCCAGCGGCGGGAAAGCATGATCGGACGCCTTTTCGGCCTTGGCTCGGCGCCCGCCCCCGCGCTGCCCGCGGAGCTCGGGCCGCTCGGCGTTCCGGTCGGCGGCGCGCTCGAGATCGACACCTTGAGCCTGCGGGCCGACCTCGCGGACGCCGCGACGGCGATGCCCGTGCCGGACGGCGGCACGATGATCGTCGCGGCCTACGGCGAGGCGCGGCTCGACGCCACCACGGTCCTGTCGCGCTACTACGACCGCGACGACGCGATCCTGCAGGTCATGTCCGCCACCGGCCGGCCGGGCGACGACGCCTTCGACGTCAGCCTCTACCAGCCGTGGGACAGCGTGGTGCCGGCCAACGCCCGCGAATGGGACGCGTGGCGCGGGCCGCAGGGGCGCGTCGGCGGCCCGACCTTCGACGCCGACGGCATCCTCTTCAACCGCTTCTGGGGCGAGGGCGAGGGCCACGCCGACCTCGTCGAGTTCGTGGAGGACATCGACGACGGACGCGTCCGGCGCGCGATCCACCAGAGCTGCATGCTCTACGCCCGGCCGATCGGGCGCGGGCGGGAGATGCTGCTCATCAACATCGAGCGCGACCTCGGCGACGGCAGTCACCGGCAGGGCGCTTCGGTGGAGTTCATCGTCGGCTACGGGCTCGCGCCCGGCGACGTCCGGCGGATCTGAGAGCCGCCGCATCCAAACCGCAACCGGAGTTTTCGATGTTCGGGTACGCTGCCGGCCTGCCGGCGTTTCTCGCCTACTTCGCCATCGGGCTGACGCTGCTCGTCGGCTTCGCGGTCAGCTATTCGGCGTTGACGCCGCACCACGAGCTGACCTTGATCCGCGCCGGCAACACGGCCGCCGTGGTCGCGTTCCTCGGCGCGGTGCTCGGCTTCTCGCTGCCGCTGGCCTCGGCCGCGGCGAACTCGGTCTCGGTGGTCGACTTCCTGATCTGGGCCGTGCTCGGCGCGGTCGTGCAGGCGGTGGCGTTTCTCGCCGCCTCGCGCACCATGACGCGGCTGCCGGCCCGCATCACCGACGGCGAGATGGCGGCGGGCCTGTGGGCGGCCGGCATCGCGCTGGCCGTCGGCATGCTGAACGCCGCCTGCATGACCTATTGACGGGGAGTTCGCGCGTGACCCGACGCTTCACCGGCCGCCGGCCCCTGGTTCTCGGCTTCGGCAGCATCGCCGCGAGCGGTCTGATGCTGACCGGCTGCGGCGAACCCGCCGCGACGGACGCCGTGTTCGACACGGCGGCCCAGTGCATCGAGTCCGGCGTCAACGCGGACATCTGCAACGCCGAATACCAGGAAGCGCTGCAGCGGCACGTGCGCGACGCGCCGAAGTTCAACGGCCAGGCCGCCTGCGAGGCCGAATACGGCGAGGGCCGCTGCCTGGAAACCCCGGCCGCGGCCGGCACGGCCGGGACCGGCACGGGCAGCTTCTTCGTGCCGTTCATGACCGGCTACCTGATATCCTCGGCGATCTCCAACCTCGGCAGCTACGGCGCCTACCGGAGCTACCGCCGCGACAGCCAGGGCTACAACCCGGTGCCGATCTACCGGAACCGCGCCGGCTCGACCTTCCGCAGCGATCCGCCGGCGATCGGGCAGGCGCCGCAGCAGCGCCCCTTCAACGTCAACACCCGCACGGTCGCGCGCCAGGGCTTCGGCGGCAGCGCCGCGACCCGCGGCTTTTCGTTCGGCGGTTGAGCCGCGGGTGCGCCGCATCTCGATACCGGAGCGCGAAGGCTGGCGCGCGAAGGCCGAGGCCGTCGGCTTCGGCTTCCACGAGATGTACGGCGAGCCCTATTGGCTCGACGACGTCGCCTACGTCTTGTCGCTGGAGGAGGTCGAGAGCGGCATCGAGGGTCCGAGCGAGGCGCTGCACGCGATGTGCATGGACCTCGTCGGCGACGTGGTGCGCTCCGAGCGCGACCTGGAGCGCCTGGCGATCCCGGCCGCGATGTTCGACGCGGTTCGCGCGTCCTGGGACGCGCGGCAGCGCCACCTCTACGGCCGCTTCGATCTCGCCTTCGGCGCCGGCGGTCCGGCCAAGCTGCTCGAATACAACGCCGACACGCCGACCGGCATCTTCGAGACGGCGTTCTTCCAATACAACTGGCTGACGGACCAAGTCGCGCTCGGGCGCCTGCCGCCGGAGGCGGACCAGTTCAACCTCGTGCAGGAAACGCTGGTGGAAGCCTTCGCCGCGTTTCCGCCCGGTCCGATCTTCCACTTCGCCGCCGTGACGGAGAACGAGGAGGACAGGGGGACGACGACCTACCTGATGGACTGCGCCGCGCAGGCCGGCCACCAGAGCGCTCTCGTCGACATCGGCGCCGTCGGCGTCGACGCCGCCGGCCGCTTCACCGACCCGGCCGAGCGCGTGATCGACCGCTGCTTCAAGCTCTACCCGTGGGAGGACATGCTGCGCGAGCCCTTCGCGAACCATCTCGCCGGCTCGGCGACGGAATTCGTGGAGCCGGCCTGGAAGGCGGTCTTGTCCAACAAGGGCATCCTACCGCTCCTGTGGGAGCGCCATCCGGGGCACCCGAACCTGTTGCCGGCCTTCTTCGCCGACGACCCGCGCGCCGACACCCTGGAGAACGCGGTGCGCAAGCCGCTGCATTCGCGCGAGGGCGAGAACGTCTCGATCCGCGAGAACGGGCGGGAAACCGAGCGGACGGAGGGCGACTACGGCGCGGGACCGGCCGTGGTGCAGGAACTGATGCCGCTGTTCGAGGCTGACGGCCGCCACGCGGTGCTCGGCTCCTGGATCGTCGGCGACAAGGCCTGCGGCCTCGGCATCCGCGAGGACCGCTCGCGCATCACCCGCAACCTGTCCCGCTTCGTGCCGCACGTGATCTTGGAGGACGGGGAAGGGCCTGCGTCGTCCGTGTGAGATCATGAACGAGCGGTGAGCGGCGGGGCGACTGCCCTCCCACTTCAATTGGGAATACCAAGCGAGTCTCCGCCGAACGTTGGGAGGTCTTGCGCGCGAGCGCCCGAGATCGGCCTTCTTCTCCCCAGCGGGGAGAAGGTCCGGCAGGGGATGAGGGGTCGCGAAGCGAGGGGCGTTCGCGGGCGACCACCAGCGCCCGAGACCTCTCATCCGGTCCTTCGGGCCACCTTCTCCCCGCTGGGGAGAAGAAAGGCGGCCGTTCGTCGAGTCGGACGGAAACACGTCTTCCTTCTCCCGAGGCGGGAGAAAGGAAGACGCGAAACCGCCGACGTCGGGCCCGTTCCCTTTCGCCGCCCTACTTCGCCTTATCCGTGATCGCGGTCGTCCAAGCGCCGGTCGGCTCTTTCGAGATCACCGGGTCGGAGCCGCCGGCCATCAGAACCTTGACCGTGTTCTCGGCCGCCGCCGCGTCGAGCTTGGGGCTGTCGGACAGGAGCTTGCCGATCTCGCCCATCATGAACTTCTGGTGCGCCTCCGTCTGCGCGCCGGTGGAATCGTTCTCCAGAACGATCGCGGCCGCCTCGTCCGGGTTCGCCTTGGCGTAGGCCCAGCCCTTCATTGAGGCCGACACGAAGCGGCCGAGCGCGTCGGCCTTGGCCGAGTCGGCGAGCACGGTCTCCGTCGTATAAAGGCCGTCCTCCAGCGTCGCGACGCCCTGGTCCTCGTACTTGAACACGACGAGGTCCTCCGGCTTGAAGCCGGCGTCGAGCACCTGCCCGTACTCGTTGTAGGTCATGGTGGAGATGCAGTCGGCCTGTTTCTGGATCAGCGGGTCGACGTTGAAGCCCTGCTTCACCACCGTCACGCCCTCCGGGCCGCCGTCGGTCTTCAGGCCGAGCTTGCCCATCCAGGCGAGGAACGGGTACTCGTTGCCGAAGAACCAGACGCCGAGCGTCTTGCCCTTGAAGTCGGCCGGCGAGACGATGCCGGTGTCCTTCCGGCAGGTCAGCATCAGGCCGGACTTGGCGAAGGGCTGCGCGATGTTGACGAGCGGCAGCCCCTTCTCGCGAGCCGACAGCGCCGCCGGCATCCAGTCGATGATGACGTCGGCGCCGCCGCCGGCGATCACCTGCTCCGGCGCGATGTCCGGGCCGCCCGGCTTGATCGTGACGTCGAGGTTCGCCTCCTCGTAGTAGCCCTTCTCCTGCGCGACGTAGTAGCCGGCGAACTGCGCCTGCGCGACCCACTTGAGCTGCAGCGTCAGGGCGTCTGCGGCGGCGGCCGGCAGCGCGGTTGCAGCGGACAAGGCCAGCGCGAGGCCGGCGAGAGCGATGGTCTTCATCGGGTCCTTATACTCCTGTTCGAGGGTCCGCCCTCACCCCTTGCGGTGGGACGGGTGCCAGAACGTCGAGAACCGCTCGACGACGGAAACGAGGCCGTAGGCGCCGGACCCGACCACCGCGGCCATCGCGATCTCGGCCCAGACCATGTCGGTGTTCATGCGGCCCATCTCGGCCGAGATGCGGAACCCCATGCCGACGATCGGCGTGCCGAAGAACTCGGCGACGATGGCGCCGATCAGCGCCAGGGTGGCGTTGATCTTCAACGCGTTGAACACGAAGGGCAAGGCCGCCGGGAGCTTGAGTTTGAGAAGGGTCTGCCCAGGGCTCGCCGCGTAGGTGCGCATGAGGTCGCGCTCCATCGCGCCGGCGGCGGCCAGGCCGGCCAGCGTGTTCACCAGCATGGGGAAGAAGGTCATCACCACGACAACGGCGGCCTTCGACGGCCAGTCGAAGCCGAACCACATCACCATCACCGGCGCGATCCCGATGATCGGCAGCGCCGACACGAGGTTGCCGACCGGCAGGAAGCCGCGCCGCAGGAACGGCGAGCGGTCGACCATGACGGCGGCGAGGAAGCCGGTGCCGCAGCCGATCGCGTAGCCGGCGACGACGGCTTTGAGCACCGTCTGCCGAAAGTCCGCCCAGAGCACCGGCAGCGAGGCCGCGATCCGCGCGCCGATCGCGGACGGCGGCGGCAGGAGCACGGCCGGCACGGCGAGGCCCCGCACGAGGACTTCCCAAAGCAGCAGCACGGTCAGGCCGAAGACGACCGGCGCGGCGACGTCCGCGAGCCGCGCGACGGCCGGGCGTTTGGGCCGCAACCCCGCGAGCCGCGCCGTGAGCTGCCAGGCGACCAGCCAGACGGCGACGGCGAGGAACCAGAAGGTCCCGCCGAAATGACCTGCCCGCATCGAGACCATCAGCACCGCCGCGCCGAAGGCGGCGAACATCGCCGGAAGAACGATGCTCGTCCGGAGCGTGCGGACGACGGCGCTCATCGCGCGCCGCTCCGTTTCAACGCGATCCGCTCGGCCAGCCCGACCGCGGCGACGAGCAGACCCGCCATGACGGAAGCCGCGACGAGCGCCGCCCAGATCTGCACGGTCTGCCCGTAATAGG
>CAXUCL010000037.1:7513-17628 GCA_964249395.1 uncultured Rhizobiaceae bacterium
TCCGGAGCGTGCGGACGACGGCGCTCGTCGCGGCTTCCGTCATGGCGGGTCTGCTCGTAATAGGAGCCGGCCAGCAGCCGCGCGCCGAGGCCGGCCTGCGCGCCGGTCGGCAGCTCGCCGACGATCGCGCCGACGAGGCTGGCGGCGACGGCGATCTTGGCGGAAGCGAACAGGAACGGCAGCGAGGCCGGCAGGCGGAGCTTGAGCAGCGTCTGGCTCGAGCTCGCGTGGTAGGTGCGCATCAGGTCGAGGAGCATCGCGTCCGGCGAGCGCAGGCCCTTCACCATGCCGACGGTGACGGGAAAGAACGACAGGTAGGTCGAGATCGCCGCTTTGGGCAGCAGCCCGGTCACGCCGACGGCGGCGAGAACCACGATCACCATCGGCGCGATGGCGAGGATCGGCACGGTCTGCGAGGCGACGATCCAGGGCATCAGGCTCTTGTCGAGCGTGCGCGAGCGGACGATGCCGACGGCGAGCGCGGCGCCCAGCACGGTGCCGATCAGGAAGCCGACGAGCGTCGAGGCGAGCGTGACACCGGAATGGTAGACGAGCGAACGGTTGGAGGTGACGCGGGTGGCGACCACGGTCTTCCAAAGCTCGGCCGCCACCTGGTGCGGGGCCGGCAGGACCGGGCGCTCGGCGCTCATCGTCGCGCGGAAAGTTTCGGCGAAGGTGGGCTCGGCCCCGGTCCGAACAAGCCGGTCGGCGGTGGTCTGCCAGTTCATGAGGACCGCGCCGCCGTACCAGAGCGCGACGAGCGCGAGGACGACGATCAGCACCGGCAGCGCCGTGCCGCCCATCGCGCGCGCAACGACGCCCGGCGCAGCGCTCCGCCCGATCCCGGCGCCCGGTTCGGCGAGCGGCGCGAGGGTCATTCCCTCATCTCCCTGCCGGGTCCCTCTCCCGCCTTGGGGGAAGAACGAAGCGTCGCAGCTCGTGGCAGCATTCCCGAAGGAGGCACTCTCCCCTCTCCCGAGTCGGGAGATGGTGCCGAGCGCAGCGAGGCGGGTGAGGGAGCGCCGGGCGCGAACCTCAGCCCGTGAATTAGCCCCGCACCGTCGCATCGTTCGGCAAACCGTCCGTTCAACGCCGCCAGGATCGTCTCGCAAACGGCGTCCCGCTCGCGCAAGACCTCGTCGTTCCAGAAGCGAAGGACGGACCAGCCGGCACGGTTGAGATATGCGGTCCGCCTGTCGTCGCGTTCATTCTCGGCATGCTGGCTGCCATCGAGTTCCACAACGAGTCGCCGTCGTCGACAGGCGAAGTCGGCAATGTAAGGCTTTATCGGAAACTGGCGGACGAAGCGGAAGCCGTTGAGCCAATTTCCGCGGAGTTCGGACCAAAGCAGCCGCTCCGCGTCCGTCGAACGGACCCGTAGGCTTCTGGAGTTCCTCAACAGGACGGCAGGTGTCGCGCGGTGTGCCCTCATCCGCCTGCCGGCACCTTCTCCCGGATCGGGAGAAGGAGGCAGTAGCGCGGCTTGTAGTAACATTCCAACAAAGGGCGCATTCCCCTCTCCCGAACCGGGAGAGGGTGGCCCGAAGGGTCGGGTGAGGGCGTCGTAGGGCGCGTTGTCGTCGTCATGAGCGAATTCTTCGCTCACACCATCCGCCGACGCCGGAACAAAAGACCGTCGGCCATCCGGCAGCCGGCCCTCACTCATACCCGTGCCCCGCCCGCAGCGCTTCGCGCACCCGCTGTGCGATCGCCAGGAACGCCGTCGTCTCGCGGATTTCCAGCGGGCGGTCGGGCCCGAGGTCGCAGTCGATCACCTGCGCGATGCGGCCCGGGCGCGGGCTCATCACGACGATGCGGGTGGACAGGAACACCGCCTCCGGAATCGAATGGGTGACGAAGACGACGGTCTTGCCGGTCTTCGCCCAGAGCTTCAACAACTCCTCGTTCAGCCGGTCGCGGACGATCTCGTCCAGCGCGCCGAAGGGCTCGTCCATCAGGAGGAGCTGCGGGTCGAAGGCGAGCGCGCGGGCGATGGAGGCGCGCTGCTGCATGCCGCCGGACAGCTGCCAGGGGAACCTGCGCCCGAAGCCGGCGAGGCCGACGAGGTCGAGCCCCGCCTCGACGCGGCGACGCCGCTCGGCCTTGTCGAGCCCCATGACCTCCAGCGGCAGCGCGACGTTTCGCTCGATCGTCCGCCACGGGTAGAGCGCGGCCGCCTGGAACACGTAGCCGTAGGCCCGCGCGCGCCGCGCCGCGTCGGCCGTCATTCCGTTCACACGGATCGTACCGGCGCTCGGCTGCTCCAGGTCGGCGATGACGCGCAACAGCGTCGTCTTCCCACAACCGGATGGCCCTATGAAGGACACGAACTCGCCTTCGCGGATCGTCAGGTCGACGTTCGACAGCGCGTGGACGGGACCATCGGCGGTCTGAAAGGTGAGCGAGAGGCCTTTCGCCTCGATGACGGATCCAGCCTCTGCGCTGACGTTCCGTGAGCTTGGACTAGCCTGCAGCATCCGCTCTCAGACGCCCGCCGGGATGCCGGAACGCTGCACAGGGCGGGGGGCGACGAGGTCTTTCCAGGTGGAGAGCGCCTTCGCCACCGGGGCGTTCGCCGGCCGCTCCACGAAGCGGCCCGCCCCTGTCTCGGCCCGCACGTCGCCGTCGCGGTAGGCGACCCGGCCGCCGGACAACACCACCGCCGGCAGGCCGCGCACCTCGAAGCCCTCGAACACGTTGTAGTCGATCGCCGACTTCTGGCGGTCGGCCCGGATCGTCTTCGTCGCCGCCGGGTCGAACACGACGAGGTCGGCGTCGGCGCCGGGCAGGATCGCGCCCTTCCGCGGATAGACGTTCAGGATCTTGGCGATGTTGGTGGAGGTGACGGCGACGAACTCGTTCATCGTCAGGCGACCGGTGTTGACGCCGTGCGTCCACAAGACGGAGAGCCGGTCCTCCAGCCCGCCGGTGCCGTTCGGGATCTTCGTGAAGTCGCCGACGCCCATCCGCTTCTTCTCAGTCGTGAAGGCGCAGTGGTCGGTCGCCACCACCTGCAGCGAACCCGACGCCAGCCCCGCCCAGAGCGAGTCCTGGTGCCGCTTGTTGCGGAACGGCGGGCTCATCACCCTCCGCGCCGCGTAGTCCCAGTCGGCGTTGGCGTATTCGCCCTCGTCCAGCGTCAGGTGCTGTACCAGCGGCTCGCCGAAAACGCGCATGCCGGCCTGACGCGCCCGGCGGATCGCCTCGTGCGCCTCCTCGCAGGAAACGTGCACGACGTAGAGCGGCACGCCGGCTTGGTCGGCGATCATGATCGCCCGGTTCGTCGCCTCGCCCTCCACCTGCACGGGGCGCGAATAGGCGTGCGCCTCCGGGCCGCGGTTGCCCTCCGTCAAAAGCTTCTGCTGCAGCGACGCCACCACGTCGCCGTTCTCGGCGTGGACGAGCGGCATGGCGCCGAGCTCGGCGCAGCGTTGAAACGAGGCGAACATCTCGTCGTCGTTCACCATCAACGCGCCCTTGTAGGCCATGAAGTGCTTGAAGGTGTTGACGCCGCGGCTCACCACCTCCGGCATCTCGTCGAATACCTGCCGACCCCACCAGGTGATCGCCATGTGGAAGCCGTAGTCCGTGCGCGCCTTGCCGGCTTTCTGGTGCCAGTCCTGCAGCGCCGCGATCAGGCTCTGCTCCGGCGCCGGCAACACGAAGTCCACCACCATGGTCGTGCCGCCGGCGAGCGCGGCCGCCGTGCCGGTGTCGAAGTCGTCCGACGAGAACGTGCCCATGAAGGGCATTTCGAGATGGGTGTGCGGGTCGATGCCGCCGGGCATCACGTAAGCGCCGGAGGCGTCGATCGTCTCGTCGCCTTGGAGGTCCGGGCCGACCGCCGCGATCGTGGTTCCGTCCACCAGCACGTCGGCGCGCGTGGTCAGGTCGGCGGTGACGACGGTGCCGCCCTTGATCGCGATCGTCATGGAATCGTCCCCCTCGGCGTGCGGCGGGAACCGCGGCTCGACGCATTGAAGAGGGTCCGGTTTGCTCCGTCAACCGCCGCTGCCGCTTATCGCGGCACGAATGAATCATGAGCAGGCGAAGGGTCGTGGTTGCGGGACGCAAGCCTGCGTCTAGCTACGACACGGCATGCCGGCCCCCGTGCCGCGTGCCGCCGGATCGAAACGAGGCCATCACCCCATGACGCGCGTTCGCGACCTCCTGCACGATTCGCCGCCGTTCGCGGGCATCGACCTGTCGCGGGTCGAGCCGGACTTGACCGGCTGGGGCTCGACGCATCCCGTGTTCCGGGCGACGATCGAGCGGCTGCGCCCGACGCTCGTGATCGAGGTCGGCACCTGGAAGGGCGGCTCGGCGATCCACATGGGCAAGCTGTGCCAAGAGTTCGGCATCGACGGCGAGGTGGTCTGCGTCGACACCTGGCTCGGCGCGCCGATCGCCTGGACCGCCGACGACGCGCCGGAGCTGAAGGCCTCGCTCAAGCTCGCCGGCGGCTACCCGACGCTGTTCCACACCTTCGCGCGCAACGTCGTGGACGCCGGCCTCCAGGACATCATCACCCCCCTCCCCGCACCGTCGGAGGGCGGCTACACGGTGCTGAAGCACTTCGGCGTTTCGGCCGACCTCATCTACATCGACGCCGACCACGACTACGCGCCGGCCAAGCGCGACTTCGAGCGCTACCTGGAGCTCCTGTCGCCGGCGGGCGTGATGATCGGCGACGACTTCGGCTGCTGGCCGGGCGTGACGCAGGCCGCCACCGAGTTCGCCGAGGAGCACAACCTCTTCGCGGTCAAGCAGCGCGAGAAGGTCGTGCTGTCGCGGGTGGAGATCGCCGAGCGCCTGGGGCTGCAGAGCGACGGGTATTACGACCGGGTGGCGGCGTAGGGTGCCATCGGCGTCGTCGCGATTGGCGCCACGAGCCGGCGCGGTGCGCTTCGGCGAGTAGCCGCATCGGCGAACCTCATGGACGAAGCGTCGCCAGACGAAGGCCGAAGGCGAGGAAGACGAGGCCCGTCACGCCTTTCAGCCACCGCCCGAAGCGCTCGCTGCGGATCATTCCGGATGCCCGATCGACAAGGAGAACGACCGCGGTGAACCAGAGGATGTTGATCGCCGCGTGGACCGTGGTGAGCGCATAGCCGATCGCGATCGCGTCGGCGCTCGAGCCGACGAACTGCGGAAACGCCGCCAGATAGAACAACGCCACTTTCGGATTCAGCACGTTCGTGACGAAACCTTCCACGACCGCGAAGGGAAGGTTGCGGGATCGCACCGTCATTCGTGGCGCGACCCCATCGGACGCGCCGGCCCGCACGGCCTCCCAGAGCGCCTTGAGCCCGATCCAGCAAAGATACAGCGCGCCGGCGAGCTTGACGGCGAGGAAGGCGTTCGCCGACTGGACGAGCAGGATCGACAGACCGAAGACGGCGAGCGTGCAATGCACGTAGAACGCCGCGACGAACCCGACGATGTTGGCGAAACCGGCCCTGCGCCCGGACGACGCGACGCTCCTGGCGATCAGGACGCCGTTCGGACCGGGCGACATCACCAGCAGCGCCACGATGACAGCGAAGCTCAGCAGCGTTTCGAACGTCATCGCGCGTCCCTCTGGCGCCGTGGTCTCATGCGCGCTGACAAACCGGCCAGCGTCGGACGCGTCGACATTCCTACGCCACGATCCCCGCCGTCTCGATCACAGCGTGGAACAGGACGTCCGCGCCGCGTTTGGCCCAGTCCTTGGTGATCGCCTCGGCCTCGTTGTGGGAAAGGCCATCGACGCAGGGGCACATCACCATCGCGGTGGGCGCGACGCGGTTGATCCAGCAGGCGTCGTGGCCGGCGCCCGAGACGATGTTCCGATGCGACAGCCCGAGCCGTTCGGCCGCCGAGCGGATGGCGGATACGCAACCTTCGTCGAACGTCACGGGATCGAAGTGCCCCACGGCCTCGATCTCAACCCCGATGTCGAGCGCCTCGCAGATCGTATCGATCCCGTCCTCGATCCGCTCGCGCATCGCGTCGAGCGTTTCCTTGTCGGGCGAGCGGATGTCGATCGTGAACACGACGCGGCCGGGGATGATGTTGCGCGAGTTCGGGTAGACCTCGACGTGGCCGATCGCGCCGACCGCGTTCGGCTGGTAGTCCATCGCCACCTCGTGGACGAGCTCGGTGACGCGCGCCAGCCCGAGACCGGCGTTGCGGCGCTTGGGCATCGGCGTCGAGCCGGTGTGGGACTCGCGGCCGGTCAGCGTCACCTGCAGCCACCAGAGCCCCTGGCCGTGCGTGACCACGCCGATGTCGATCCCCTCGTCCTCGAGGATCGGCCCCTGCTCGATGTGGTACTCGAAGAACGCCTTCATCGGCCGGCCGCCCACCGGCTCGTCGCCCTCCCAGCCGATGCGCGCGAGCTCGTCGCCGAACCTCCTGCCCGAGGCGTCCGCGCGGTCCTTCGCCCACGCCTCCTCGTGGACGCCGGCGAAGACGCCGGAGCTGAGCATCGCGGGGGCGAAGCGCGTTCCCTCCTCGTTGGTCCAGTTCACCACGACGATCGGGTGCCGCGTCCGGATACGCAGGTCGTTCAGCGAGCGGACGATCTCCAGCCCGGCGATGACGCCGAGCACGCCGTCGTATTTCCCGCCGGTCGGCTGCGTGTCGAGGTGCGACCCGACGTAGACCGGCGCGAGTTGCGGGTCCGCTCCCTCGCGGCGGGCGAACATGTTGCCCATCGTGTCGAGGCCCATCGTCATGCCGGCCTGCTCGCACCAACGCTTGAACAGGTGCCGCCCCTCGCCGTCGGCGTCGGTCAACGTCTGCCGGTTGTTGCCGCCGGCAATGCCGGGGCCGATCTCTGCCATGGCGGCGAGCGAGTCCCACAGCCGGTCGCCGTCGATCTGCAGGTTGGAGCCGAGCGCCGACACGATCTCAGTCCAGCGCGTCGAGGACGGCGCGCAGGGTGTCGACGATCTCGCCGATCTGCCGTTCCTCGATGATGAGCGGCGGCGACAAGGCGATGATGTCGCCGGTGGTGCGAATGAGAAGGCCCTTCTCGTAGGCGTCGAGGAACGCGGCGAAGGCCCGCTTCGTCGGCTGGCCGGCGATCGGCTCCAGCTCCACCGCGGCGATCATGCCGACCGTGCGGATGTCGACGACGTGCGGCGCGCCGCGCAGCGAGTGGATCGCGTCGGCCCAAACGGGCGCCAACGCCTTCGCCCGCTCGAACAGCCCTTCCTCCTTGTAGGTGTCGAGCGTCGCCAGCGCGGCGGCCGAAGCGATCGGGTTGCCGGAATAGGTATAGCCGTGGAAGAACTCGATCGCGTGGTCGGGCCCGTCCATGAAGGCATCGAACACCTGGTCGCGCACGAACACCGCGCCCATCGGGATCACGCCGTTGGTGAGGCCCTTCGCCGTCACCATGATG
Organism: uncultured Rhizobiaceae bacterium; assembly: GCA_964249395.1. Classification (GTDB taxonomy): domain Bacteria; phylum Pseudomonadota; class Alphaproteobacteria; order Rhizobiales; family Rhizobiaceae; genus Plantimonas. Next base: position 14,904 of record CAXUCL010000037.1, read on the forward strand.
TCCGGCACCACGTCGAAGGCTTCCGCCGCAAAAGCCGCGCCGAGCCGCCCGAAGCCGGTGATCACTTCGTCGAAGATGAGAAGGATACCGTGCTGGTCGCAGATCTCGCGCAGCCGCTTCAGGTAGCCCCTCGGCGGCGGCAGGACGCCGGTGGAGCCGGCCACCGGCTCGACGATGACGGCGGCGATGGTTGACGGGTCGTGCAGCGTCGCGATGCGCAGTAGGTCGTCGGCGAGCTCCGCGCCGTGCTCGGTCTCGCCCCGCGGATAGGGGTTGCGCTCCGGGTCGTGCGTGTGTCGCATGTGGTCGACGCCGCCGAGCAGCCCGCCGAAGAACTTGCGGTTGTTGACGATGCCGCCGACCGAGATGCCGCCGAAGTTGACGCCGTGGTAGCCGCGCTCGCGCCCGATCAGCCGTTGGCGCGCGCCCTGCCCGATCGCCCGCTGGTAGGCGAGCGCGATCTTCAGCGCCGTGTCCACCGATTCGGAGCCGGAGTTGGTGTAGAACACGTGGTCGAGGCCGGCCGGCGCGATGGACACGAGCTTGGCCGCCAGCTCGAACGCCTTCGGATGCCCCATCTGGAAGGCCGGCGCGTAGTCCAGCTCGGCCGCTTGCCGCTGGATCGCCTCGGTGATGCGCGGTCGGCAATGGCCGGCGTTGACGCACCACAGCCCCGCCGTGCCGTCCATGACCTGCCGCCCGTCGGCGGTGGTGTAGTGCATGTCCTTCGCGCCGACGAACATGCGTGGGCTGCGCTTGAACTGCCGGTTCGCCGTGAACGGCATCCAGAAGGCGTCGAGGTTGTTGGTCGAAGCGTGGCCGGCCTGGACCGGCGTCATGTCGTTCATGGGTTCGGCTCCTTGAAACCGCGAAGGCGCGCGCATCGCGGACTCAGCAACGGTCCGGCATCCGTCGGTTCGCCCCGACGCTAGAAGCGCGCCGGAGGACGGTCAAGCCGAGAGCGGTATCGAGTTCGGCATCCGTCCGTTGATGCAGACGACCGGTACATCAAAACGTATTGTTATAGAGATATGACATCAATCGTACTTTAATATGCTGTATATTACTGTCTCACGACGACGGTTGGTACAAAGCAGGAAGGCCATGTCCGATATCTCGCCGCGGCGCCGTTTTCTATTCGCTCAGATCGGCGGCATCGTAATATCCGCTTTTGGTTTTTACGTTGTTTACGATAACGTTGCCGATCGGGCGACGGCTGTGGAAGTGCCCGGCCGAATCGTCGCCAGCGAAGAGCGTTGCGAGGTAACATGGCGCACGAAAAACCAGTTCGGGAAAGGCACCGATGGACACAGCAAACGCATGAGCTGTGATGAAGCTGTCAGCTATCAGCCGGTATCGGCTACCAGCGATCCAAAGATCAAAAAGGGGATGTCGCTTACGATCGACTACACTCATCCCATATCAAAGGCGAAAGAAACGACTTGGACTTTCGTGGCGGACGGTGAGGCGCGACCGACGACGCTTGGATCGGATTTTCCCCTCCGCTACATCGCGCGCAACTCCCCTTGGGCCGAAGCAGCTTCGCCCGAACTCGAGCGTTTGAAACAGTTGATGATGATGGCGGCTCCAGCCGGCATCTTCTTCACTCTTCTTGCTACGCGAAATTTGCGACGACTTCCAAAAGAAAACGCCTGACTGCTTCGCTGGGTTGGCACGTTACGGCCGCGCGACCTTCTTGTCGCGCGTCAATAGACATATAACCGTACATCAAACCTTATCAGCTCGCGCCGTCGCGCTGGCGCGAGAACGCATTCCTGGCTTTGGTCGCCGCGCTGCAGATCGTGTCGGCAACGTGCGTCGCGCGTCGGTTGCCGGTCGAGCGCCGGCGGCCGGACTCACCGTCACACGGCCGGCGCCGACTTCTTCCGGCGCCAGGGGGCGTCGCGCTCCCAGTCTCCCGCCATGATGCAGCCGTGCGGGATCACCTCGTCGACGACCTCGGCGAGGCGAAAGCGGGCGATCTGCGCCCGCACCGTCGCGGCGTCCTTGTAGGCGCCCGGCAGCTCGGACACGTCCGGGATGCCGCAGAAGAAGCGGGCGTCGATGCCCTCCGTCTCGTCCGCGACGATCTCGGCCTCCGGCCGGTCGCCGAGCAAGCGCCTGTGCCGGGTGCGGCTGAAGTTGCGGCCCGCGCCGTGCGGCGAGAAGCCGAGCCCGTTCGGCGCGTCGGAGCCGCGCACGATCAGGATCGGCTGCGCCATGTTGAGCGGGATGAGGGTGAGGTCGCCCGCGTCCGCCGCCCAACCGGGGAAGGCCGGCGTCGCGCCCTTGGCATGGTAGAACAGCCCGTCGCTCTTGCGGAAGACGAAGTTGTGCTCGTTCCAGAAGCGGTCGGAGACGCGCGCGCCGAGCCGCTCGGCCGCCCGATCGTGGATCGCGAAATGGCTGGCCTTCGTCCAGACCCGGATCGCCTGCAGCGCCGCCCAATAGTCGTCGCCGTCCGCGGTGTCCGCCTCGATCCAGGCGTTGGCTTTCAGCGTTTCGGGTGACTTCTCCAGCCGCGTCCGCTCGGCCAGGCGCATGCCGTCCTTGTAGAGCGCGGCGCCCGGCCCGCGCGAGCCGTGATGCGTGACGAGCACCGTTTCGCCGGTCGAGCGCAGCGTTCCGACATAGGCGAAATGGTTGCCGTCGCCCTGCGTCGCGAAGTTCGAGGCGGCGAGGTCGAGCTTGGTTTTCATGAGCTTCGAGGCTTCGAGCGTCGCGG
>CAXUCL010000038.1:0-6144 GCA_964249395.1 uncultured Rhizobiaceae bacterium
CATGAACACCCGCGCCCGGCGCTGCGGGTTGGTGGCGGCCCAGGCGGGCTGCGCCGCTTTGGCGCCGTCCCCGGCGCGGCCCAGCTCGGCCGCGCTCGCCAGCGCGACGCGTCCCGACACCTGACCCGTCGCCGGGTTGAACACGTCGGCGAACCGGCCCGATGTGCTGGCAACGCGCGCGCCGTCGATGAAATGTCCGATCTCGTTCAATGAAGCCATCCGTCCGCTGGAGCCGCGCCTCAGGCGACCTTGGAAAAGTACTTGTCGACGTAGTGTTTGATGCGCTCGCGCATGAAGCGGCCGGACGCGTCGGCGCGCTCTTCCCAGCCGAAGACGCAGGCCGTGACGATGCCGTCGAAGCCGATCGCGGCCAAGGACGCGAAGAACATGTCCCAGTCCACCTCCCCCTGCCCGATGTCCATGTGCTGGTGAACCGTCACCTTGGCACCCGGCGGGTTGACGATGTAGCGCAGGCCCGACGACGCCTTGTGGTTCCAGGTGTCGGCGACGTGGACGTGGGCGAGAAGGGCGCCGGCGTCGCGGATCATTCCGGCCATGTCGTCGCCGAAATAGAAGGTGTGCGGCGCGCAGTAGAGGAAGCGGACGTTCGGCGAGCCGATCGTCTTCACGATGTCGATCGCCGGATGCAGCGTTTCGCACCAGTCCTCCGGGTGCGGCTCCATGTTGAGCGTGACGCCTTCGCGCTCGAGGACCGGCACCAGCTCCTCCATCGAGCGCCACCAGGCGGCTTCCGAATGCTCGTGCGTGAACGTGCCGCCGCCGCCCCCGCAGCAGCCGCCCGTGCGGTGGCCGCGGTCGGGCGACGGCCCGCGCCCGAACTCGGAGTTCATCGTGTCGCAGCCCATGGCGACGGTCGCCCGGATCGCCTCGCGCCAATAGCCGACCGCCGCAAGCCGCTCGTCCTCGTGCGGGCTCGCCCAGCGGTACATCGGCAGGACGGACGCGAGCTTGACGCCATGGTCGGACAGGGCTTTGCGGAACTCGGCGATCCGCTCCCGGTGGGCGCGCGGGCGCACCCACCACGGCAGGAAGTCGGCGCGAGGGCTGAGCTCGATGTGATCGAAGCCGAGCTCGGCCGTCTTGCGGCACAGCTCGGGCAGCGGCAGGTGCCGGTGCATGTAAGGGTCGAGAGCGATCTTCATGAGGTCGGACCGCTCCGTCAGTTGAGTGCGCGCTGGAAGCGGCGCTCGGCCTCGTAGCGCTCGCGCGCCGCGGCGATCTCGGGCCGGCCCGAGGTTTCCGGTACCACGACGTCCCACCAATGGCCGCCGGCCTCCGTCACGATCAGCGGGTGGGTGTCGATCAGGATCACGGTGGAGCGCTCGTTCGCCGCGGTTTCCTTCAGCGCCGCCTCCAGGTCGGCGATCGAGCCCACTTTCCGCGCGTCCGCGCCCATCGCGCGGGCGTGCGCAACGAAGTCGATCTCGGGGTAAACCGCCTGGGTGCAGTCTTCGAGCAGGTTGTTGAAGCCGGCGCCGCCGGACGCGACCTGCAGCCGGTGGATGCAGCCGTAGCCCCGGTTGTCGAGGAGCACGACGGTGATCTTCTTGCCCAGCATCACGGAAGTCGCGAGCTCGGAGTTCAGCATCATGTACGAGCCGTCGCCGACCATGACGATCACGTCGGCGTCGGGGCGCGCCATCTTCACCCCGAGGCCCCCGGCGATCTCGTAGCCCATGCAGGAGAAGCCGTATTCCATGTGGTAGCCGCCGGGTCTGGCCGGTGTCCAGAGCTTCTCCAGTTCGCCCGGCAAACCGCCGGCGGCGCAGACCACCACGGTGTCCGCCGTGCCGCGCGCCCGCGCCACCGCGCCGATCACCTGCGCGTCGGACGGCTTCTCGGCGTTCGTCGCGGCCAGCGCCCGCTCCGCCGCCTCGACCCAGCGCACCCGCTCGGCGTGGGCGCGGCCGGCCTGACGTTCCGGCGGCCAGTCTCCGCGCGCGTCCGACAGGAGCCGCAAACCGACGCGGGCGTCGGCGATCAAGGGCACGCCGCCGTGCTTCGAGGCGTCGTAGGGCGCGACGTTGAGGCCGATCACCGTCAGGCGTTCCTCGCGGAACAGCGCCCAGGAGCCGGTGGTGAAGTCCTGCAGGCGGGTGCCCACCGCCAGCACGAGGTCGGCGTCGTGCGCCAGCGCGTTTGCCGCCGACGTGCCCGTGACGCCGACCGCGCCGAGTGCCAGGTCGTGCGTCTCGTCGATACACGACTTGCCGGCCTGCGTGACGGCGACGGGCACGCCGTGCGCCTCGGCGAAGGCGAGAAGATCGGCGGTCGCGTCCGAGTAGAGCACGCCGCCGCCCGCGACGATCATCGGCCGCTCCGCCCCGCGGATCAGCGCGACGGCGCGCGCGAGCTCGTCCTCGTCCGGGCGCGGCCGGCGCTGCGTCCACACGCGCGCCTCGAACAAACGCTCGGGAAAGTCGTAGGCCTCGGCCTGCACGTCCTGGCAGATCGACAGCGTCACCGGCCCGCAGTCCACCGGGTCGGTCAGCACCTGCATGGCGCGGCCGAGGGCCGGAATCAGCTGCTCGGGCCGCTGGATGCGGTCGAAGTAGCGCGACACGGGCCGGAAGCAGTCGGAAGCGGTGATTGTGCCGTCCCCCCAGTCCTCGACCTGCTGCAGCACCGGGTCCGGCAGCCGGTTGGCGAACACGTCGCCGGGCAGGAACAGGACCGGCAGCCGGTTGACGTGCGCGACGCCCGCCGCCGTGACGAGGTTCAGGGCGCCCGGCCCGATCGACGTGGTGCAGGCCATGAAGCGGCGCCGGAAGCTGGCCTTGGCGAAGGCGATCGCCGCGTGCGCCATGCCCTGCTCGGTGTGGGCGCGAAAGGTCGGGAACTCGTCCTTCATGCCGTGGAGCGCCTCGCCGATGCCGGCGACGTTGCCGTGGCCGAAGATCGCCCAGCAGCCGGCGAAGATCGGCAGCGTCCGGCCGGCCACCACCGTCTTCTGCGCCGCCATGAAGCGCACCAGGGCCTGCGCGGTCGTCAGGCGCACCGTCGAACCCGTCATCGTTTCCGTTCCCTTCAGTCCGTTCGCGGCAGGCCGCCTTGCCCGGGGCGGCCCGCCGATCGCCGTCGTCAGGCGTAGAAGGCCGGCCGCCCGCCGGTCTCGATCCGCACGACCGCGCCGCTCGCCTTCGCTTCCACGCAGGCGTCCGAGGTGACGGCGGCGAAGTAGCCGTCCCAGGCGGTCGGCCCCGTCACCCGGCCTCGGCCGTCGCTCAGGCCCGCCAGCGTCGCGTCGACCCATTCCTGCAGCTCGACGTCGTAGGCGTCGAGGAAGCGCAGCTTCCAGTCCATCAGAAGGGCGCGGCCGCTCACGCCCGCCCGGCGCATCGGCACGGTCGCGGGCTCCGGCAGGCTGGCGGTCCCGTCCTCGCCGACCACCTGGCACTGGATGTCGTAGCCGAACCGGCAGTTCACGAAGATTTCGGTGTCGATGACGATCCCGCCCACCGTTCGCAGGATCACCATGTACGGGTCGTCGAGGCCGTTCGCCGCGTGACGCGTCTGGCGGGCGCCGATCACCTGCGCGCTCTCGTAGTCGTCGCCGATCAGCCAGCGCAAGACGTCGATCTCGTGAATGAACGTGTCGGTGATACCCATGTCGCCGGTGTAGTGCGCCGGCACGCTCGGGTTGCGGTGCGCGCAATGGAGCATGAGCGGCGCGCCGATCGCGCCGGCGTCGATCGTCTCCTTCAGGAGGCGATAGCCGGCGTCGTAGCGCCGCATGAAGCCGACCTGCACGAGGTGGCGACCGCTGGCGACCTCCGCGTCGACGATGCGTCGGCAGGCCGCGGCCGTGGTGGCGAGCGGCTTCTCGCAGAACACCGGCTTGCCTGCCGCCACCGCCGCCAGGACGAACTCCTCGTGACTCGGCCCCCAGGACGTGACGACCACGGCGTCGACGTTCGGGTCGTCCACGACGCCCTGCCCGGCCGCGTGCACCGCCGCGCCGGGGCAGAACCGGTTGGCGGCGGCCTTCGCGCCATCGGCGTCGATGTCGTTCACCGCGACCACGCTCGCGCGGGCGAGTTTGGAATGAAGGCGCTGGATGTGTTCCTGGCCGATCGCGCCGGTGCCGATCACGCCGATCTTCAGGGTCATGCGGGGTGTTCCAGTGGACGGTTAGCGGTTCGGACGGTGGGTCAAGCGGGAACGTCGATCCAGCGCCGCTCGACGGCCGAGCGCGCCATGGCGTGGACTGTCTCCTCGATGCGGAAGCCGGTTTCGAAATCGACGAGACGCGCCGGGCGCCCGCTGATCGCGGCCAGGAACTCGTGCGCCTCGATGACCTTCAGGTCGTTGAAGCCGAGCCCGTGGCCGGGCGCCGGCACGAAGCGGCCGTAGGGCTCGTGGACGGGCGCGGCGAGCACCGTGCGGAAGCCCTGGAGCCGCTCGTCACCGTCGCGGGTGAAGAGCTGGAACTCGTTCATCCGCTCCTGGTCGTAGAGAAGCGTGCCCTTCGACCCGAAGACCTGGCAGGCAATGCGCCCCTTGCGGCCCCAGGCGGTGCGGTTGGCGACCAGCACGCCGGTCGCGCCGCTCGCCAGGCGCAGCAACGCGCTCGCGATCTCGTGCGTCTCGACGGCGCGGCCTTCGCGCGCCGCGTAGGGTTTCGCCTGGTCGCAGATCACGCTCGCCACCGGACCGGCGAGGCGCCACAGGATCGACAAGGGATGCACGGCGAAGTCGTCCAGCGCGCCGTAGCCGGACGAGGCGCCGTTCTTGAACGCGAAGGGCGCGTCCGGATCGGCCATGAAGTCCTCGTCCATCTCCAGCCGGACGTGGTTCACCGCGCCGATCGCGCCGTCTCGGATCAGGCCCTCCATCTGCCGGACCGCCGGGTTCTGGACGTAGTTGTAGCCGAGCGCCGCGACGCGCCCCGACCCCTTGGCCGCGTCCAGCATGGCGCGGGCGTCGTCGCGCGCCGTCGCCATCGGCTTCTCGCACCAGACGTGCTTGCCGGCCGCGAAGGCCGCGAGCGCGATCTGCGCGTGGAGCGGGTTCGGCGCGGCGATCGACACGACCTCCACCGCCGGATCGGCGACCACGTCGCGCCAATCGCCACTCGAAGCCGCGAAGCCGAACTCGGCCGCCTTCGCCTGCGCCAGGTCCGCCCGCGCGTCGGCGAGGTGCGCGAGGCGCGGACGCCGCGCTTCGCCGAAAGTCGCCGCCACCGCGTTCCAGGCGAGCGCGTGGCACTTGCCCATGAAGCCGGTGCCGACGAGGCCGACGCCGATCGTGTCCGCTGCCATGCCGCTGCGCCCGCTCCCGCTCAAACCCGGGCTCGCTTGCGCTGGCGGTACTGGTCGGCGATCACGGCGGCGACGATGATGACGCCCTTGACGATCTCCTGGTAGTAGGCGTCGATCCGCAGGAACGTGAAGCCCGACGTCATCACGCCGAGGATCACCACGCCGATCACCGTGCCGGTGATGCGCCCGACGCCGCCGGCGAGCGAGGTGCCGCCGATGACGGCCGCGGCGATCGCGTCGAGCTCGTAGGCGACGCCCATGCCGGCCTGGCCGGACACGGCGCGCGCCGAGGTGACGATGCCGGCCAGGCCCGACAAGGTGCCGGCGATGGCGTAGACCAGGATCAGGTGGCGCGGCACGTTGATGCCCGACACCACGGCCGCCTGCCGGTTGGCGCCGATGGCGTAGGTGAACTTGCCGTAGCGCGTGTAGCGCAGCGCCACGTGGAAGATCAGGGCGACCGCCAGGAAGATGATCACCGGCGTCGCGCCGGCGCCGATCGCCGCGTAGTCGTTCGACAGCATCGAGACCGGCTGGCCGCCGGTGTACCACTTGGCCGCGCCGCGCGCCGCAACCATCATGCCGAGCGTCGCGATGAAGGGCGGAATGCCCGTGTAGGCGATCAGCCAGCCGTTGACGAGGCCGGCGCCGAGACCGACCGCGAGTCCCGCCAGCACCGGCAGGATCACCGGCAGGCCGGTCAGTGTCGGGTAAACGGCGCGAGCGTAGTCCGGGTTCTGCGCGAGACTCGCAGCCACCATCGCGGTGAAGGCCACCACCGAGCCGGACGACAGGTCGACGCCGCTCGTGATGATCACCTGCGTGACGCCGACGGCGATGATGCCGATCACCGAGACCTGCA
>CAXUCL010000038.1:6154-17461 GCA_964249395.1 uncultured Rhizobiaceae bacterium
GGCGCCGTGCCGGCTGGTCGACGGCCGGCGCCGGCGGCACGCCGCCGTGGGTCGCTTCCTGCAAAGTCATCGTTCAACCTCCCCGGTTGCCGTTCGTCCGGTCGACCCGGCGCTTCCTGCCGCGCTTCGGTCCAACCGCCGTTCTTCCTACTTCGAGGCGAGGTCCATCACCTTTTCCTGGCTAGCGTCCGCCCGGTCGAGGATGCCGGTGACGCGCCCCGCGTGCACCACCATGACGCGGTCGCTCATGCCGAGCACCTCGGGCAGTTCCGACGAGATCATCAGCACCGCCAGGCCCTCGCCGGCGAGCTTGGAGATCAGTCGGTGGATCTCGGCCTTGGCGCCGACGTCGATGCCGCGCGTCGGCTCGTCGAGGATCAGGATCTTGGGCTTCGTCAGCAGCCAGCGGCCGATCAGCACCTTCTGCTGGTTGCCGCCCGACAGGTTGACGATGCGCTCGTCGAGGTCGGGCGTCTTGACGCGCATGACCTTCGCCATCGCCTCGCAACGCTCGCTCACCTCGCGCTGGCGCACGAAGCCGGCCGCGGTGAAACGGTCCTGGATCAGCGCCATCTGCATGTTCTCGGTGATGTCGAGCGGCAGGAAGCAGCCGGTGTCCTTGCGGTCCTCCGTCAGGAACGCCATGCCGTGCCGCATGGCGACGGCCGGGCTGTCGACTCTCACCTCTCGGCCGAACAGCGCGATCGTGCCGCCGGTCGCCGGCGTCACGCCGAACAGCGTTTCGGCGATGTTGGAGCGGCCCGAGCCGACGAGGCCGGCGAGCCCGAGGATCTCGCCGGCGCGCAGGTCGAACGACACGTCCCGGAACACCGTCCCGAGCGTCAGGTCGCGCACCTGCATGACGACCTCGCCGATCTTCGCGTCCTCCTTCGGGAACATCTGCGTCAGCTCGCGCCCGACCATCATGCGGATGATGTCGTCGCGGGTGACGGTCTTGGCGTCCTCCGTGCCGATGTACTTGCCGTCGCGGAAGATCGACACCTCGTCGGCGATCTGCGCCAGCTCGTCCATCTTGTGCGTGATGTAGACGATGCCCTTGCCCTGTTCGCGCAGCTGCCGGACGATGCGGAACAGGTGCTCCACCTCGCGCTCAGTGAGCGCCGAGGTCGGCTCGTCCATGATCAGGACGTCGGACTCGTAGGACACGGCTTTCGCGATCTCGACCATCTGGCGGGACGCGATGGAGAGGGTCTGCGTTTCGGCGTCCGGGTCGACGTCGATGGAGAGGTCGGCGAACAGCTTCTCGGTTCGTCGGCGCAACTCGCCGTGGTCGACGAAGCCGAGGCGCGTCAACGGCTCGCGGCGGATCCAGATGTTCTCGGCCACCGTCATGAACGGCATCAGGTTCAGTTCCTGATGGATCATGGCGATGCCGTTCTCCAGCGCGTCGAGCGGCCCCGCGAGGCGGATGCGCTGGCCGCGCAGCCGCACCTCGCCCTCGTCCGGCGTATAGATGCCGGCGATGATCTTCATCAGCGTCGACTTGCCGGCGCCGTTCTCGCCCATCAGGGCGTGGACGCTGCCGCGGCGCACGCGGAACTGGACGTCGTCCAGCGCGACGACGCCCGGAAACGCCTTACGGACGCCATCCACCTCCAGGACGTAGTCCGAGCCCGGAACCGCCCCGCTTTCGCGCACCGCCCGCATGGTCGCCGGGCTGATCGTGTGTGCCGACATCGCTCCCTCCTCCGGCCGGTGCGCCCGGGAAGCCGCCGCTCCCCGTGCGGCGGCAGCCGTCACGGCGTCTCGTAGGTCGCCATGTTGCCCGGCGTCACCAGCTCGAACGGCACCCAGATCTCGCGCTCTGTCGTCTCGCCCTTGGCGAGCTTCACGGCCGCGTCCACGGACGCCCCGCCCTGCGCCGTCGCGTTCTGGAACACGGTGACGTCGAGGTCGCCCGCCTTCATCGCCGCGAGGCCGTCGGGCGTCGCGTCGATGCCGGCGACGACGACGCTCTTCGGGTCGCGGCCGACCGCCTTCATCGCCTGGATCGCGCCGATTGCCATCTCGTCGTTGTTGGCGATCACCGCGTCGAACGCGGCGGCCGACGACAGCCAGTTGGTCATGACGTTCTGCGCCTCGATGCGGTCCCAGCCGGCGGCCTGCCGGTCGACCACGGTGATGCCTGAGCATTCCGGCGTCGCCAGCACGTCCTCGATGTCCTTGGTGCGCACGATCGAGGACTGGTTATTGAGCGGCCCCATCAAGACGTAGGCCGCGCCCTTGCCGCCAAGGAGGCGACAAACCTCTTTCGTCTGCATCGTGCCGGACTGCACCTCGTCGGAACCGACGAAGGCGGCCTTCTCCGGCAGCGACTTCTGGTCGGCCGGCGGGTGCACGGCGTAGACGATCGGGATGCCGGCCTCGGAGGCGAGCCTGGTCATCGCCGGCGTGCCGTCGCCGTCCACGGCCGCGACGACGATCGCGTCGACCTTGGCGGCGATGAAGTTGCGGATCTGGTCGAGCTGCCGCTGCGGATCGTTCTGCGCGTCCTCGACCTGCAGCCGGACGTCCGGCATCTTCGCCGCGCGGGCCTCCATGCCCTGGCGCAGAATGGTGAGGAACACCGAGTCGGCGCGCGCCATGGAAACGCCCACCGTTTCGGCGAGCGAAGGCGCCGCGAAGGCGCCGGCGAGGAGAACCGCGAGCGCGGCGGACAGCGTGAAACGGGTCATGGCTCCGGCTTCTCGATGGATGGAACGAGGCGGCGGGGGCGCCGACTTGCGGCCGAGGCCCCCGCCTCCGATCAGTTCTTGGCTTCGTAGGTCGCGAGGTTCGCCGGCGTCACGAGCTCGAAGGGCACGTCGACGACCTTCTGCACGTCCTCGCCCTTGATCAGCTTCTCCATCGCGTCGACCGCGCCGGCGCCCTGGCCCGCGGCGTTCTGGAACACCGTGACCTTCAGGTCGCCGGCCTTCATCGCCGCCAGGCCGTCCTGCGTCGCGTCGATGCCGGCGACGATCACGTCGTTGACGCCGGCGGCCTTGAGCGCCTGGATCGCGCCGATCGCCATCTCGTCGTTGTTGGAGATCACCGCGGCCGGCTTCAAGCCCGCCGAGATCCAGTTGGTCATCAGGTCGGTGGCCTGGGTGCGCTGCCAGTTGGCCGTCTGCTTCTCCAGGATCTTCATGCCCGTGCAGGGCTCCTTGGCGATCACGTCCTCGATGTCCTGGGTGCGCTGGCGGGCGGCCTGGTTCGACAATTCGCCCATCAGCACGACGACGTCGCCCTTGCCGCCCATCAGCTTGCAGACTTCCTGCGTCTGCAGCGTGCCGGACACCTTCTCGTCCGAGCCGACGAAGGCGACCTTGGCCGGCAGGGCGTCGATGTCGGCCGGCTGGCGGTTGACGTAGACGAGGGGGATGCCGGCGTCGGACGCGAGCTTCGTCATCTGGGACGTCGCGTCCGTGTCGACCGGATTGACGATGATGCCGTCGACGCCTTGCGCGATGAAGTTCTGGATCTGGTTGAGCTGCTTGCCGACGTCGTTGGTGGCGTCCTCGACCTGCAGGTTCATGTCGGTCTTCTTCGCGGCCGCGTCCTGCATGCCGTTGCGCAAGACGGTCAGGAAGTTGTCGTCGAACAGCGCCATGGAAACGCCGATGTCGGCGGCCGAGGCCTGCGCGGTGATCGCCGCGGTGGCGGCGAGCGCCAGAAGAATGCGCTTCATGAGGTTGGTCCTCCCGTTGCGGCGGACGCCCGTTCCTCCCGGCGCGTCCCCGTTGATGACAGCCTATCGGTCGCCCGTTAGCCTTCGGCGCGCAAGCCCCGTTCGATGATCGCGATGCTGGCACGCAGCGAGTCGGCGATCGCCGGATCGTTCGCCACCTCCGCAGCGAACGGCTCGAACGACAGGACGCCGTCGTAGCCGCCGGCGACGAGGGCTTTGATCTGCCCGACGTTGTCGATCCGGTCGCGCTCCGTCACGAGCGCGCGGTGCCCGTCGCGCATGGCCTCCCGCGGCACGCCAGGGTCCTCGACGCCCGAAACGTGGACGAGGCCGGTGCGCGCGGGGAACGTCTCGGTCTCGCCCGCGACGAAATGGTGGAACGTGTCGTGGACGAGGCGGAAGCGGTCCGCCCGGCCGACGCGGTCGATCGCCGCCACCGCATCGCGCTTGAAGCGCAGCGAGCATTCGGCGAAACCCAGCGGCTCGACGAGCCCGACGATCTCGAAGCGCTCCAGGATCGGCGCGAGATTGATGAGCGCTTCGTCGAGTGCGGCGTTTCGCGCGTCGTCTCCTTCCCGCCAGCCCGCCTCGTTCACCGGGCACAGAACCAGCGCCTCGGCGCCGCTCGCACGGGCGGCGGCGGCAAGCGCCTCGGCCTCGGCCGCGCGCGTCGGCGACCAGTCGTTGAAGCGTTGCAGCGCGTTCACCGAAACGATCCGCACGCCTGCGGTTGCCGCCTGCTCGCGCACCGATGCGGGGCTCGCGCCGTCGGCGAGCGGAACGCCGGCGAGGTCGTTGCGGATTTCCACCGCCGCGATCCCGAGCGTCTTCGCCAGCGCGAAGAACGATGCGGCGTCGAGCCGCGGCGCCACGATGTGATTGAGCGCGAAGGCGTTCAAACGTCGTCTCCCGGGGACGGGGCCGCAAGCCGCGCTCCGTCCCTTTCACCGGCAGGACGATTTGGAACGTCCTTGCCGTTTTATCCCAAAGCGAATGGCTATTCCGGAACGCGTCGCCTGTCAACAAGCTCGCCAACGGCGCGCTTGAGCGCGGCGCCGCATCCGCTATCATGCCGCGCATGGACCCGATCGCCGAAGCCGACGCGCCGCCCGGCAATTCGCCCGCGGTTGTCGCTCCGCCCGAAACCTTCGCGGAGTTGCGCGAGCGGCTGGCGAACGGCGGGGTGCGGCTGCCCAAGCGGCTGAAGCAGGTGGCGGCCTTCGCGATCGCCCAGCCCGACGAGATCGCGCTCGGCACGGCGGCGAGCATCGCCGAGCATGCCGGCGTCCAGCCCTCGACGCTCGTGCGCTTCAGCCAAGCGCTCGGCTTCGCCGGCTTCACGGACCTGCAGTCGGTGTTCCGCGCGCGGTTGCGCAACCATGTTTCGAACTACGACGACCGGCTGCTCTCGCTGCGGGCGAAGAACGGCGATCGTTCGCGCTCGGCCGCCCTGCTCGACGGCTTTTGCGGCGCGGCCGCCCGCTCCGTCACCGCCCTGCACGACCGCATCGACCTCGCCGACCTCGACGAGGCGGCGCGGATGCTGGCCGAGGCCGAAACCATCTACCTCGTCGCGCAGCGCCGTTCGTATCCGGTGACGTCGTACCTCGGCTACGCGCTCGGCAAGCTCGGGATCCGCAACACGCTGATCGGGTCGGCGGCCGGCACCGACCCGGAAACGGTTTCCTTCGCCACGCGGCGCGATGCTGCGCTGGCGATCTCCTTCACGCCCTACGCCTCCGCCACCGTTTCCCACGCGCGGCAGATCGCGGAGAACGGCACGCCGCTCGTCGTGATCACCGACAGCCCGTTCAGCCCGCTGGTCGGCCTGGACCGCCTGTGGTTCGAGGTGGTGGAGGACGATTTCAAGGGCTTCCGCTCGTTGTCGGCGACCATGTCCCTCGCCATCACCCTCGCCGTCGCGGTCGCCGACCGGCGACGCGGCGCCGCGACGATCAGCGACGAGTCCGGAGTGCTGTAACGGAACTTTCATACGACTCGCTCATCAAACGGAATTTTTGTTCCGTATTGACGCTTGGCCGACGGCGTGTTCTTTGTTGGTCCGATCGCGTCGGCCGCGCTTGGATCCCGGATGGCGCTCGCCGATCGGCGGCGCGGCGCTTGCGCGAGCGCGGTTCGCGCGGGAGGAGACGACACGCATGGCGAAGGCGCTCGACGTCGTGACGATCGGCCGCTGCTCGGTCGACCTCTACGGCCAGCAGATCGGCTCGCGGCTGGAGGACGTTTCGAGCTTCGCCAAATCGGTCGGCGGCTGCCCCGCCAACATCGCGATCGGCACGGCGCGGCTCGGCCTGCGATCGGCGCTTCTCACGCGCGTCGGGGCCGAGCAGATGGGCGGCTTCGTGCGCGAGCAGCTCGCCCGCGAGGGCGTCGACACGCGCGGCGTCACGATCGATCCGGACCGTCTCACCGCGCTGGTGCTGCTGGCCGTCGAGGACGACGGCGTGTCGCCGATGATCTTCTACCGCTCGGACTGCGCCGACATGGCGCTGTGCGAGGCGGACGTGCCCGAGGACCTGATCGCCGCGGCCGGCGCGGTGGTCGTCACCGGCACGCACTTCTCGCGGGAGAACACGGAACGAGCGCAGCGCAAAGCCATCCGCCTCGCCAAGAGCAACGGCGGCAAGGTCGTGTTCGACGTCGACTACCGCCCGAACCTCTGGGGCCTCGCCGGTCACGCCGCCGGCTTCGAGCGGTTCGTCGCCTCCGACGCGGTGTCCGCCAAGCTCCAGACCGTCCTGCCGGACTGCGACCTCGTGGTCGGCACGGAAGAGGAGATGATGATCGCCGGGGCGAAGGACGAGCCGCTGGCGGCGCTCAAGGCGATCCGGGCGCTGACCGCGGCGACGCTCGTCCTGAAGCGCGGCGCCATGGGCTGCATCGTGTTCGAGGGACCGGTCGACAGCCTCGACGACGGCGTCGCCGGTCGCGGCTTTCCGATCGAGGTGTACAACGTGCTCGGCGCCGGCGACGCCTTCATGTCCGGCTTCCTAGCCGGCTGGCTGCGCGGCAAGCCGGCCGCCGAATGCGCCACGATGGCGAACGCCTGCGGCGCCTTCGCGGTGTCGCGCCTCCTGTGCTCGCCGGAATACCCGACGTTGCCTGAGCTCGACGCGTTTCTCGCGAAAGCGCAGGTCACGCGCCGCCTGCGCCTGGACCGGGACCTCAACCACGTCCATTGGGCGACGACGCGCCGGCCGGCGCCGGAGCGGCTGATGGCGCTCGCCTGCGACCACCGCATGCAGCTCGACGCGATGGCGGACGCCGCGGGCGCGCCGCGCGAGCGCATCGAGGACTTCAAGGTGCTCACCGTCGCCGCGGCGGCGCGCGTCGCCGCCGGGCGGCCGAACTTCGGCATGCTGCTCGACGGCACCTACGGGCAGCGCGCTCTGTTCAAGGCGCAGGCGCACGGCTTCTGGATCGGCCGGCCTGTGGAGGAGCCGGGCTCGCGCCCGCTGGACTTCGACCGCATGCCGGATCTGGGCAGCCACCTGACGTCCTGGCCGGTGGACCACGTCGTCAAGTGCCTGTGCTTCTACCATCCGGACGATGCGGCCGACCTCCGGGCGAAGCAGGAACGCGAATTGCTGCGCTTGTACGACGCTGCGCGAACCGTCGGCCGCGAGCTTCTGGTGGAGATCATCGCCGGCAAGCATGGGCCCCTCGGCGACGACACGGTGGCCCGCGTCGTGGAGCGCGTCTACGACCTCGGCATCCGGCCGGACTGGTGGAAGCTGGAGCCGCAAACGAGCCGCGCCGCCTGGGACAGGATCGAGCGGGTGATCGCGGCGCGAGACGAATACTGCCGCGGCATCGTGCTGCTCGGTCTCGAGGCGCCGGAGCGCGAGCTGGCGGAAGCGTTCCGCGCCGTCGCCGATGTCGGCATGGTGAAGGGTTTCGCCGTCGGGCGCACCATCTTCGCCGACGCCGCGCGGCGCTGGCTCGCTGGCACGATCGACGACGAGGAAGCGGTCGCCGACATGGCGCGCCGCTTCGCGACGCTGGTTTCCGCCTGGCAGGACGCCGCCGGCGCCAAGGCCGCCGCGGCGGCTTGAACCGTTCCGTCCCTGTCCATTCCGAAGGAAACGACCCCATGATCCGCATCGGCGCCAACCCGATCTGCTGGTCGAACGACGACAAGCTGGAGATCGGCGGCGACATCCCGCTGGATCAGTGCCTGTCGGAGGCGCAGGCCATCGGCATCCAGGGCATGGAGCTCGGCAACAAGTTCCCGCGCGAGCCGGCGGCGCTGAAGGCCAAGCTCGGCGAATACGGCATGGCCTTCGTCGGCGGCTGGTACTCGACTTTCCTGCTCGACCGCGACGCGGACGCCGAGTTCGCGGCCGCGCGCCCGCACATCGACCTGATGAAGGGCGCGGGCACGGACGTCTTCATCGTCTGCGAATGCACCCGCACGGTCCACGGCGACGAGACGGCGCCCCTGCGCGCCCGGCCGGTGCTCGGGAACGCCGAATGGGAGCGCTTCCTGCCGCGCCTGACGCGCTTCGCCGAGCTGCTCGCCGCGGAGGGCCTGCGCATCGCCTACCATCATCACATGGGCACCGTGGTGCAGACCGGCGACGAGATCGAGCGCCTGATGGCGGGGACCGGCGACGCCTTCACCCTCCTGCTCGACACCGGCCACGCGACCTGGGGCGGCGCCGACCCGGCCGACCTCGCGCGGCGCTACCGCGACCGGATCGTCCACGTCCACGTCAAGGACGTGCGGGCCGACGTCGCGCGCCAAGCGCTCGCCGAGGACTGGTCGTTCCTGACGGCCGTGCTCGCCGGCGTCTACACCGTGCCGGGCGACGGCTCGGTGGACTACGTCTCGGTGCTGGAGGAGCTCGTCGGCTACGACGGCTGGATCGTCATCGAGGCCGAGCAGGACCCGCGAAAGGCGCATCCCGCGACCTACGTGAAGCTCGGCTACGAGAACCTGACGCGCTTCATCGAAGCGGCCGGTTTGCGCTGAGCGGGAGCGGAGCCATGTCGAGACTCCTGGTCAAGCCGCACGGAACAGGCGGCAAGCTCATCGACGTGACGCCGGCCTCCGCCGGCTGGCGGCATGTCGGCTTCGCGCTCCACAAGCTGAAGGCGGGCGAAACGGCCGCGGGCGGCGAGGCAAAGCGCGAGGCCTGCCTGGTGCTGGTGTCCGGCCGCGCGGCGATCCGCGCCGGGAACGCCGACTTCGGCACGCTCGGGCGACGCATGTCGCCGTTCGACGGCAAGCCGTCGTCGGTCTACGTGCCGGCCGCGATCGACTGGACCGCGACGGCGGAGACCGACGTCGAGCTCGCGGTCTGCACCGCGCCCGGCACGCCGAACGCGCGCCCGCCGCGCGTGATCGGCGAGGACGACGCCAGTCAGGAAGTGCGCGGCGTCGGCTCCAACGTCCGGCACGTCACCAACATCCTGCCCGAAACCGCCGAGGCCGACGGACTGCTCGTGGTGGAGGTGGTGACGCCCGCCGGCAATACGTCGAGCTACCCGCCGCACAAGCACGACCAGAACGACCTGCCGCGCGAGTCGCACCTGGAGGAGACCTACTACCACCGGCTCGACCCGCCGCAGGGCTTCGCCTTCCAGCGCGTCTACACCGACGCCGACGCGAACGGCGTGCGCGAACTCGACGAGGCGATGGCGGTGGAGGACGGCGACGTGACGCTGGTGCCGCGCGGCTACCACCCCTGCGCCGCCGTGCACGGCTACGACCTCTATTACCTCAACGTGATGGCCGGCTCGACGCGGACCTGGCGCTTCCACAACGCCCCCGAGCACGCGTGGCTTCTGAAGACATGATCGGCGAAGGCGCCGGCGGCTCGTCGCTCGGCCTACGGCCAAGGGTGCCAGAGCTGACGGGAGCTGGCGGCAGAGTCCTTTAGGTTCGCGGCCACCGGACCCGGACGACGTTGTCGGGGTCGCCCGCGAGCCGATATGCGTAGGCTTCCTCGTTCGGGTCGAAGAACCAGCCGTCGTGGCCGATGATCCAGATCACGTCGACGTGTCGTTGCTCGAACGTGTCGACGAGCAACGGCGCCAAGCCGTTGGCCGTCTCGACGTCCACCATCACGGCATCGAAATCCGGTCGGTGGTCGAGCGCGGTTATCGCCGCCTCCGGCGACGCCAGTTCGCCGACCACTTCGCCGCCGTTGATGCGGACCCAGGCCGCCATGTCGGCCGCCAGTTCCGTCTCGGCTTCGACGATCAGGACCCGGCGTCCCTCCACCTCGATGCGCGCCGACACGAACATGACCGACGGCACCCGTTGCGTTGCGTCCGGAGCGAAAGAACCGGACGACGCGAATGGATGCGCTCGGCGGTGCCGATGTTTCCGTAGCCACGACGGTCTGCGCATCCGCGCCGGCTGCCGTTGCGGCCGGGCGGCCGCGATCGATCAGCGCAAGGGGTTTAGAAACGGATGCAGGGACGACACGGCCGGCTGCGCCGGCATCGGCTGCTGGACGCGCATGCGCTCGATCATGTTGAGAAGGTTTGCCGCATCGCGCGCTTCCGCCTCCGCGAGGCGGACCAGCGGCTTGTCGCGGACCACCGTCGGCCCATCGGTCTCCGCATCGACCACCGACCAGGAGCCGTCGTCGTCCTCGTTGATCGTGAAGCGTTTTTCGAGCATCGACCGCTCTTCCGGCTGCGTGGAAACCTCTGCAACAAGTCGTGGCTAGCGATTTCGGTTGCACGCGCGGCTAACGATGCGACGGCCTGTCCCGAACCGTGTCCGTCCCGGTCCGGACCGCTCGCCGGCAAGGCGGGGGTGTCGCCGCGCGGCTTGCGCCGCCTCGTTGCGATCAGCCCTCTCCGAGCAGCCGGCCGATCCGGCGGCCGAGCTCGGCCATCTCGAACGGCTTGGTGACGACCTCCATGCCGGGCGCGAGGTGGCCGTGGTTCAGGACGGCCGTTTCGGCGTAGCCGGTGACGAACAGAACGGCGAGGCCGGGGCGCAGTTCGCGAGCCGCGTCGGCGACCTGCCGGCCGTTCATGCCGTTCGGCAGGCCGACATCGGTGATCAGGAGATCGACAACCGCGTCGGAGCGCAGCACCTTCAAGCCCTCCGGACCGTCGCCCGCCTCGATCGCCCGGTGGCCGAGGTCCTCCAGCACGTCCACCACCAGCATCCGCACCAGAGGCTCGTCGTCGATCACCAGCACCGTCTTGTTGCCGCTCGTCGTCGGCGCGTCGCGCTCGTTCGCCGTCGCTTCCGGTTCAACCGGGCCCTGCGCGTGCCGCGGCAGCAGGATCGTCACCGTCGTGCCCTCCCCCACCAGGGAATGAATCCGCACCTGCCCGCCCGACTGCTTGGCGAAGCCGTAGATCATCGACAGCCCGAGCCCGGTGCCGACGCCGATCGGCTTCGTCGTGAAGACCGGCTCGAAGACGCGGTCCATCACCTCCGGCGGCATGCCGGTGCCGGTGTCGGTGACGGACAGCGCGACGTAGTCGCCCGGCGGCACGTCGCGGCCGGTCGCCGAGCGCGCGTCGAGCGTGCGGTTCGCGGTCTCCACCGTGATCCGCCCGCCGTCCGGCATGGCGTCGCGCGCGTTGATGCAGAGGTTGAGCAGCGCGTTCTCGAGCTGGTT
>CAXUCL010000039.1:0-14554 GCA_964249395.1 uncultured Rhizobiaceae bacterium
ACCGGTTCTTGGAGGAGGAGTTCGACCGGAAGCAGTAACTGTGGTTGGGCTTCTCCACCGGGTTCTGATGACCGCGACCGGGCCGCGCGCTACGGCGGGGCCGGCACCCGCGCGATGAGCCGCTCCGACTTCTTCCCGCGCGGCGAGGGGATGACGCTCGCCGAGTTGGCCGCCGCGTGCCGCGCCGAGCCGGGACCGGACTGCCCGATCCATCGCCGCGTGACCGGCGTCGCGTCGCTGGAAGAGGCCGGCGACGGCGACCTCGGCTTCTTCGACAACCTTCGACATGCCGAAGCGCTCGCCGAAACCCGCGCCTCCTGCGTGGTCATGGCCAGGCGCAGCCTTTCCCTGCCGCGGCCGGACAACGTCGCGGTGCTCGTCGCGTCCCGCCCTGCCGACGCCTTCGCGGCGGCCGGGCGCCTCCTGTTCCCGCAGGCGCGGCGTCCCGAACCCTGGAGCGCGGGTGCCGGCATCTCGCCGCGCGCGGCCGTGGACCCGACCGCCCGTCTCGAGGACGGGGTCGTCGTCGAGGACTTCGCCGTGATCGCCGCCGGCGCCGCGATCGGGCGCGGCACTGTGATCGGCATCGGCGCGGCGATCGGGCCGAATTGCCGCATCGGCCGCGATTGCCGCGTCGGCCCGAAAGCCGTGATCCAGCACGCGCTGATCGGCGACCGCGTCGTCATCCACCCGGGCGTCGCGATCGGGCAGGACGGCTTCGGCTATTCGATTAGCGCGCGCGGCATCGAGAAGATCGTGCAGGTCGGCCGCGTCATCATCCAGGACGGCGTCGAGATCGGCGCCAACACCGCGATCGACCGCGGCAGCGTGCGCGACACGGTGATCGGCGAAAACACCAAGATCGACAACCAGGTTCAGATCGGCCACAACGCCCGCATCGGGCGCAACACGATCATCGTCTCGCAGGTTGCGCTGGCCGGCAGCGTCACGGTGGGCGACGGCGTGATGATCGGCGGCCAGGTCTGCATCAACAACCACTTGACGGTGGGCGACGGCGCGCAGATTGCCGGCGCCAGCGTCGTCGTCGCGGACGTGCCCGCCGGGGCCAAGGTCGGCGGCGTCCCGGCGCGCCCCGTTCGGCACTGGCTGCGCGAGATGGTCGAGAAGGCCGAGCAGGCGGCGGCCGGCACCACGGCGGGTGCGAAGGAACCGAGATGACCGAACAGGCGCAAACGCTCGAAAGCGCGGACATCCAGAAGATCATGCAGGTGCTGCCGCACCGCTACCCGTTCCTGCTGGTCGACCGCATCGTCGCCATCGACGGCGACCGCAGCGCCGTCGGTATCAAGAACGTCACCGCCAACGAGCCGCACTTCCAAGGCCATTTTCCCGGCCAGCCGGTGATGCCCGGCGTTCTCATCGTCGAGGGCATGGCGCAGACTGCCGGCGCCATCTGCGCGTTGGCAGCCGGGCGGGACAAGCCGTCGATCGTTTATTTCATGACGATCGACAACGCCAAGTTCCGCAAGCCCGTGGTGCCGGGCGACCGGCTCGAATACCGCGTCAAGCAGGTGAAGAACCGGACCAACATCTGGAAATTCCATTGCGAGGCGTTCGTCGAGGACGTCCGCGTCGCGGAAGCCACCGTCGGCGCCATGATGATGACGCCGGACTGAGCATGGCCTGCGGTTCCATTCACCCGTCGGCCGTCGTGGAGGACGGAGCGGAACTCGCCGAAGGCGTCGAGGTCGGCGCGTTCTGCCACGTCGGTGCGAACGTGCGAATCGGCGCGAACAGCCGCCTGCGCTCGCACGTCGTGGTCGGCGGCCATACGACGATCGGGCCGGGGGCCGAGATCTACCCCTTCGCGGCGGTCGGCCTCGCACCGCAGCACCTGAAATACCAGGGCGAGGACACCCGCCTGACGATCGGCGCGCGCTGCCTGGTGCGCGAGCACGTCACCATCCATCCGGGAACCGTGCAGGGACGCGGCGAAACGACGATCGGCGACGACTGCTCGTTCTTCATCGCCGCCCACGTCGCGCACGACTGCGTGGTCGGCGATCACGTGACGCTCATCAACAACGTCATGCTCGCCGGTCACTGCACGGTGGGCGCCTACGTCACCATTGCCGGCGGCTCCGGCATCCACCAGTTCACGCGCATCGGCCACCACGCTTATATCGGCGGCCTGACGGGCGTCGGCGGCGACGTGATCCCGTTCGGCATGGTCACCGGCAACCGCGGCTGGCTGACCGGCCTCAACGTCATCGGCATGAAGCGGGCCGGCTTCAACCGCGAGGCGATCCACAACGTGCGCCGCGCCTACCGCATGCTGTTCTCGGACGACACGACGTTCCGCGAGGCGCTGGAGGAGGTGCAGACCGAATACGGCACCGACCCGCTCGTCGCCGACTTGCTTGGCTTCATCCATGCCGGCGGGGATCGCGCGATCTGCTTCCCGCGGCAGATCCGGCCGATCTGACGGGCGGGCCGCCGGTGCTCTTGCCCGCGCCCGTCGATGCGAGGGCCGAAGCCAAGGCTGTCCGGCCGAAGACGGCTGGCGAGGCGCTCGCGATCGTCGCCGGCGGCGGCGACATGCCGGGCCTCGTTCTTCGTGCGGCGGTCGAAGCCGGGTGGCGGCCGGTCGTGGTCGCGGTCGGCGACGGCATCGACCGGAGCTTCGAGGGCGTCGAGACGATCCCGTGCCGCTGGTCGCACATCGGCGACATGCTGGCAGACCTTCGCCGCCGCGGCATCGGGAAGGTGGTGTCCTGCGGCACGATCTCCGCCCGGCCGGACTTCCATTCGCTGCGGCCGAGCCTGCGGACCCTGGCGCTGCTGCCGGCCGTCCTGAAGGCGCTGCGCGGCGGCGACGACAGCACCTTGCGGAGCATCGAGCGCATCGTTCGCCGCTACGGCCTGACGGTGCTCGCCGTCCAGGACGTCGCGCCGGAACTGCTGGCGCCGGCGGGGGAGATGACCGGCCGGCCGCCGGACGAGGCGGCCGAACGGGCGCTGGCGCGCGCGATCGAAGCGTCGCGGGCGCTTGGGAGCCTCGATGCTGGCCAAGCCGCCGTCGCCAGCCAGGACCGGGTGATCGCGCTCGAATGCATTGAGGGAACCCGCGAGATGCTGGCGCGCGTCGCCGATCTGCGCGCCCGTGGGCGCATCGGCCGGCGCGAGCGCTGCGTGCTGTTCAAGGGCGTGAAGCCGGGCCAGGACCTGCGCTTCGACCTACCGAGCATCGGCCGCGCGACGATCGACGAGGCCGAACGGGCGGGCCTCGCCGGCATCGGGCTGTCGGCGCACCACGCGCTGGTGATCGGCATCGACGACGTAATCGCCGCAGCCCGACAAGCTGGCTTGTTCGTCATCGGAGTACCGCCCGGCGAGCCGACGGGTGGCGGATGCTGAAGGTCGCATTCGTCGTCGGCGAGCATTCGAGCGACCGGCTCGGCGCCGCGCTGATCCGGGCTCTGCGCCGGTGCCAGAGCGAGGAGGTGGTGCCGGTCGGTCTCGGCGGCGATGCGATGGCCACCGAAGGCCTCCGTTCGATCTTCGACATCGACGAATTGTCCATCATCGGCGTCGGCGCGGTGATCGCGCGCCTGCCGAAGCTGGTCGGCCGGCTGCGGCAGACCGTGCGCACCATCGTCGGCGAGGCGCCGGACCTGCTGGTCGTGATCGACAGCTACGCCTTCTCGCATCGCGTCGCGCGGCGGGTGCGGGCGCGCCTGCCGCATCTGCCGATCGTCAACTACGTCCCCCCGGCGGTCTGGGCCTATCACGGCGGGCGAGCGGCTGTGATGCGCTCCTACATCGACCGCGTGGTCTCGGTGTTCCCGTTCGAGCCAGCCGTCTACAAAGAGCTCGGTGGCCCCGCCGCGACGTATGTCGGTCACCCGCTGATGGCCGAACCGGGGCTGCGGGCGATCTTGGCGGAACGAGACGGGCGCGGTGTACCGAAGCCAGTGGGAAACCCGCCGACGCTGCTGATCCTGCCGGGCTCGCGCTCGGGCGAGGTGGCCCGCCTGATCGCCGACTTCGGCCGGACGCTCGACCTTCTACGCGACCGCATGCCTGCGATCCGAGCCGTCCTGCCGGCGGTGCCGCGCCTTGAACCGATGATCCGCGAGAAGGTTCGCGATTGGCGGACGCCGCCAGAGATCGTCGTCGGCGAAGATGCCAAATGGCGGGCCTTCGCGCAGGCCGACGCCGCGCTCGCGGCCTCCGGCACGGTCGCGCTGGAGTTGGCGCTCGCCGACGTGCCGATGACGGTGTGCTATAAGCTGGACCCCGTCACCTATCGCCTGCGCCACGCCATCACCGCGTGGACCGCGTCGCTGCCGAACTACATCGTCGATCACCCGCTCGTGCCGGAGTTCTTCCACGACGACGTGCGCCCCGCCCAACTCGCCCGCCGGCTGCAACGCCTGTTGACCGCGTCGCCCGAGCGCGAGGCCCAACTCGCCGGCTTCGCGACGATCCGGGACCGGATGGCGTTCGACGCGGGCGATCCCGGCGACCGCGCCGCGGAGATCGTCGTCGAGGAATTGAAGCGGCGAGGACGGCTCGCGCCTCAGCCGCGCTCGGCGAGCGGCTTGTAGTCGCGGCGCGGCGCGCCCGTATAGAGCTGCCGCGGGCGGCCGATGCGCTGGTTCGGGTCCTCGATCATCTCCTTCCACTGAGCGATCCAGCCGACGGTGCGCGCGACCGCGAAGAGCACCGTGAACATCGCGGTCGGGAAGCCGAGCGCCTTCAACGTGATGCCAGAGTAGAAGTCGACATTCGGGTAGAGCTTCTTCTCGACGAAGTATTCGTCGTTCAGCGCGATGTGCTCGAGCTCCATCGCGACCTCGAGCAGCGGATCGTCCTTGATGCCGAGCTCGTCCAGGACCTCGTGGCAGGTCTGCTGCATGATCTTGGCGCGCGGATCGTAGTTCTTGTAGACCCGATGGCCGAAGCCCATGAGGCGGAACGGGTCGTTCTTGTTCTTCGCGCGCGCGATGTATTCCGGGATCCGGTCCTTCGAACCGATCTCGCCGAGCATGTTGAGCGCGGCCTCGTTGGCGCCTCCGTGCGCCGGCCCCCAGAGGCAGGCGATGCCGGCCGCGATGCAGGCGAACGGGTTGGCGCCGGACGAGCCGGCGAGCCGAACCGTCGAGGTCGAGGCGTTCTGCTCGTGATCGGCGTGCAGGATGAAGATGCGGTCCATCGCGCGGGCGAGGACGGGGTTGATCTCGTACTTCTCGCACGGCACGGAGAAGCACATGTTGAGGAAGTTCTCCGCATAGGAGAGGTGGTTCTGCGGGTAAACGAACGGCTGCCCGACGTGATACTTGTAGGCCATGGCGCCGAGCGTCGGCGTCTTGGCGATCATGCGGATCGAGGCGATCATGCGCTGGTGCGGATCGGCGATGTCCGTCGAGTCGTGGTAGAAGGCCGACAAGGCACCGACCGAACCCACCATGATCGCCATCGGGTGCGCGTCGCGCCGAAACCCGGTGAAGAAGCGCGACATCTGCTCGTGCACCATGGTGTGGTGCGTGACGCGATAGCTGAAGTCCGCCATCTCGCGCTCGGTCGGGAGCTCGCCGTAGAGCAAGAGGTAACAGGTTTCGAGAAAGTCGCCCTTCTCCGCGAGCTGGTCGATCGGATAGCCGCGATGCAGCAGAACGCCCTCGTCGCCGTCGATGTAGGTGATCTTCGACTCGCACGATGCCGTCGAGGTGAAGCCGGGATCGTAGGTAAAGACGCCGGTGTCCTTGTGAAGCGACGTGATGTCGACGACGTCGGGACCGATCGTCCCGCCCATGGTTTTCAGGCTGGCGTTCTTGCCACCGACATCGATTCGGGCCGCTGGTCTGGTCATGCCTGATCCCTTCTGCGATACGGGCGGAGGCACCGTTTGTTGCAATGCAACAACCTCGGCCGAACGTGGCCTAGCAAGCCGCCTGTTGTCCGACAAGCGTCGCCCGACCAAGATATCGCGATGCGTCCGGAATGCCAGGAAGCGGGAGCGGCGAGCCCGATCAGACGGTCGCCTGATCGCGCAGCCGCGCCAGCGCCTCCTCCCGGCCGAGCACCGCGAGCACGTCGAAGACGCCGGGGGAGGTGGCGCGCCCCGTCAGGGCAGCGCGCAAGGGCTGCGCCACCTTGCCGAGCTTCAAGCCCGCTTCTTCGGCGTGAGCCTTCACGATCCCTTCCAGCGCCGTCGCCGTCCATTCGCTCGCGCCTTCGAGCTTCGGCAGCAGGTCCGACAGGATGGCGCGGCCGTCGTCGGCCAGGATCGCCGCGGCCTTCTCGTCGAGCGCGAGCGGACGGTCGGCGAAAAGAAAGCCGGCCGAGTCAGCCAGTTCGACGAGCGTCTTCGCGCGTTCCTTCAAGCCCGGCATCGCCGCGGCGAGCAAGCGGCGCGTTTCCTCCTCCGGCCGCTTCAGCAGGATCGCACCGTTCGGCAGTTCCCCGCGTTCCGTCATCAGAGCGTCGACGAGCGACGCGTCGCTCGCGGCGCGCATCCGGACGCCGTTCAGCGCGTCGAGTTTCTTGAAGTCGAAGCGCGCGGCGCCCTTGTTCACGTCGTCGATGTCGAACCAGCGCACCATGTCCTCGATCGACATGACCTCGTCGTCGCCGTGGCTCCAGCCGAGCCGCGCCAGGTAGTTGAGAAATGCGTCCGGCAGGTAGCCCATCGCCCGGTAGGCCTCGACGCCCAGCGCACCATGGCGCTTCGAGAGCTTCGCGCCGTCCTCGCCGTGGATCAGCGGGATGTGCGCCATCACCGGCAGGTCCCACCCCATCGCCTGGTAGATGAGCGTCTGGCGGCCGGCGTTCGTCAGGTGATCGTCGCCGCGGATGACGTGCGTGACCCCCATGTCGTGGTCGTCGACCACCACGGCGTGCATGTAGGTCGGCGTGCCGTCGGACCGCAGCAGCACGAAATCGTCGAGGTCCCGGTTCGGAAAGCGCACCTCGCCCTGCACGCGGTCGTGGACGATGGTTTCCCCGTCCTGTGGCGCGCGCAAGCGGATGACCGGCTTGACGCCCGGCGGCGCCTCGGCCGGATCGCGGTCGCGCCAGCGTCCGTCGTAGCGCGGCGGCCGCTTCTCGGCCTTCGCTCGCTCGCGCATCTCTTCAAGCTCGGTTTGCGTCGCGAAGCAGCGATAGGCCTTGCCGGTGCCGAGCATCGCCTCCGCGACCTCGCGGTGCCGCGCGGCCCGTTCGAACTGCGAGATCGGGGGCTCGTCCGCTTCGAGGCCGAGCCACTTCAACCCGTCGATGATCGCCTCCACGGCGGCATCGGTGGACCGCGCCCGATCGGTGTCCTCGATCCGCAGCAGCATCCGTCCGCCCGTGTGACGGCTGTAGAGCCAGTTGAACAGCGCGGTCCGCGCCCCGCCGATATGCAGGAAGCCGGTGGGTGACGGGGCGAAGCGGGTCACCACTCCGGTCATGGCAGTCATCCTGTTAGGGGAAAAAGGCCGGGAAAGCGCCGGCGGGCGGGTGCGGCTCGCGGCGGCGGACGTGTAGCATAGGGCGTTCGGGTGGCAAGCCGCGAGGCGTCTTGGCCGAGGCGAGGCGATGAGCGCGGTCGGAGAAGGGAAGGGACGGACCGCCGGCGCGACCCCGTTCGTCGCGCGACGACTTGCACGCCTCGCGGCCTGGCTTCGCGCGGTGCGTGGCAACGATCATCGCGCTTGGCTCGCAAGCGAGATCGACCGGGAGCGAGAAGCCAGAACCGGCTTCTTCCTGCTGCCGCTCGGCCTGATGCTCGGCATCCTCGCCGTGTTCGTCGCCGGCTGGCGACCGGGCCTTTTGGGACCGGCCGCCGCGACGGTCGTGCTTTCGGGCATCGCGCTCTGGTCGAGGCGCGCCGGCCTGCGAAGCGGGCTGCTGCTGCTCGCGGCCGCTGGGTCGCTCAGCGCGGGCCTGAGCACGTGGGAACTGCAACGCACCGACACGGTGATCTTTTCGGGCGAGGCGACGGTCCGCATCGAAGGGCGCGTCGCTTGGCGCGACCGTGACGACCGTGGACGCACGCGATACCTGCTCGATGTCGGACGCACGGACCGCCCGATCCTGTCCCGGCCGCCGAAGCGGATCGAACTCCTGGTCGCGGCGCGACACGAACCGATCCCGCTCGGCGGCGACTATCGCGGCCTCGTCCGCCTACGGGCGCCGTCCGGCCCAGCATTGCCTGGCGGCTATGACTTCGCCTTCGGCTCGTATTTCGCGGGCGTCGGCGCGCGGGGCTTCGCGTTGGGCGCACCTGATGCGGTAGAGCGAGCGCCGGACCGTCCGGGTCTTTCGATCGGCGAGCACCTCATCTCGCTGCGGCTCGCGATGAGCGATCGCATCCGCTCGGCGATCGGCGGCGGGGAAGGCGCGGTGGCGTCCGCGATCATCACCGGCGAGCGAAGCGGCATTCCGGACGAGGTCGAGCAATGGCTGCGCGTCACCGGTCTCGCGCACGTCCTGTCCATATCCGGCCTGCACATGGCTCTGGTGACCGGCTTCGCCATGGCGATGGTGCGGGCCGGCTTGGCCCTGAACCCCGCGATCGCGCTGCGGATGCCGACGAAGAAGGTCGCGGCCGTCGCGGCGCTCGGCGTCGCGGGCTTCTATCTGGCCCTGTCCGGGGCGGACGTGGCGGCGACGCGCTCGTTCGTGATGATCGCGGTCATGCTTCTCGCCGTGGTGGCGGACCGCTCGGCCGTGACGCTGCGCAACGTCGGCATCGCCGCCTTGGTCGTGCTCTGCGTCACGCCGCACGCGCTGTTGACGGCGAGCTTTCAGATGTCCTTCGCCGCCACCGTTGCGATCATCGCGGCCTATGCCGAGTGGGGACGACGACGTGCGCAGGACGATGGTTCGGACGAGGGCGGCGGGCTCGTGCGCCGCGCGGCCTTGGCGTTCGTCGGCATCGCCGCGACCTCCATTCTCGCAGGCGCCACCACCGCGCCCTATTCGGCTTACCATTTCCAGCAGGCGACGCCCTTCGGCCTGATCGCCAACATCGTCGCGCTGCCGATCTTCTCGCTCTGGGTCATGCCGTTGGCGCTGATCGCGGTCCTCGCGATGCCGTTCGGGCTGGACGCGCCGTTCCTCTGGTTGCTCGGCAAAGGGCTGTCGCTCGTCTTCTTCATCGTGCGGGAACTAGCCGAGCGCGTGCCGGAAACGCCGACCGGCCTGATCACCTCGACAAGCGTCGCGCTTCTCTCGATCGCGCTTCTCGTCGGGAGCCTGCTGACAAGCCGCCTGCGCCTCATGGCCTTGCCGGTCGCGTTGGTCGGGCTGCTGCTGGTGCCCGACCGTCGGCCGCTGCCGGACCTGCTCGTCTTCGAGAACGGACGGGAGGTGGCGTTGGTCGATCCTGTCGGACGCCTCAGCTCGATGCGCGACAGGCCGAACGGTTTCGTCTTCTCGCAATGGTCGCGAGCCTATCCGCAACAGGCCGTGCAAGGGAAGAACAAGCCTCCTGGCTTCGTCTGCGAGCCGATCGATGCGCCGAGAACCGTGCCGAACGCTCCGGCCGTCGCCGATGGGGCATCGCCGCTCGGGGCCGTGAACGCTCGACGCGACAAGCCCCGGCAGTTCTGTCGCGCGACGACGCGATCGGGCCTTCGCGTCGTCTGGACCGACGATCTACGGCGACTCGGCCGGGCCTGCGACGAGGCGGACGTCGCCATCGTCGCGCGCGCCGCAAGGATCGACCGGTGCCAATCCGGCACCGTGCTCATGACGCTGAAAACCTTGCGGGCGACCGGTTCAGCCGCGGTGCGGTTCGACGCGGAAAGCAACCGGCCGGCCGTGACGTTCGCTGTCGCCGGACCCTTCGACGAATGGAACCGGCACCGTGCGGCCCCATGGCCTGAAGCCTGGCGCAGACCGTCGACCCCGGCGGATGCGGGGGTGCCGTCCGGGCCTTCGACGAAAACGGACAGACGACGCGCACCGACAAACGAAAAGACGCCGGTCGTCCGTTCGGACTGACGTCGCCCCGGTAGGGACGAACGGCGACGATCCGTCGTCATGAGTGTGGCCGCGAGAAAGTCCCCGGCTTGCGCGGACCGCGACTTCAGTACTTGCGGATGAGGCCGACCAGCTTGCCCTGCACCTTCACCCGCTCCGAACCGAAGATGCGGGTCTCGAAGGCCGGGTTCGCCGCTTCCAGCGCGATGGCGTCGCCGCGCCGGCGGAAGCGCTTCAGCGTCGCCTCCTCCTCGTCGACGAGCGCGACGACGATCTCGCCCTGCGTCGCGGTATCGACGCGACGGATGATGACCGTGTCGCCGTCGAGGATGCCGGCCTCGATCATCGAGTCGCCCTTCACCTCCAGCGCGAAATGCTCTCCCGCGCCGATCATGTCGGGCGGAAGCTGGATGTGATGCGAGTTGTTCTGGATGGCAGAGATGGGAACGCCCGCCGCGATCCGACCCATCATCGGGATACCGGCGGACTGGTTGGCTGCTTCCGGCACGCGCCGATCGATGCTGGTGACGTTGGAAGTCGGGGCCCGTGTCGTTCTCGATCCGTCGATGACGCTCGGCGTAAAACCGGACCGCGCCTTCTGGCCAACCGACTCAGGCAACCGCAGGATCTCCAGCGCCCGCGCCCGATTGGGCAGGCGACGGATGAAGCCGCGCTCCTCGAGCGCCGTAATCAGCCGATGGATGCCGGACTTCGACTTGAGGTCCAGCGCGTCCTTCATCTCGTCGAAGGACGGGGGCACGCCGGTCTCTTGCAGCCGGCCGTGGATGAACATGAGGAGATCATGCTGCTTGCGCGTCAACATCGGACCGACTCGCCAAAACAAAACCTGAACAAGACGTATCTGTTCCAGTTGTGTTCCGCAAGCGTTCGTATGTTAGTCGCTCAAGGCGACGTATCGACAGGCATCGCCTCTCTTCGCTGCCGGAGCGAACGGCGGTCGCAGCAGCAGCGCGGCTGCGCGCGCGAACACCGACAACAACGAGGAGTCCTGCCGACCGAACGGATTGACGATGGGTGTCAGCGCGGACGAGTCGTCCAGCGTCGCACGGATGTAGTCGGCGCGCTCGTCGTTCGCCGCCATGTCGGCGCCGAGGACGCCGTCGCAATAAACGATCGGTGCCGCGATGCCACTCAGCTTCTCGACCAGCGGTCTGAGGAACAGGGTCGCGGTGACCATGCTGGAGGCCGGGTTGCCGGGCAGGCCGAGGACGCGCAACGGTCCGAGCCGGCCGGCCATCAACGGCTTGCCGGGTCGCATCGCCACCTTCCAGAAGTCGAGCGCGACGCCGCGCGCCGCGAAGGCCTTGCCGACAAGGTCGTGGTCGCCGACCGACGCGCCGCCGATGGTGACGAGAACGTCGGCGCGCTCGGCGAGGGCGCGGTCGATCATGGCGTCGAGTTCGTCCTCGCGGTCGCGCGCGATGCCGAAATCGAGCGGGTCGCCGCCGGCGAGCTCGACAAGCGCCGAGACACCGTAGCTGTTGGAGGCGACGATCTGCGAGGGGCCGACCGGGTCGCCGGGCAGCACGAGTTCGTCGCCGGTCGCGACGATCGCGACCCGCGGTCGACGAACGACGCCGAGCGTCGGATGCCCGCCGCTCGCGGCGAGCGCGACGCGGCCCGGGGTCAAGCGGAGGTTCGCTTCGAGCAGCACGTCGCCGCGCGAGAAGTCGGCGCCGGCACGGCGAACGTGCTTGCCAACCTCGGGCGGAACCAGCGGTCGCAGGGTCGACGCAAGGCGCTCGGCATTCTCCTGGATCAGGATCGCGTCGGCGCCGTCGGGCACCGGCGCGCCCGTGAAGATCCGAACGCATTCGCCGGCCCCCATCGTGCCGTCGAAGGCGCGTCCGGCCGCCGACTCGCCGACGATCCTCAACGTATCGCCGTTCGCGGCGCAGGCGGCGGCGCGGACGGCGTAGCCATCCATCGCGGAAGCCGCGAAGTCCGGTTGCGTCCGAACGGCCACGAGCGGCTCGGCGAGGACGCGTCGCGCGGCCTGCGACAGCGGCACCGTTTCGATGTCGCGGATCGAGCCGGCGTCGCCGACGATGCGCGCGAAGGCGTCCTCGACCGAGATCAGGCCCATCAGCGGGCTGCCGTCCAGTCGCCGGACCGTCCGCCGGATTTCTCCAGAAGACGGATGCCGGCGATCTCCATGCCGCGGTCGACGGCTTTCGCCATGTCGTAGATCGTCAGGCAGGCGACGGAAACGGCGGTCAGCGCCTCCATCTCGACGCCGGTCCGCCCCGTCAACCTGACGGTGGCCGTCACGCGAAGGCCGGGCAGGGCCTGGTCCGGCTCGATCTCGACTCCGACCTTCTCGATGAGGAGCGGATGGCACAGCGGCACGAGGTCGCTCGTCTTCTTCGCCGCCATGATGCCGGCGATCCGGGCGACGCCGATCACGTCGCCCTTCTTCATGTCGCCGTCGAGGATCAGGCGCAGCGTTTCGGGCGCCATCGCGACCCGGCCTTCCGCGGTCGCCGTGCGGCGCGTTTGGTTCTTGTCCCCGACGTCGACCATCGAGGCGGCGCCCGACGCGTCGAGGTGGGTGAGGCGCGGATCGCTCAAGCGGCCTCGTCCTTCTCGCTCGGCTCGGCGAGCAGGGTGCGTGTCGCGGCCTCGACGTCGGCTTCCCGCATCAGGCTTTCGCCGACGAGGAACGTGCGGAAGCGGTGTTCGGCCAGGCGGGCGCAGTCGGCGGGCGTGAAGATGCCGCTCTCGCTGACGAGGATGCGGTCGTCCGAGACGAGCCTCGCGAGCCGCTCGCTCGTCGCGAGATCGGTCTCGAAGGTGCGCAGGTCGCGGTTGTTGATGCCGAACAGCGGCGAACGGAGCCTCATGGCTCGTTCGGTCTCGCGTTCGTCGTGGACCTCCAGCAGCACGTCCATGCCGTAGGCGAAGGCGGCGGCCTCCAGGTCGGCGGCGAGCGCGTCGTCGACGGCTGCCATGATGACGAGGATCGCGTCGGCGCCCCAGGCGCGCGCCTCGGCGACCTGGTAGGCGTCGAACAGGAAATCTTTGCGGAGCGCGGGCAGGGCGGTCGCCCGGCGCCCGGCTTCCAGGAACTCCGGCGCCCCACTGAACGACGGGGCGTCCGTCAGGATGCTGAGGCAGGCCGCGCCGCCGCGCTCGTAGGCTTGCGCCAGCGCCGGCACGTCGAAGTCCGCGCGGATGAGGCCTTTCGAGGGGCTGGCCTTCTTGATCTCGGCGATCAGGGCGGTGCGGTTTCGGGCGTGCTTGACGCGGATCGCGTCCGCGAAGCCGCGTGGCGGCTCGGCGGCGCGCGCAGCGTCGTCGAGGTCGGCGAGCGAACGCCGGCGCTTCGCCGCGGCGATCTCCTCGCGCTTGTAGGCCTCGATCCGCGCCAGGATGTCGATCACGCCGCGGCTCCTTCCGCCGTGTTGGAGGCGGTCACCAGCCGCTCCAGCGCCGCGAGCGGGCGGCCTTCGTCGATTGCCGCGGCCGCGAGCGCGAGGCCGTTTCGCAGGTCGGCGGCTTGATCCGCCATTACGAGCGTTCCGGCGACGTTAAGGAGCACGATGTCGCGATAAGCGTTGCGCGCGCCGCCGAGCACCGCGCGCAGCGCCGCGGCGTTCGCCGCCGCGTCGCCGCCGCGGATGGCTTCGACGCCGGCCCGAGCCAAGCCGACGTCTTCCGGTTCCACGGTGAACGTCTCGATCCGGCCGTTCTTCAGGGCGGCAACGTCGGTCGGGCCGCAGACCGTCATCTCGTCGAGTCCGTCGCCGTGGACGACCCAGGCGGCTTGCGTGCCGAGCGCCCGCAGCGCCTCGGCGACCGGCAGCAGCCAGTCCCGCGAGAACACGCCGACCAGCATCCGGCGAACGGAAGCGGGGTTCGACAAAGGGCCGAGCAGGTTGAAGATCGTGCGCGTTCCGAGCTCGACGCGGCTCGGGCCGACGAAACGCATGGCCGGGTGGTGCAGCGGCGCGAACATGAAGCCGATGCCGGCGTCTCGGATCGTCCGGGAGATCGCAGCGGGTGGCAGGTCGACCTTCACGCCGAGCGCCGCCAGCACGTCGGCCGAGCCGGACTGGGACGACAGGGCGCGGTTGCCGTGCTTGGCGACGACGAGACCGCAGCCGGCGGCGACGAAGGCGGCGGCGGTGGAGACGTTGAGCGTACCCGCGTGGTCGCCGCCGGTGCCGACGATGTCGACGGCATCGGGTGGCGCGTCCACCGGCAGCATGTTGGCGCGCATCACGGACACGGCGCCAGACAACTCCTCGACCGTTTCGCCGCGAACGCGCAGCGCCATTAGGAAGCCGCCGATCTGCGTCGGCGTCGCCTCGCCGGACATCATCGCGCCGAACGCCTCCTCGGCCTCGCCTCGGGTCAACGCGGCGCCCGTCGCCACCTTGGCGATCAGCGGCTTGAGGCCGCCGGTCATTGCACGGCGGCCTGCGCCCGCTCGACCGCGTCCGGGTAGGACACCGCGTCGAACTGCCGGCGCAGCACGTCGACGTAGGCTTGCAGGAAGTCGTTCTCGACGAGCTGGTCGAGCCGCTGGCCGTCGCCGGCCGGCACGGCGGCGACCGGATCGAGCGGCGGGGCGACGGTCTCGACCTTGAGGAGT
>CAXUCL010000039.1:14564-16802 GCA_964249395.1 uncultured Rhizobiaceae bacterium
GGTCAGGCCGGCCTTGCCCGCGAAGGCCGCGCGGACGCCCGCCTCACCGAGCGCGGCGACGCCCGATCGGCGCGTCACGGCCTGCGCCGTTTCCTTCGTCAAACCTTCGGACGCCGCGATCGCGTCGAGCGTTTCACCGTTGTCGAGCCGCTTCTTCAGCGCTTCGGCCCGTTCGCCGAGCAGGCGCTGCGTCTCGGCCGTCGTCCAGTCTTCGACGACGCGGGCGCGCACCTCGTCGAGCGGACGGTCCCGCGCCGGATCGATTTTCGTGACCTCGTAGGCGAGCGATCCGGACGGCTGTAGGATGATCGGTTGGTTCTCCTGGCCGGTCTCGGCCGTGAACACCGCGTCGAGGAAGCCTTCGGCGGTCGGCAATCCTTCGGCCGGCGCGTCGTTCGGCCCTTGGCCGGTACGGGACACCGCCGGAACGGTGCGAACGGTCAGGCCGGCGCGTTGCGCGGCCTCGGTGAGCGTCGCCCCGCCGGCGCGCGCGTCGTCGAAGGTGGTCTGCGCCTGGGCAAGCTGCTGCCCGGCCGTTTGCAGCGCGAGCTCACGGCGAATCTGGTCGCGGACCTCGGCAAGCGGCTTGGCCGTTTCGGGCTGGATCTCGGTGACGCGCAACAGGACTGGGCCGAAAGCGCCGGGCACGACGTCGGACACGCCGTTCGCGCCGAGCGCGAAAGCCGCGTCGGCGATCGCGCGGTCCGGCAGTTCGGCTTTCGTGCGAAACCCGAGATCGGCGTCGGCGAGCGTCCTGCCGTTCGCGGTGGCGAGCTCCTCGAACGTGCCGCCCGCCGAAAGCCGCGCTTTGGCGGCGTTTGCGGCATCAAGGTTCGGGAACAGCACCTGCTGGACGCGGCGCCGTTCCGGCGTGGTGTAGCGTTGCCGCCCCGCCTCGTAGTCCGCCGCGACCTGCTCGTCCGTCACGGCCTCCTCGTTCGATAAGGCCTCCGGCGTCATCAGCACGTAGGAGACGCTGCGATACTCCGGCGCGCGGTAGCGCTGCTTGTTCGCCTCGAAGTAGGTGGCGAGCGCCTCGCCCGACGGCTCCGGAACAGTGCCTGCGAGCGAGGGCGGCAGCGTCACGTAGTCGACGGTGCGCTTCTCGTCGCCGTAGATGCCGAAGGCCGTCCGCACGATCGCCGGCGCGGTGGCGCCGCGCGCGACGGCGTCGACGACCTGACTGCGCACCGCCGCCTGCCCGCGGTTCTCGATGAACTGGTTCTCGCTCATGCCGACGTTCGCCAGAAGCTGGCGCATCTCGTTTCGCGAGAAGTTGCCGGCCCCGTCCCGGAACGACGGATCGTCCCGGATGAGCTGGGCGAGGCGCTCCTCCGACAGGCCGAGGCCGAGGTGCCGCGCTTCTTCCTGCAGCACGGCCTCGGACACGAGCTGCGACATCACCTGGCTGTCGATCCCCAAGGCTCGGGCTTCCTCGCGGGACGGGCGGCGCTGGATGCGTTGCGCGATCGAGGCTTCCGCCTGCCGCCAGGCGAGGAGGTAGTCCTGCAGGCCGAGCTGCGTCCGGCCGGCCTCGACGACCGTGCCGGACGGCGTGCCGGCGAAGAAGCCCGAGAAGCCGGTGACGACGAAAGCCAGCACCACGACCGCGAGGATCAGCTTGGCGACGAAGCCGGACGTCTTCTGGCGCAGCGACTTGAGCATCAGGTTTCCGCGCGTCTCCGACCGGTCGATCCGGTTCTAATAGGAAAACGCCGGGGCGCGGCGCAAGCTTGGCGGCGTTGAATTATCGCGGTGGCGACGACACCTTGGCGGTTGCGAAAGCATTTGGCATCGCTTGGGGCCTCCTATAAGGAACCCCGACTTCCCGACCCCTCCCGCGAAATTCATGATCGATACCGTCCTCATCGTCATTCACCTGATGATCGTGCTCGCGCTGATCGTCGTCGTGCTGCTGCAACGCTCGGAAGGCGGCGCGCTGGGCATCGGCGGTGGGGGCGGCGGCCTGATGACGGCGCGCGGCGCCGCGAACGCGCTGACGCGGACCACCGCGATCCTCGCGACGGCGTTCTTCGTGACCTCGCTGGCGTTGGGGCTGACGGCCCGCTACGGCGCACAGCCGACCGACATCCTGGACCGGATCCCGGCGCAGACGCAGGGCGGCGTGCCGGGCGCAAACCCCGGCACGAGCGAGGGCGGCAGCCTGCTCGACCAGCTCGGGGGCGATCCAACGAGCGGTGGCGACGCGGCTCCGGCCGGCGGCGTCCCAGCGGGCGG
>CAXUCL010000040.1:0-15563 GCA_964249395.1 uncultured Rhizobiaceae bacterium
CACCTTGCCCGCGCCGCGCGCGGCGGCAACGTCGTGGCGCAGATCGAGCTCGGCGTCTGGATGATCAACGGCAAGGGCGGCCTGAAGGACGCCAATGGCGGCGCCGGTTGGCTGCGGCGCGCCGCCGCGCGCGGCAACCCGATCGCGATGAACCGCGTCGCCCACCTCTACAAGGACGGCATCGGCGTGCCCGCGAGCAAGGTCGAAGCCGGCAAGTGGTCGGTGCTCGCCAAGCGGGCCGAGAACGACGATGCCGCGCTCGACGCCTTCTTCCGCAAGCTCGACGAGGCGAGCCGCAAGGCGGCTCTGGAGGCTGCGAACCGCTTTCGCCCGAGCTGACGCGCAGCCGGCTCGGCGCGACGGCGCCCGGCCTTGCTGCCGTGCGCCGTTTGTGGTGATGCACCGGCTCGACCCGCCCGTTCCCGTTCCGGACAGTCGAGCGCCGGCCGATCGCGGTGCGCGGCCCGGCGCGGGCGGGCCGCGCGGGGGGGGGCGCCGGGCGCCGGCCGCTTCCTTGAAGGACCCTTGCCCCATGGCCCGTTCGGCGCTCCTCAACGTCATGATGCAGGCGGCCACCAAGGCCGGGCGCTCGCTGACGCGCGACTTCGGCGAGGTGCAGAACCTGCAGGTGTCGCTGAAAGGGCCGGCCGATTACGTGTCCGCAGCCGACCGCAAGGCGGAGGAGATCGTCTACCAGGAACTGTCGCGCGTCCGGCCGCAGTGGGGCTTCCTCATGGAGGAGCGCGGCGCGGTGGAGGGGAGCGATCCCGAACACCGGTGGATCGTCGACCCGCTCGACGGCACCACGAACTTCCTGCACGGCATCCCGTATTTCGCCGTGTCGATCGCGCTGGAGCGGGCGGGCGAACTCGTCGCCGGCGTCGTGTTCAACCCGGCGACCGACGACCTCTACGCGGCCGAGAAGGGCGGCGGCGCCTTTTCCAACGACCGCCGCCTGCGCGTCGCGGCCCGTTCGCGCTTCCCCGACGCCCTGATCGGCGGCGGCGCGCCGTTCATCGGGCAGGGCGACCACGCCCGCTACCTCTACGAGCTGCGCAACGTCCTGGCCGGCAGCGCCGGGATCCGTCGCTTCGGGGCGGCCTCGCTGGATCTGGTGGCCGTCGCCGCCGGCCGCTTCGACGGCTTCTGGGAACGCGCGCTGGCGCCCTGGGACTGCGCGGCGGGCACGGTGATCGTGCGCGAGGCCGGCGGCATCGTCACCGGCCTCGACGGCGGCCGGTTCGACCACGTTGCCGGCGACATCGTCTGCGGCAACGAGCCGATCCACAAGGCGCTGCTGGAGCAGCTCCAGCTCGCCGACCGGGCCATCGCCATGACGAAGACGAGCGCCGCCTGACCGACAAAGCCTCGACCGGGCCGTGCCCGATCGTAGTTGCCGCCGCAGCGCCCGGAAAACCCGGACCGTTGGTCGTCAGCCGGCAACCGCGTCGCCGGTCGCGATGTACTTCGCCACGCTCGCCCGACCAGCTCCCGCGGGTTGAGCCTCGCCGCTCACACCACGAAGAAGTCGGACGCCCCGAGCCCTTTGGTGGCCAGCCCCGCGTCCAGCGAAGCGAACTGCAAGGCCTTGGTCGTGCCGGAGCCGTCGCGGTCCCACGACAGGGCTCCTGTGCCGTTGTCGTAGATCACGCGGTCGTCGGCCTGCTTCGCCGCCGTGCCGAACACGAAGGCGCCGACCGCCAGAACGCCCCCCGCGAGCCCCGCGAACACCGCGTTGTCCAGCCAGATCACGTCCTGGGTGGCGCTGAAATCGTCCAGCGTGTCGATGTTGGCCGCGCCGAGCGCCGTGTCGAACACGAACGTGTCCGCACCCGCTCCGCCTCGCACCGCGTCCGACCCCTCCTTGCCGTACAGCTTGTTCGCGCCGGCGTTGCCGGTCAGCGCGTTGGCTCCGGCGTTGCCGATGCCGTTCACGGCGCCGGTTCCCGTGAGGACGAGCCGCTCGACGTTCGACTTCAGCGTATGGCTCGACGACGAGAGCACCGTGTCGGTCCCCCCGCCCGCGACCTCGACGATCGTGTCGCCGGCGCCGTAGACGTAGGTATCGTTGCCCGTGCCGCCCCGCAGCACGTCGGCCCCGCCTTTGCCGTCCAGTCGATTGGCGCCGTAGTTGCCGACGAGGGTGTTGCGGGCTTCGTTGCCCGTGCCGTTGAGGGCGGCGGTTCCCGATAGTTGCAGAGTCTCGAAGTTGGCGCCGAGCGTGTGGCTCGCCGTCGAGGTGACTTGGTCCGTGCCCTGGTTCGCGAGTTCGGTCAGCACGTCCCCGCCGTCGGTGACGTAGAGGTCGTTGCCGGCCCCGCCGCGCATGACGTCCGCGCCGCCGCCGCCGGAAAGCCGGTTGCTGCCGGCGTTGCCGATCAGCGTGTTGGCGCCGGTGCCGCCGGTGGCGTTCACGTTGCCGGTCCCGAGCAGCGTGACGTTCTCCACGTTCTTGCCCGCGACGCTGTAGGACAGGGTGGACTGCACGGTGTCCGTGCCGGCGTTCGCCGCCTCCGTCACCACGTCCGCCGCGTTGTCGACGACGTAGGTGTCGTTGCCGAGGCCCCCCGCCATCCGGTCCGCGCCCGTGCCGCCGTCCAGGCGGTCGTTGCCCCGGCCCGACCCTTCGCCGAAGTCCAGCGCGATCTCGGCCGACACCTGCAGGTCGTAGGTGGCGCCGGCTGCGAGCGGCCCGCTTTGCGTGTCGTCCAGGAACTGCCCGACTTCGATGTAATAGGTGCCGGCGGCCTCGGCCGTCCACGAGAAGAACGAATCCTGCGTCCGGCCGACGCCGAGTTCCGCGACGTCGTCGGTGGATCCGAAGCCTCCGTCGTCCGTGTCGCTGTCGTCGGCGTGATCGAGCACGGCGGCCGTGCGGTCCAGGAGGAACACCCAGGTGTCCAACCCGGCGCTCGTTTTGTCGATGTCGATCGTGACCGTGGCGCCGGCCAGCAGATTCACCTTATAGTAGTCGAACGTCGAGCCGTTGCCCTTGCCGCGCACCGTCACGTGCGGCGTGGTGGTGGAGCCGGCGATGTTGGGGTTGTTCGCGAGGTTCATATCGCCGTTGAGCAGGATCGCCCCGGCCAGGGTGCCGTTGTTCTTGCCCGCCGGCTCGACGATCAGTCCGTCGCCCACTTGCGAGGCCCGGCCGTCGCCGTAGAGGAAGTCGTTGGCCGCGCCGCCCAGCAGCGTGTCGTTCCCCGCGTCGCCGAGCAGGACGTCCTCGCCGCCGCCGGCCTTCAGCACGTTGGCGCCCTGGTTGCCGCGCAGCTTGTCCGCGCCCGCGCCGCCTGTCGCGTTCTCGATCAGGGAGCGGAGATCGCCGCGATACAGCAGCGCGTTGGCCACGTTGCCGACGGCGAGCGCCGTCGAGGTGCTCAGCGGCAGGTGATCCACGAGTTGCTTCGCCGACAGGATAGTGAAGCCGCCGGGAGCGAGGTTCACCGACACGCCGCCGGCGTAGTTGGACAGGTCGTAGGTGTCGACGCCGCCGCCGTCCCACAGCGTCATCGAGACCTTGTTCGATGTCGCCCCGCCTTGGGCGACGCCGTTGATCGTCATCTCGCCCGTGGCGGCGCTCCACTTGTAGACCGTAGCGCCGGCGTTGGTGGTGAAGTCGGCGCCGTAGAGGTGCTGCAGCGCCGCGATGTC
The DNA here is from genome assembly GCA_964249395.1 of uncultured Rhizobiaceae bacterium. Lineage (GTDB taxonomy): Bacteria > Pseudomonadota > Alphaproteobacteria > Rhizobiales > Rhizobiaceae > Plantimonas. The sequence continues at coordinate 3,655 of CAXUCL010000040.1, forward strand.
GCCCTGCATGTAGGTCTGCGGCTGGTTGAAGCCGTCGCCTTGATACGTCGTGTTGCCCGGAACGGGGCTGTAGGTCATCAACGACCAGTCCTGCCCGTCCTTCGCCCCCAAGTCGCCGCTGCCGAAGCGCGGCTGGCCGGGCGCGGGGTGGTCGAGGTAGCCTTCGGTGGCCAGATCGGACGACCGGTAGTCCTGGTGACCGTGCTTCAGGCCGAGGCTGTGGCCCAGCTCGTGCAGCATGGTGGACATGCCCCAGTTGCCCTTGGCGGGCTGCGCGTAGAAGTCCTGACCCGTCGTGCCGAACCAGATGTCGCCGGCCTGCGGGCTGCTCGACGGGAAGTTGGCGTAGGCCGAGCTGACCTCGCTGTAGCCCGTTTGGCTGAAGCGGAAGTTGGCATGGGTGGTGGCCGTTTCCCGCACCTCGACGAACTTGACGTTGGTGTAGGACTCCACCAGCTTGAAGGCGTAGCGCGCCGCCGCCTGCTGCTGCGCGTTGAACGCGATCTGGTAGAACGGCTCGGTGTTCGTGAAGTAACCCTGGTCGGCGTAGAACGTGCCGGAGGTTGGGAAGCTGTAGGTGAGCGTGGTCGGCGTCCAGCGCGAGCCGATCAGCACCGCGTCGATGTCCTGATTGCCCGTGAACTCGTAGCGGTTGTCCACCGCATCGAAGACCTGCTTGATCAGGGCGGTCTTGCCCGGCCCGTTCGCCAGGTCCGCCCCGCCTCCCGTTTCCTCCGCTGAGAAGCGCCGGGGCGGCGCGCAGCATCCGCAGATCGGGCCGAACGTCGGCGGCTCGGCCGCGCCCTGCGTCGCGCCGAACCCCGGGACGGTCGCCTCGCCGACGCCGGTCTCGACCGCCGCCGAATACGACGTTTCCACAACCGGCGCCTCGCGCGCGGTGAAAACAAGACCGTCGATGGCCGACGCCGCCGGCAGGTCCTCGCCCGAGTCGGGACTGGCCATCCAGCGTTCGCCGGCCGCGTCCACGTCGGCCGTGTTGCGCGCCTCGAACGCCGGCTCGGCATCCTCGACATCGGACTGGGAGAAACGCCAGGAGTCGGAAGCGTCGGCGGTGTCGCCGTCGAAGCCGAGCGGAGCCGCGCCGCTCGGATCGAGACCAACGTTCGGCGCGTCGGTCGGCCGAGAATGCTGAAGCGTCATGGAGTCTCGTCTCGTGTCGGTCGTCGTGCGCGATCCTTATGCAACCCGAGCCCGACCCGCAACAAGCGTATGCATTGCCGGCAAGCGCGGCTCGACGTTGCTCATCGCGTGCGCTTCGACCTTGGCGTTCGCTGCTGGTGGAGCCAGCGCCTGCGACGCCGGACAGAGGAATGGACGGCGATTTGCCGAACTTGACCGCGCTCGCCGGCGAAACGCGGCTCGCGGGGAACGCGGCCCGGCTGTGGACTCCGCCCGATCCGGAACTTTCGCTCAAGCGGGCGGCATTTCATTGCGAACCGGCGTCGGTTAGGTTCCCTATCCCGAACCCAAACCATTCCATCGGGAACGACGAGGCGCAATGCGGGTCACAGCACAGCCGAGCGAAGGGACGCGGCCGGACGGCTATGCCGCCGGGCGGCTGGGAAGCCCGCTCGTCTTTCTTTGGTCGATGCTGGTGTTCCTCGGTCTCACCGGTTTCGTCGCGCTGATCCTGTCGCGGCAGGTCCGCAGCGCCTTCGTCACCAATCCCGGCCTCAACGGTCTCATCGTCGGCGTGCTCGCCGTCGGCATCCTTCTGGGCCTCGGGCAGATCATACGCCTGGCGCGGGAGGTGCGCTGGGTGAACGCCTTCCGCGAGGGCTCCGGCGAGTTCGAGCGGATGCGCGACCCGGTCCTCCTCGCGCCCATGCGCGCCCTGATCGGCCGCCGCCGCCAGCTCTCGCTGTCCACCACCTCCATGCGCGCGGTTCTCGACTCGGTCGCGACGCGCCTCGACGAGACGCGCGACATCGCGCGCTACCTCATCGGCCTCCTGGTCTTTCTCGGCCTGCTCGGCACGTTCTGGGGCCTGCTCGGCACGATCGGCTCCATCGGCTCGACGATCCAGAACCTCGATCCGGCCGGCGGCGACGCGACGGGCGTCCTCAACGCGCTGAAGGCCGGGCTCGCCGCGCCGCTCGCCGGCATGGGCACGGCCTTCTCCTCGTCGCTGTTCGGCCTGTCCGGCTCGCTCGTCCTCGGCTTCCTCGACCTGCAGGTCGGCCGGGCGCAGAACCGGTTCTACACCGAGCTCGAAAACTGGCTGTCCTCCGTCACCGACGTCGGCTCCGACATGCTGCTGCCGCCGGCGATGGCGACGGTCGCCGGACCGGCCGCTGCCGCCGGCGCCGACGAGATGCGCGTCTTGTCGGACCGGCTCGCCAAACTCGTGCAGGACCAGGCGTCGAGCCCGCGCACGTCGATGGCGATGGCGAGCCTGGCCGAAAGCATCCAGGGCCTCGTGCAGCACATGCGGTCCGAGCAGCAGCTCCTGCGCGACTTCGTCGAGGCGCAGGCCGGCGAGCAGCGCGAGATGCGCGTCGTGCTCGACCGCCTGTCGAACGCGATCGGCTCGCCCGACAAGGGAAAGACCTGACCGATGGCGCTCGCGCGCAACCGACGCTCCGAGCGGGCCGTCGATTATTGGCCGGGCTTCGTCGACGCCCTGTCGACGCTGCTGCTCGCCATCATGTTCCTCTTGTCCGTGTTCGTGGTCGCGCAGTACCTGCTCAGCCGCGAGGTGTCGGGCCGCGACGAGGCGCTCGACCGCCTGAACTCGCAGATCGCGGAGCTGACGCAGCTCCTGTCGCTGGAGCGCCTCGCGACGCAGGACGTCCAGAACCAGGTCGCCGGCCTCCAGGCCTCCCTGCAAACGGCGGAAAGCGAGCGCACCCGCCTGCAGGAGGCGCTGACGTCCGGGTCCGGCGCGGCGGCGGGAGCCGAGGCGCGGGCGAGCGGCCTGGCGACCGAGCTCGAAACCCAGACGCAGATCTCGGAGCGGGCGCGAACCCAGGTCGATCTCCTGAACCAGCAGCTGACCGCCCTGCGCCAGCAGATCGCCGCGCTCGAGGATGCGCTGCAGGCGTCCGAGTCGCGCGACCGTGAATCGCAGACGCGCATCGCCGACCTCGGCTCGCGCCTCAACGTCGCGCTGGCGCAGCGCGTCCAGGAACTCTCGCGCTACCGCTCCGACTTCTTCGGGCGCCTGCGCGAGATCCTCGCCGACCGCGAAAACATCCGCATCGTCGGCGACCGCTTCGTGTTCCAGTCGGAGGTGCTGTTCCCGCCGGGCGGCGACGCGCTGCAGCCGGCCGGTCAGGCAGAGATGGGCAAGCTCGCGGACGCGGCCAGGCAGCTGGCCCGCGAGATCCCGACCGACATCAACTGGATCATCCGCGTCGACGGCCATACCGACAACGTGCCGATCCGCAGCGGCCGTTTCGCCGACAACTGGCAGCTGTCGTCCGCCCGCGCAGCGTCCGTCGTCCGTTTTCTCGTCGAGCAGGGCGTCCCGGCGGGCAACCTGGCCGCCGCCGGCTTCGGCGAGTTCCAGCCGCTCGACGCGAGCGACACGCCGGAAGCGCGCGGCCGCAACCGCCGCATCGAGCTGAAGCTGACGGAGCGCTGAAGACGAGCGCCCGGCGACGATCTACTCCGCCGCCCCCGCCAGCGTCGCGCCGTCGAACTGCAAGCGGGCCAGCCGGGCGTAGAGCTTGCCTCGCGCCATGAGCTCGGCATGGGTGCCTTCCTCGACGATGCGGCCGTTGTCCATCACGAGGATGCGGTCGGATTTGAGCACGGTCGCCAGGCGGTGGGCGATCACCAGCGTCGTGCGGCCCTGCATCAACCGGTCGAGGGCGCGCTGCACCAGGAGCTCGTTCTCAGCGTCGAGCGCGGAGGTCGCCTCGTCGAGCAGGAGGATCGGCGCGTCGCGCAGCACCGCGCGCGCGATGGCGAGGCGCTGGCGCTGGCCGCCGGACAGGAGCACGCCGCGCTCGCCGATCTCGGTCGCGTAGCCTGAGGGTAGGCGGCGGATGAAGTCGTCGGCGGAAGCCCCCGTCGCGGCCCCGCCCCCGGCGGCGTCCCCCCCCCCCGGGCCGGCCGAAGGCGATGTTGTCGGCGACGCTCGCGGCGAACACGGTCACGTCCTGCGGCACGAGCGCGATGCGCCCGCGCGCTTCCTCAAGGTCCGCCGCGCGCAGGTCGACGCCGTCAAGCAGGATGCGGCCGCCGTTCGGGTCGTAGAAGCGCTCGATGAGGCCGAACAGGGTCGACTTGCCGGCGCCCGACGGGCCGACGATCGCCACCCGCTCGCCGGCCGCCACCGAGAACGACACGTTCCGCACCGCCGGCGGCCCGCCGAGCGTCGGATAGCTGAAGGACACGGCGTCGAAGACGATCTCGCCGCGCGCCGGTACCGGCAGGGCGACCGGCGCCGCGGGCGGCGCGACGTCCTGGCGTTCCGCCAGGAGTTCGGTCAGGCGTTCCGTCGCGCCGGCGGCCTGCTGCACCTCGCTCCAGATCTCCGACATCGCCCCGAGCGCGCCGGCCGCGAACACCGCGTAGAGCATGAACTGGCCGAGCGTGCCGACGCTCATCGTGCCGCCGGCGACGCGCTGCGCCCCGACCCACAGCACGGCGACGACGGACGTGAACACGAGGAAGATCGCGACCGCGGTCAGCAACGCGCGGGCCCGCGTCGACGCGCGCGCCGCGCCGAAGGCCGTGTCCACCGCCGCGCCGTAACGCGACACCGCGGCAGGTTCGCTGGTGAAGGCCTGCACGGTGCGGACCCCGCCGATTGCCTCGCCGGCATACGCGCTGGCCTCGGCCAGCGTGTCCTGCGCCAGCCGCGCCTTGCGCCGGACCGAGCGGCCGAAGGCGACGAGCGGCAGCACGATCACCGGAATGGCCCCGACCACGATCGCCGACAGGCCGGGACTCGTCCAGACCATCATCGCGACGGCGCCGATGCAGAGGATGAGGTTGCGCAGCGCGACGGACGCCGACACGCCGACCACGGACTTCACCAGCGTCGTGTCGGCCGTCAGCCTCGAGACGATCTCGCCGGACCGCGTCCGGTCGAAGAAGGCCGGCGACAGGTGCATCACGTGAGCGAAGACGTCGCGCCGGACGTCCGCTACCAGCCGTTCGCCGAGCGTCACCACGAAATAGTAGCGGCCGGCGCTCGCCAGCGCCAGGACGCCGGCGAGCGCGAGCAGCGTCGTAAAGTAGGCGTCGATCATGCCGGCGTCGCCGTCGAGGAAGCCCCGGTCCACCACGCGGCGCACCGCGAGCGGCAGCGACAGCGTCGTCACCGCCGCGAGCGTCAGGAAGAACAGGGCGCCGGCGATGCGGACCTTCTGCCGCGCGAGATAAGGCAGGAGCCGGCGCAGCGGCGCGAGTTTCGCGGGTCGCCGCGCGCCGTCCGCGCCGTCCGCGCCGATCGCGTCACTCGCTTGGGGCATCTGTTCTCCGGTCGCCGGCAAAGGCGCCGCGCCTTGTGCCGCGGCAGCGCTTCATGTAAAGGCTCGCCCCGAACAAGAAAAGCGCCGCTCCGCCGCATCCCGGACCGTTCAACCGGCGTTTGCGCGCTTGGCGCCTGTCGTTTTTTCGAAGAACAGGTCAGCCCCGATGAAGGCCAACATCCACCCCGACTATCACACGATCACGGTCGTGATGACGAACGGCACCGAATACCAGACGCGCTCGACCTGGGGCAAAGAAGGCGACAAGCTGAACCTCGACATCGACCCGTCGACCCATCCGGCCTGGACCGGCGGCAACCAGCAGCTCATGGACCGCGGCGGCCGCGTGTCGCGCTTCAAGAAGCGCTACGAAGGTCTCGGCATCTGATTTCCAAGGTTGCTCGGCGAATGCGACGGGCGCGGCGGTCTGACGACCCCGCGCCCTTTTCGCTCGACGCGACGCGTCCGGCGCCGGATCGGTAGCGCTCAGGCGCGGAAGGCGGTCCGCAACAGGCTGATCTGTTCGGCCACCGGGTTGATGCGCTCGTCGCCCGCCGACCCCGGCGAGCCGTAAAGCTCGCGGTCCAGGATGCGGATGCGCCGCTCCAGCTTCATGACCTTGTCGACGAGGTCCCGGAACGCCTGCGGCAGTTCGGCGAAATGTTCCGACGTCTGGCCGTTGCCGATGCCGTCGAGCCGGACCTTCGCCTTTTCGGCCTCCACCTGCGACCGGGACATGTCGCCCTGGTTCGCCGCGCGCTGCAGCAGGAGCCAGGAGGCGATCTGCATCAGGCGCGTCGTGAGGCGCATCGACTCGGCGGCGTAAAGGGTCGCCGCCTGCCGCGACAGCGTCTTCGCGTCGGACCGGCCGGCGCCGTCGAGATAAAGCGCCGTCTCGTCCACCAGCGCCATGCCGTCGTTGAACAGCGGCTGGAACGAGCGGGAAAACGCCAGCCGCTCGGCGAGGCGAACCGTCCTGTCGGGCACGTCCGGATCGGTTTCGCTGCTGGTCATGGGGCTGCTGTTTTCCCGCGAACGCGCTTCAAACATCGGCGGTGCCGGAACCGTTCCGGCCCGCGATGCGAACTTGCGTGCGAGAGTGCGGCCCGGCCGCTTCTAATGCAAGCGGCGGCGGCGCGCCTGGTTAACGATGCTCCACCGAAAAAAGAAGCCGTGCGCGGGGCACGGCTTTGGAAAGAAGCAACGGAGAACCCGGACGGGTCCTTCCGGCGACGCGCCGGACGAAGGTCGGGGCAGGGCCGATTACGCCTCATAAAGGTTGACGAACGGTTGACGGCCGCTTGAACCGGCGCCGATCGCGTCAACGTTTCCGGTCGCGGGCCAAGCGGAGGGCGACATGGCATCGATACCGGCACGGATGCGGGCGGTGACGTTCAACGGCTTCGGCGGCCCGGAGGTCCTGCGGCTTGCCAAAATGGAAACGCCGCAGCCGAAGCATGGCGAGGTGCTGATCGCCGTCGTGGCGGCGGGCGTCAACCGTCCGGACGTGCTGCAGCGACTCGGGCACTATCCGCCGCCGCTCGGCGCACCGGACTGGCCCGGCCTCGAAGTCGCCGGCACGGTCGCCGCGCTGGGGGAAGGAACGCGCCGGTTCCGCCTCGGCGACGCGGTGATGGCGCTGCTGCCCGGCGGCGGCTACGCGGACTTTGCCGTGGCCGACGAAGGCTCGGTGCTGCCGATCCCGGCCGGTCTCGACAGCGTGGAAGCCGCGGCATTTCCGGAGACCGGTTTCACCGTCTGGCACAACGTCTTCCAGCGCGGCGCCCTCACGCCCGGCGAGGCGCTGCTCGTCCACGGCGGCACGTCCGGCATCGGCACGATCGCGATCCAGCTCGGCGCGGCGCTCGGCGCGCGGGTCTTCGCGACGGTCGGCAGCTTTGACAAGGCCGACGCCGCCCGCCGCCTCGGCGCCCCGGCGGCGGTCAACTACCGCGAGGAAGACTTCGTCGCCGGCCTGCGCGCGGCGACCGGCGGGCGCGGCGCGGACGTGATCCTCGACATGGTGGGCGGCGACTACGTCGACCGCAACTGCCAGGCGGCGGCGCCGGACGCGCGCATCGTCCAGATCGCGTTCCTGCGCGGCCGGCAGGCGACGATCGACCTGTCGCGCGTCATGCAGAAGCGGTTGACGCTGACCGGCTCGACGCTGCGCGCGCGCAGCTCCGACTTCAAGGCGGCGCTCGCCCGCGAGGTCGAGGCGCGGGTGTTCCCGCTCGTGGCGGCGGGGGTGCTGCGGCCGGTGATCGACCGCGTCCTGCCGCTCAACCAGGCGGCCGAAGCGCATCGCCGGCTGGACGCCGACCACGTCGGCAAGATCGTGCTGCGGGTCGCGGCCGACGCGTGAGGCGCCGTCGACGGCCGGCCATCGCTTTCCTTGCGGAGCGACGGCCGAAATCCTATAGAGGCGGTTCTCCAGAAATCGCGGTCGCATGCCACCGCCCGTTTCCTCGGAAACGGCTCAGAGAAGGATCGTATCCATGGCCGAGCAGCTCTTGATGCCGAAGGCAACGGCGGTCTGGCTCGTCGACAACACCTCGTTGTCGTTCGACCAGATCGCGGACTTCTGCACGATGCACCCGCTCGAGATCAAAGCGATCGCGGACGGCGAATCGGCGCAGGGCATCAAGGGCCTCGACCCGACGCTCACCGGCCAGCTCGCGCGCGAGGAGATCAAGCGCGGCGAGGCAGACGAGAAGCACCGCTTGAAGATCGCGCCGCCGAAGGTGCGCGTGCCGGAGGCGAAGAAGTCCGGGCCGCGCTACACGCCGGTGTCGAAGCGGCAGGACCGGCCGAACGCCATTCTCTGGCTGGTGCGCAACCATCCCGAGCTCAAGGACGCGCAGGTCTCGCGCCTCGTCGGCACCACAAAGAACACCATCGCGCAGATCCGCGACCGCACGCACTGGAACTCGCCCAACCTGCAGCCGATGGACCCGGTGACGCTCGGCCTTTGCTCGCAGATCGACCTCGACCTGGAAATCGAGAAAGCGTCGCGCGGCATCCTCAGCCCGGACGAGGTGGCCGAGGAGGAGCGCCTCCTGTCGGCGGCGCAAACGCAATCCTACCGTCCCCAGCCGAAGGAGAAGGACGAGGACGAGGAGCTCGACGCGGCCGCCGTGTTCGCCAAGCTGTCCTCGATGAAGCGCAAGCCGGAGGAAGAAGAGAACGACTGACGGCGGACCCAGAAGCTCCGGCGCCTTCAGCCGTTGCCGCGGAACTCCGGCCAGAGCGTCATGCCGCCGTCCACGAAGATCGTCTGCCCGACCACGTAGTCGGACGCGTCGGAGGCGAGCCATGCCACGACCCGACCGACGTCGGCCGGGTCGCCGATCCGGCCGTAGGGGATGAGCCGCAGCATCTCGTCGCCGTTGGTGCCGCGCTCGGCGGCGTTGATGTCCGTCGCGACCGCGCCCGGCGCCACCGCGTTGATCCGGATTCGCTCGTTCGAGACTTCCTGCGCCAGCGATCGCATCAGGAGGTGCAGACCGCCCTTGGCGGCCGCGTAGTTCGCGTGGAACGCCCAGGGTATCGCCTGGTGGACGGAGGAGTTGAAGATCAGCTTGCCGAGCGCGGCGCTGTTTCCGCGCATGCCTTTCCGGCGGAACTGCCGGATCGCCTCGCGGCCGACCAGGAAGGCGCCGGTGAGGTTCACGCCGATCACCGCGTTCCAGTCGTCGAGCGTCATGTCGGCGATCGTGGCGTCTTTCTGCCGGCCGGCGTTGGAGAACACGACGTCGACCGGCCCGAGCGCCGTTTCCGCGTCCGCAAAGACGCGGACGACGTCCGCTTCCTTCGACACGTCGGCCTGGATCACGACGGCGCGCCGGCCGAGCGCCTCGACCTGTTCCGCCGTTTCCTCCGCTTCCACTCGCGAATCGCGGTGGTTGACGACGACGTCCGCCCCCGCTCTCGCCAACTCCACGGCGGACGCCGCGCCGATGCCGGAAGAGCTGCCCGTCACGAGCGCCACCTGTCCGGCGAGGTCAATGCCGGCGGAGATATTCATCGACGTCCTCGATGTTCTGGAACCGCACGTTGTCCGGATCGGTGCGCTTGCTGGTCAGGGAGCGGTCGAGCCAGACCGCCGCGGAGATCAGCGACAGGTGGGTCAGCGCCTGCGGGAAGTTGCCGAGATGGTCGCCCGTCGCCGACAGTTCCTCGGCGTAGAGGCCGAGATGGTTGGCATAGGCGTGCAGCTTCTCGAACAGGAAGCGCGCCTCCGACACGAAGCCGGAGCGCGCCAGGGCTTCCACGTACCAGAACGAGCACGTGGTGAAGGCGCCCTCCCGCCCGTCGAGGCCGTCCGGGTTCTCGTCGAGGTTGTTGTAGCGCTGCACCAGGCAGTCGTGCACCAGCTCGCGCCGCACCACCCGCAGCGTCGAGATCCACTTCGGGTCCGTCGGGTTGATGAATCGCACCAGCGGCATCAGCAGCACCACCGCGTCGAGGCCGCGCGCGCCCTTGTACTGCGTGAAGGCGCCTATCTCCTCGTTCCAGAACTCGTTCAGAAGCGTCTTCTGGATCTCGTCGCGCTCGTAGCGCCAGCGGTTGACGTCGCCCGACAAGGATTCCCTGTTGGCAAGGCGCTGTCCGCGATCCAGCGCCACCCAGCACATCAGCCGGGACGACAGGTATTCGCGCGGCTCGCCGCGGCTTTCCCAGATGCCCATGTCGGGCTGCCGCCAGTTCTCGCAGAGCCAGTCCAGCCGCTTCTGCACCCGCGACCAGATGTGGAACGGCGGCTTTCCCAGCATCTTGGCGGCGAGGTAGAGCGAGTCCATGATCTCGCCGTAGATGTCCATCTGCTTCTGCGCGTTGGCGGCGTTGCCGATCCGCACCGGGCGCGAGCCCATGAAGCCGTCCAGATGGTCGAGCACCGTTTCCTCGAGGTCGGAGCGCCCGTCCATCCGGTACATGATCCGCGCGTCGTCCTCCTCGTTCTCGGCCGCGCTGCGCATCAGGAACTGCATGAACGCCTTGGCCTCGTCGTAGTAGCCGAGACGGGAGAAGGCGTAGAGCACGAAGGCCGAATCGCGGACCCACGAGAACCGGTAGTCCCAGTTGCGCTCGCCGCCGATCTCCTCGGGCAGGCCGAAGGTGGCGGCCGCGGCGATCGAGCCGTGCCGCGACGACGTCAGCAGCTTCAGCGTCAGCGCCGAGCGGACCACCAGCTCGCGCCAGTAGGTCGGGTAGGTGCCCTGCGCGACCCATCCGTGCCAGTAGGCGCGCGTTTCCCGGAACGCTTCCGCCACCATCTCCCGGTCGACGGCGCGATCGCTTTCGCCCGGACACAGGACGACGTAGCGCGGGTCGTCCTCCTTCAGCGCTTCCTCGGCGATGATCCGGTCGCCGCGGACGCTGAGCTTCATGTCGGAGTAGAGGAAGGCGGTTCGGGACTGTCCGTTTTCCGTCCAGCCGATGCGGACGCCGCCCTTCACCGCCTTCAGGACGGCCTTGGCTCGCGCGTAGTCGGGCCGCGGCGCGACGTCGAGCGAGAAGGTGACCTCGCCGCGGATCGCCCGCGCGCTCCGAATGATGCGCCCCGAGCCGTCGAGCGGCATGAAGTCGGCCACCTCGCCGATGCCCTCGTCGCCGAGAAAGCGGGTGATGAGGATGTTGGTGTCCGGCAGGTAGATCTGCCGGTGCCGCACCGTGGTGCCGTCGGACACGCCGAAGCGGAACGCGCCGCCCCGCTTCGCGTCGAGCAGCGCGGCGAACAGGGAGGGGGAGTCGATGTCGGGCTGGCAGAAGAAGTCGATCGTGCCGTCGCCCGCCACGAGCGCGAGCGTGCGAAGGTCGCCGATGACGCCGTGGTAGGCGATCGGATGCTGACGGGGGACGTCCGGCTCGCGGCGTTTGGGCATCGAAGGACTCGCGCGGGGACGAACGATGGCCGACGCGCTCGTCACGCAGCGCAACATTGATAGGCGGCGGCCGAAGTAAAGTCGCGGGGGCTCTCCCGCCTCGAACGCCGCGCCGCCGCCGCGCCGCGCCGCGCCACGCTTGGCTTCCGGCACGAGCGCGGCTCCTGTAACCTTGCGGCCACGAACCGTCCGGAGCCAGCGATGAGCGCAATGGAAAAGAGCCTCAGAAGGGCGCTTGAAGCCGGCGACGCGACCGATCCGACGTTCCGGGAGTCCATCTATTCGGCGTCGGAGCGGGCGCTCGAACGGATGCTGTCCCAGAAGGCGGTGGCCGCGGAGGTCGCGCACGCGCAGCGCACCCGTCTCGCCGAAGCGATCAACGGCGTCGAGGACGAGTTCTACAGCCGCCAGACCGAGGCGGGCGCCGCCGAGGACGGGCCGGCGCAGCACGACCCGGAACTCTCGCTCGACCCCGCCTATACCGACGCACACGCCTATTCGGCGCACCCGGAAGGGCAGAACCCCGGCTCTCCGACCGCCGCCGCCGCCGCGGCGGACGACTTCGACTACGAACTCG
>CAXUCL010000040.1:15573-16760 GCA_964249395.1 uncultured Rhizobiaceae bacterium
GCGGTGGTCAGCGTGTTGCGCGCGGACAGGACGATGATCGGCAGGTCGGGGTGGCGCGCGGCGACCGCGGCCATGTGCGCGATGCCGTCGCCGGCGGGCCGCACCCCGGCCGTGGCGCGGACGTCGGGTGCGCCCGCGGCGCGCGCCCCGGGCTAGCCGCCCGTCGCGGCGATGGCCGTGCACTCCGCCGCGTCTGCTGAGGGCGGGTCCGAACAGGTGGCCGAAGAGCCGGTTCGGCCGTCGCCGCGGGCGCGCGCCACCGATGCGGCGCGCGAGGCGACGAAACGCGGCACCGCGCGGGTCGGCAAGGTAATCGGCGCGGTGCTGTTGCTGGTCGCCGCGCTGGCGCTCGGCGCCTACGTCGTCTACGCGCGCTCTGCCGGCTCGGCCGGTCCCGAAGCCGCGGCGGCGACGCCCGATCGGTGGACATCGTTGTTCGACGGCCAGCGGCCGGAGACGGTGGGAACGCCGAACGGCGGCCTTCTGGAGATGCTGCCCGCTTCCGCAACGGTGGCGCAGCCGGTGCTGCGCTTCACCCCGGCGCCGACCGAGGGCTCGTTCGTGGTCGTTTCGATCGGACAGGGCGTCATCAGCCGGCTGCAGGGCACAAATGTCGAAGTGCAGGTGACGATCGCCTCGCCGGCGACCGGACCGTCGGTCGTCGAGGTGCGCTGCCGGATCGGCGGCGCCGAGGCGTGCGCGCCGCAAACGTTCGATGCGGTCCCGGAAGCGAAGGTCTTCGCCTTCACGATGCGGGTTCCGGCCGACGCCGCGGAGGGGTCGATCGAGATACGTCGACCGCCCGGGGCCGCTCCCGCCAGGCTCGACTTGTATTCGGCGCGCTTGCGGGCCGTGTGACGGCGCGACGACCGGAAAGGTTCGGCCGATGCGGGACGATTCGTCTGCCGGCAGCAGGCAGCCGCGCTCGCCTCTGAGGTTCTCGGATGCGGCGGCTCCGGCGTTCGGCGCCGGGATCGCCGCGCTCGCCGCGCTCGGACTGGCGCCGTTTCTCTCGTTGCCGCTCGCCGGCGCGGCGGGCGGTGCGGTGGGTGCCGTCTCGGCTGTCCTGGCCGGCCGAATGGCGGCGCGGACGGTTTCACAAACCGCCGCCGGCGACGACGCGGCATCGGGCATCGCGCCCGGCGGCGAGGCGGCCGCGCTGCTCGACGCGCTGCCCGAGCCCGCGC
>CAXUCL010000041.1:0-16537 GCA_964249395.1 uncultured Rhizobiaceae bacterium
GGACCTCGCGCGGCGCCTCGCCGCCCGCCGTCCGGGACACGGACGGCGACCTGTTCGAAGCGTTGCGACAGAAGCGCCGGGAGATCGCGCGCTTGCAGAACCTGCCGCCCTACGTGATCTTCCACGACAAGACGCTGGCGGAGCTGGCGCAGGCGCGGCCCGCGTCGCGCGCGGCGATGGAACAGGTTCCGGGCGTCGGCGAAGCCAAGCTCGACCGTTACGGTCCGGCCTTCCTGGCGGTGATCGCGGAGCATGCATGACGACCCGGCGACGAATCGCTTCGAGCCGCGCCGGGAGCGGCCCGGCGACCTCGGCGAGCGTGTTTCGGACGGTCCCGATCCGGGGACCGAAGCCGTCGCGGCTTGGCTCGACGCGATCCCTGCCACCGTGGAGGCAGGGGCGCGCCCGATCCGAGGGCCCGCACGCTTCCGGAGGAAACGGAGGTGCGGGCGGCCGCTCCCGACGTGTCGTAGGTTCTGCCAATGCGTTCTCGCCTCGTGAAAGACGCCGTCCCGCTTGACCGCGCCGCGCTCGAAGCCGAATGGCTGGAGCTGACGCGCCAGACGCTGCCCACGCTGGCGAGCCGGCGCGGTTGGCCGGTGAGCCTCGATCATTGCTTTCAGCGCATCCTGCTGGATCACGCGGTGGGCGGCCGCTGGTACGACCATGTCGCCGGTCGCCCGGCCTATCGCCATGTCGATGACGCTGGACTTGCCCGCGCCGTCGCGCTCGGCCGCGACGTAGCGGCAGGACGCGTCGACCTGTCCGCGCTCAACCGGCAGAGCCTCGTTTGGCGGGGCAAGCGGACGGGGTAGCCGGCCGTGGCACGCACCGGACTTCGGCCTCGACGAACGACTCCGGCTTCATTCAAGCCGCTTCGCGGCCGCAGACGGGTCCGACTGTGCCGAGCGGTATCTAGGCGGACGCTCGCGCCCCATCGTCCGTCGAGCCAGCGAGGTAGTCGGCCATCGCGGTGCGCGTCGCGGCGATCGCCCGATCGAGGTCTGCGATCGCCTCGTCGGTCGCCACCTCGTCCCGCTTCGCCGCCGCTTCGATCTCACCGCAGACCGCGCCGGCCCGGCCGGCGCCGGCGCTGAGGCACATCGATTTCAGCGCGTGCGCCAGCTTGGCGACCTCGGCCGCCGGGCCGTCGCGTTCCGCCGCGAGCTTGGCGAAGGCGGGCGGTGCGTGCGTGCCGAACAGGCCGAAGATCCGTTCCGCCAGCATCCTGCCCTTCGCCGCGGACAGCGTCTCGAACATGCCGAGCGTTTCGCTCGACAGGAGGGGTTCGGCGGCGAAGTCGATCCGCGCGGGCCGATCGATCGGAAGCTCCGCTCTTTCGGTCCCGGGGGACGCGTCGTCCGTTTCCAGCGGTCGGGCGCCCGCCAGCACCTTCTGCAGCTGCGCGATCGTGAACGGCTTGGCGACGTAGGCGTCCATGCCGGCCTCGCTCCAGCGCGCCGCTTCGCGGCCGGTGACGTGCGCCGTGAGCGCCACGACGAAGGCGGGCCGCCGCCCGTCGCGCCGTTCGATCTCCCGGATCGCCTCGGTCGCCGCGAAGCCGTCCATGTCGGGCATGGAGCAATCCATGAAAATCACGTCGAACCGGTGCCGGCCGACGGCGGCGATCGCCTCGGCGCCGCTCGTCGCCATGTCCGGTGCGATGTTGAAGCCACCGAGCGCCTCGGCCAGCACCTCGCGGTTGACGGCCGTGTCGTCGACGGCGAGCACCGACAGGTGGCCGTGGTCCGGCAGGCGGGCGGAAACCGCCTGCGCCGCGCTGCGCGAGCGCAGGAGCTCCCACGCGCCGGTGGACGCGGCCTCGGCGAGCGCCTCGATCTCCGCTCGGCGGAGCGGCAGCGAGAGCTCGCCGTCGAGGCGCACGCCGTGCCGCACCGGCCGCCCGGCCGTCGCGAAGCCGCCCAACGCCACCACGGGAATGCTCGGGTCGTCGTCGATGCCGTTCTCGCAGCCGGACTGAACGAGGATGAGGTCGGGCTTCTGCCCCTCGCGCACCGATCGGGCGCCGTAGGCGAGAAGCGTCTTCTGGATCGCCGCGGCGGCGATGGGGCTTTCCGCGGCGACCTGGACGCGTTTGTTCGCAAAGCCGACCGTCGGCTGCGCGAGCTCTTCGACCGGCAGCACGATAGCGAAATGGAAGTCGGACCCCTGTCCGGGCGTGCTCTCGACCTGCAGCCGGCCGCCCATCGCCTCGACGAAACGGCGCGAGATGGACAGTCCGAGTCCGGTGCCGCCGAACCGCCGCGTGATCGTGCCGTCGGCCTGGCTGAAACGCTCGAAGATCCGGTCGATCGTGTCGGCCGCGATGCCGATCCCCGTGTCCCGGACGTGAACCTCGACGGTCGCGCCCGAGGCGTCGTGCCCGCCCGCGACGACATCGATCGTCACGCCGCCGGTTTCGGTGAACTTCAGCGCGTTGTTGAGGAGGTTGCCGACCACCTGGCTGATCCGGGTCGGATCGCCGATCAGCCGGCGGGGCAGGGCGGGATCGACGGTGAGCGCGACCGTCAGGCCCTTTTCCCGCGCCCGCTCGGCGAACAGGCTCGCCGTGTCCTCGATCAGCGCGTCCAGCGCAAACGGCGTCGCCTCCAGGGTCAGCATGCCGGCCTCGATCTTCGAGAAGTCGAGGATGTCGTTGATGATGTTGAGGAGGCCGCGACCCGAACGGGCGATGATCTCGGCGTAGCGCAGGTGCTTGGGGGCGAGGGGAGCCGCCGACAGCATCTCCGCCATCACCATCATGCCGTTCATCGGCGTGCGGATTTCGTGGCTCATCGTCGCCAGGAAGTCCGACTTCGCCGCGTTCGCCCGTTCCGCGTCGTTCTTCGCCGCGCGCATCTCGGCGGTGCGCGCTTCCACCGTGTCCTCCAGGGTGTCGCGATGGCGTTTCAGCTCGGTGTCGCGCCCTTCGATATGCCCGAACATCTCGTTGAAGGCGTCCACCAGCACCCCGACCTCGTCCTCGCGTTCCTTGCGGAGCCGGCGGGTCAGGTCCGAGCGCCGGCCGATGTCCGCGAACTCGCCGGCCAGGTGCCCGAGCGGCTGGACGATGCGGGCGATCTGGCGCCAGGCGACGAGCGCCGTCACCGCCATCAGCGCCAGCCCGAACAGCACGGAGAACCGGAGGGCCGACAGGTAGCGGTCGCGCAGCGCCGTGATGTCGGCGTTGAGAACCAGCTTGCCGATCACGAGGCCGCCGTCGCGCACGTCGATCGCGGCGTCGAGCGTTTCCGCGCTCAGCATGGAGAACAGGCCGGCCTCTTCCAGAAGCCCGTCGCGGCCGACCAGCGTCGCGGTGTGGCCGATCTCCGCCACGAGCCGGCCTTCGGTGTCGCGCAACGCCGCGTAGCGCAGCTCGGGCAGCTCGCGGATGCCCCGGAGGATCAGAAGCGCGCTGCGGCGGTCGAACGCCTTCACGCTCGGGGCGGCGGCGGCGGCGAAGGCGGCGGCCGAGCTCCGCAGCCTCGCCTGCTCGGCCAGCACGGTCTGCCGGAACTCGGACAAGAGGAAGAACGACACGCTCGACATGACGCCGACGAACACCGCCGTCACCACGACGCGGGCCAGCCGCAATCCGATCGAACGGGCCCGCACTCGCATGTCTCGCATCCCCGAAGAACGATGCGACGATAAACGGTCCGGCGTTAAGGAATTTTGCGCGTGCCGGGTAACGGTTCGTTTGGGCGGCTCTGCCTAAGGTGGCTTCGCGCAACGGATGGCAGCATGGAAAAGCCCCGCAGCTTTCTCCTGGTGGACGACGATCCGATCTTCCTCGCGGTCGCCGAAAGCGTCGTGCAGTCGCTCGGCGACCATTCGGTCACGGCCGTGGACAGCGCCGAGGCAGGGCTGGCGGCGATCCGGGCCGGGGTCGCCGACCACGACTTCATCATCCTCGACCTCAACATGCCGGGCCTCGACGGCCTCGGCTTCATGCGCGCGGCGGCGGAGCTCGGCTTCGGCGGCAGCGTCATCATCTCGAGCGGCGAGCACGAGGCGGTGCTGCGCTCGGCGCGCGTCATGGGCGAGATGCTGCGCATGAGCATCCTCGGCGCGCTGCGCAAGCCGCTCTCGCCCGCGACCCTCGCCACGCTCCTGGCGGAAGCGCCGGAGCGTCCGGCCCTTCCCGCGACGAGTTCGCGGATCGCGCTGCCCGAGCAGGTCGACGCGCTGGAGCTCCTGCCCTACTACCAGGCTCAGCACAGCCTCGACGGGTCGATCGTCGGCCTGGAAGCCTTGATCCGCGTCCGGGCGGGCGACGGACAGATTCACGGTCCCGGCAAGCTCTTCGGCCTGATCCACGCCCACGACGAGCTGCTTTCGACCACGCTCGCCATCGCCGGCAAGGTGTTCGACGACCTAGCGGCGTGGACGCGGCGCGGCCTCGGATGCCGCGTTTCGATCAACGTCGACGCCGCGGTGGTCGAGGACGTCAGGGCCGTGCCGGCGCTGATCGAGGCGGCGGCAGCCCGAAACATCGACCGGCGCCTCGTCTGCATCGAGCTCACCGAGACGGCGCTTCCCAAAGACATGTCCCGGCTGATCGAATCCCTGGCGCGGCTGCGGATCACCGGGTTCGATCTGTCCCTCGACGACTACGGGACCGGGGTCTCGAACTTCGAGCTGTTGCGGCTTTGCCCCTTCACCGAGATCAAGATCGACGGAACCGTGATCCGGTCCGCCCTCAACGAGCCGGTTTCGCGCCATTTCCTGCAGGGCGCGATGGCCATGGCGGCCGAGCTCGGCATGGAGGTCGTCTGCGAGGGCATCGAGACCGAGGCGCAGCTCGAGCTCGCCCGCCGGCACGGCGTCACCATCATCCAAGGCTTCCTGTTCTCGAAGCCCATGCCGGCCGAGGCGATCGAGCTCCACCTGCGCGACGCGGCCCGCCCGAAATCGCTCGCCGTCTGATCCATGCCCGGCCGCTTCACGTCCCCCAGCCGCACGCCTCGTCCGTTCAAGCGCTTTCTCGCCTCGCGGAACGGCAACTTCGCGGTGATGGGCGCGCTCCTGGCGCCGTTCGTCATCGGCATCGTCGGCGGCGTCGTCGACATGGTCGCCTTCCTGTCCCACCGATCCGCCCTGCAGGAGGCCGCCGACAGCGCGGCGTTGGCGGCCGCGAGGGAAACCGCGCTGACGGGGTGGAGCCAGGACGCGGCGACGGCGGTCGCCAGTGCCCACGTCCAGGCGAACACCGCCCATATCTCCACCGGCAAGGGTCAGGTCACGACCTTCGTCGAACTTTCGAAGGCGACGGGTCGGGTGTCCGTGCGGGTCGAGCAGGACCACGTCACCTACTTCGTCGCCGGCTATTTCCAGGGCACCCCGCAGATCAGCGTCGGCGCGACGGCGCAGACGAGCGGGAGCACGAACATCTGCGTGATCGGCCTCAACCCGACGGAGGAGGCGACGGTGAGCCTCGACTCGAACGCCATCCTGCAGGCGCCGAACTGCGCGGTCTATTCGAACTCCAAAAGCACCAGCGGTATGAAATCGCTGAGCAATGCAAAACTGACGTCGTCGCTTGCCTGCACCAACGGCGGTTTCCAAGGATCGGAGTACAACTACAGCACCATGCCAATGAAAGATTGCCCGGCGATGGGCGATCCGTTGGCGACTCGTCCATACCCCGATCATTCAGGCGCCTGCAAGGAACCCATTAGCAACTCGAAATCCAAATCACGTTGGGAACTCGACACATATAAAGGCTCGCTGGAGCCTGGTATTTATTGCGGTGGGCTCAGCATCCTTGGTGACTCGAAGATCACGATGGAGCCCGGCATCTACGTGATGCGGGATGGACCCTTCTACGTGGACTCCAATTCCTTCGTGACCGGCGTTGGCGTCGGCATGTTCTTCACCGGGCTGGGCGCGAACTTTCATTTCAAGAGCAACGTGAACGTCAGCCTAGAGGCGCCGACCGAAGGTCCGATGGCTGGCCTGATCTTTTTCCAAGACCGGACAATAATGTTGGATAAGGATAAACGTCCGATAATCACAGATTTTTGGATCGAAAGCAACAATACTCGTAACCTTCTCGGTACGATCTATCTTCCGAGTGGAAACTTCATCGTCAAAGCCGACAACGAGGTCGCCGATCAGTCGGCCTACACCGCCATCGTCGTTCGCAAGCTGCAGCTTTTCTCGAAACCGAGACTCGTTCTGAACACGGACTACGACGAGACGACCGTTCCGGTGCCCGACGGACTCAGACCCAGCGACAAGGGCGCCACGCTCGTGAAATGATGCGGCGTCGCATCCGCTGGCCCAACACGCGACTTCGTTCGGCCGGGGCAGGGACAGGGGACCATGGACGGCTCCGTGCCACGCTGTTGTCGGACCCGAGCACCGCGCAGCCGGCGGCGACCTAAAGGTCCCAGCCGCACTTTCAAACGCTTTCATCAGGCCCGTTTCGAGCGCCACGGCTTTCCGACGGCTCGTCTCGATCGATCGGGCGTTCGACGCGCCCTCGGCCGGCGCTCGACTTGCAACGTCGGTTCTAACCTCGACTTAACCGAGGCCTGCGATCCTGTCCGCAACGACATCGCGACCGGCTGCGGAGCCGTTCGCGAGAAGGCTTCGCCCGCCCTGAGCGCGCGGCTATTGTAGGAACGATCCGACTTGCGTTTTTACACAAAGCTCTTTGGCTCGAACATCGCCGGGGCCTTCGCGCGCGACCGCTCGGGCGTGTCCGCGGTGGAGTTCGCCTTCCTGGCCGCGCCGTTCCTGTTGATCCTGTTCGCGATCATCGAGACGTCCGTCGTGTTCATCGGCCAGATGACGCTGACCCACGCGACGACCCGGACCGCCCGGCTCGTGCGGACCGGCGAAGCGGCGACGTCGGCGATGACGCCGACGCAGTTTAAGCAAACGATCTGCGACGGCGTCGACATGCTGCTCGATTGCAGCAAGCTGCAGATCGACCTGGCGCCCTACGCGAAGTTCTCCGACGTGCCCACGCGAGCGCCCGTGACCAACGGCTCGCTCGACACGGGCGGGTTCCAGATCGCGAAGGTCGAGCCGAGCCGGATCATGGCGCTGCGGACGTTCTACAAATGGCCCCTCTACGCCGACATGTTCGCCAAATACCTGTCCAACCTGAACGACGGATCGTTCCTCTTGTCCTCCGTCATGGTGATCCAGGTCGAACCGTTCAAGGTCGCGAAATGACGGGCGTCGGCTCGCCGCTCGCCCGTTTCCGGCGCGCCTGCGCCGGCGCGGTGTCGGTCGAGTTCGCCTTCATCCTGCCGCTGCTTCTGACGCTGTATCTCGGCGGCGTCGACGTGACGCGCGCCGTCGTGTTCCACAAGAAGCTGCAGCAGACCACCGCTGCGATCAACAACCTGGTGACGCAGACGCCCAAAGCCGACAAGGCCAAGCTGACGGAGATCTTCACGGTCGCGAACGCGATGCTCGCCGGCTACGACATGGCCGACTTCAAGGGCCGCGTGACCTCCGTCGCCGTGGACGCCAACGGCAAGGCGACCGTCGACTGGGCGTTCAGCAAGGGAATGCCGATCGCTGCGCGCGGCCAAGCCTACGCGTTGCCCAAAAGCATGGGGGCCGTGCGCGGCGCCACGCTGCTGGTCATCGAAACCGCCCATTCCTACACCCCGCTCCTGACCTACGTCCTGCCGGGCAAGATCGCGATGGACTCGATCGCGTTCGGCCGGTCGCGGACCCGAACCAATGTCAGCTGCTCGGACTGCTGAAGACGCCGAACATTCCCAGGCTGGAAGCGGCGACATCGGCCGGCGCCGGCCCGCGCCAATGCCGCGCGACACAGCCGCGACGATCGTCTAAGGCTCACCAAACCTGCGATCTGACGCCTTCTCACGCCTGGGCGACAGCGCACGACAGTGGTGTCCCTTGTTCCTTTCCGTCACGACCAATCGGCAACCCGCGACAGATCTCGGCTTCCTGCTTCACAAGAACCCGGCGCGTGCGGCGCGCGACGGGGCCGAGATCGAGCGGCTGCGCCTGGCGCTCGCGCAAGCGAGCGGGTCGCAAGCCGAAACCTCAGCCCTGCGCGCCGAGGTGGAAGCAGAGCGCCGCAACCGGGAAGCGGTCGAGGCCGACGTGCGCGCCGCCCTGTGCCGCGCATCAGGCTGCTGCGCGGGGGCGTGGAGGCCGTGGCGCTGGAATGGCCCGACCCGCGCGCCCTTTTTCGTGCGCCGGGCGAGTTGCAGGCCTGCGACGGCGCCATGCCGCCCCGGTGGAAAACGGTGCAGGGCCTCGGCGGCTGGATCGAGAAGGCCAAGGTCGGCAACGGCGCCGACGACGGCGGCCGCGTCTACGCCCGGCTCGACCGCGCCGATCGCTCCTGGGCGGTGCCGGCCGGTCACAAGGTCGAGCAGGAGCGCGACATCCTTTGGCTCCGGCGTCAGTGACGCCCGCAACGCCTGCCCAAGCTCCGCGAGGCTTCCGACGCTTGAAACGGCGCCAAGGCCGAGGGATCCGCCCTCAAGCTGCGGCGCGGCGCTCGATCTCGCGCAGTACGTCGACGACGGCCGCCGCGTCGCCGCCCTCGAACAGTCCTTCCAGGCCCATCGGGTCGAAGTCCGTGAAGGGGCTTTCGTAGAGGAGGCCCGGATCCATCGTGCCGCGATGGGTGAGGTGGTCGATCACGAGGTTCAGGAACTCGATCTGGTTGGCGGACAGCCGCCGTCCGGCCTCGAAGCCGTTGAAGGCCGCCTTCGCCGCCTCGCGGTCGAGACCCACGAGCGAGCGCACGAACAGGCCGAGCCCCTCGTCGGCCTTGATGCGCGCCAGATCCTCGGGCTCGGTGCCTCCCGCCTCGACGAACAGCCGTTCGAGCTCAGCGAGGTCGATCGGCGTGAGCGGCTGGTTCCGGCGCAGCTTCAGCACCGCGATGTGGTTCTCGTGCGCTTTGAGAAAGTGGCGCGCCTTGACGCGAAACCGCTCCATGTCCGTGCCGGTCCCGATCCCGCGCACCTCGACGCCCGTCTCCGCGCCGATCCGGTCCTCGAAGTCGGTCACCACGACCTGCCGGCGCTTCGGCTCGATCAGCTTGACGAGGTCGCGCAGGCGCCGGCGCACCGCGTCCAGCATCGGCGCCGTGACGTCGGCCCAGAACTCGTCCGTCTGGAGGTCCAGGATGAGCAAGTGCTCTTTGGCGACCATGGGGATGTTCGTCAGTTCCTCGAGGAGTGACGCGGTCTCGACCACCTTCCGGCGCAGCCCCGAGAAGCTCGCGTCCGTCCGAAGCAGGGCGAGTTGCGCGCGCAGGACGAGAAGGTCGAACTGCTTGGCGGCGACGTCGTCGTCCGTGAGGCTCGATGGGAGTCCGGCGAGCTCGGCGAGCTCGGCCCGACGGTCGAGGTCGAGCCGCTTCCAGGCATCCTCCCGGGCATAGGCCTCGACGAGGCGGCGCTTGGGGCGGACGAGGAAGTTCTCGACGCTCATGCCGGCCAACTCCTCGCGCAGGCGCGCCACCAGCGCCGCGCGAAGCGCCTCCAGCTCGGCCTCGGCGTCCGGCGCCGAGCCGGGCTCGCCGGCATGGAGCACCGGCGTCGAGCTTTGCGCGTAGTCGTGCGGCGCGCCTTCGCTTGCACCGGAAGGCCGAAGTTCGTCGAGGACATGGATCAGCTCGACCCGCGCCGCGAACAGGCGCGCGGCCAGGCTCTCGCCGACCGAGCCCTCCGCGAGTTCGGGGTTTTGGTTGAAGAACTCGAAGTTGCGGCACCAGTCGAAGACCGCGAAGAACGCCTTGTGCCGGCCCGGCCCGAAGAGGTCGGCCTTGAGCCGCGTGCCGCGGCCGATCATCTGCCAGAACTTCGCCTTCGAGCGCACCACCTTGAAGAAGACGAGGTTCGCGACCTCCGGCACGTCGATGCCGGTGTCCAGCATGTCGACGGAGACCGCGACGTGCGGCGCCTTCTCAGCTTGGCCGAAATCGTCGATGAGCGACTGCGCGTAAGGGTCACTGGAGATGATCACCCGCGCGAAGGACCCCGCGAGGTGCGGGTAGTTGGCGTCGAAGCGCTCGACCACGAAGCGGGCGTGGTCCTGGTTCTTGGCGAATACGATCGTCTTGGCGAGCCGGTCGCCATCGGCCACCCTAACGCCGTTCGCCGTCAGGTGCTCCAGCACCTTGTCGACCGTGTCTTTGTTGAACAGCCACTTGTTGATCGCCGCCGGCTCCACCCGCGCCGGCACCGCGCCGTCCTCGTCCCATTCGGCGGCGTCCCAGGCGTCCTTCTCCTCCTCCGACAGCCGGGCGTAGTCGATGCCGAGGTCGAGGAAGTCCGTCGTCAGGGACACGGCCTTCGGCGGCACCAGGAAGCCGTCGCGGACCGCCTCGTCGAGGCCGTAGCTGTCGGTCGGCACGCCGCGATCGAGGTCGAAGAGGCGGTAGGTGTCTCGGTCCACCTCGTTTTTAGGGGTTGCGGTCAGGCCGACGAGCAGGCTGTCGAAGTAGTCGAAGATCGCGCCGTATTTGCGGTAGACCGAGCGGTGCGCCTCGTCGATCACGATGAGGTCGAAATGCCCCGGCCCGAACCGGCGCACTCCCTCCTTCGTCTCGTCGATGAGCCGCATCATCGTCGGGTAGGTCGAGACGTAGACCCGGCCCGCGGCGTCCTTCTCGGTCACGAGGTTGACGGGCGAGGCCGAGGGCAGGTGCCGCTTGAAGGCGCCGACCGCCTGGTTCACCAGCGCCACGCGGTCCGCGAGGAAGAGCACCCGCCGCGCCCAGCCCGCGCGCATCAGGAGGTCGGCGAGCGCGATCACCGTGCGTGTCTTGCCCGCGCCCGTCGCCATCACGAGGAGGGCGCGGCGCGAGCCGTCCTTCTCGAAGGCCTCCGCGACGCGGCGGATGGCGCGGGTCTGGTAGAAGCGCTCGGCGACGGCGCGGTTGATCTCGGTCGCGCTCAAAGGCTGGAGCTGCGTGCGGCGGCGGACGGCGAGTTCCAGCTCGTCCTTGGCGAGGAAGCCCTGGACGCGCCGCGGCGGATAGCGGCGGTCGTCCCAGAGCCAGTGCTCGTAGCCGTTGGTGCAGAAGATCACCGGGCGCTGGCCGAACCGCGCTTCGAGCGCGTCCGCGTAGAGCTCCGCCTGCCGCTGGCCGGCGCGGGGGTCTTTCGCCGTGCGCTTGGCCTCGACGAGGCCGAGCGGCCGGCCGTCGTCGCCCCACAGGACGTAGTCCACGAAGCCCCGGCCGGAAGCGTTCGGCATGCCGGCGACGGGAAACTCCGTGTCGTGCCCCGGCCTCGTCAGGCGCCATCCCGCCTCGGCGAGCAGGAGGTCGACGAAGCTGTCGCGGGTCGCGGCCTCGTCGTAGTCGTGCGTGTCGGGCAGCTGGGCGTTCGCCGCCTTGGCGGCCGCGACCTCCGCCCGCAGCGCCGCGAGCTCCGCTTCAAGTCGCCCCCGTTCCTCCTCGGACGCGCGGCGCCCGGCCTCCGCCTCGTCCCGCGCCTTCACGGCCTCGGTGAAGCGGCGGGCGATCGCCTGGAGCTGGGCGAGGGACTGCGCCGGCACGCTGGCGTTGCGCGGCAGGCTCTCGGTGGAGAACGCGATGGTGGCGTCGGGCTTCGCGCCCCGCCCGTAGGTCCGCGCCAGCCAGAAGCCGAGGTGGAACAGCTCGCGCAAGGCGGTCGCGGCCTGCGGGAAGGCGAGGGGGGAGCGCGCCTCGTGCGCGGCCCGGTTGCCGAGGTCCTTGACGATGCGCGCTTTCGCGACGAGCGCCGGCCCGAGCAGCGCCTGGAAG
Source organism: uncultured Rhizobiaceae bacterium (assembly GCA_964249395.1). Lineage (GTDB taxonomy): Bacteria > Pseudomonadota > Alphaproteobacteria > Rhizobiales > Rhizobiaceae > Plantimonas. Next base: position 11,747 of record CAXUCL010000041.1, read on the forward strand.
CTCGGCTCGTGGATGCGGGCCGAAAGGCTCGTCTCGTAGGGGTTCCGCAGGCTCGCCTCGCGGCGGTAGAGCCAGGTGACGGCGGTCTCCAGCGCGAGCCGGGCGTAGAAGCAGGCCCCGCGCGGGTCGGCGTGGGCGAGACTTTCCGCGCGCGCCGCGTGCTCGTGCACCTCGGCGAACTCGGGCATGAGGAACGCGAACTGCGACATGGCGCGGACCTTCTCAGACGGCGGCGACGGGGATGCCGAGAACGTTGGCGTTCCTCGCCATGCCCTGATCCGCGCCGGCGTCCAGGTAGGCGATCACCGCCAGTCCTCGTCCCGCATCCGGCTGACGAGGGTGCCCGCGTCTTCGGCCGGCATCTTCGTCCCGACCCGATGGGCGTCGAGCCAGTCGATGTCTTCCGCGGTCAGGACGCGTTTGCGCGGCGCCACAGGTTTCAGCTCCGCGACGGGTGTCCCGTGCCGGGTGATCACGACAGCCTCGCCCTCCAGGGCGCGGTCGATCAGTTCCGACAGGTTGCTGCCGGCCTCGGCGACGCTGTGGCTGCTCATGGGCGGAGTGTAGGCGTCCGGGTGGCGCGATGTCGAGACGGGTCGTCACCATCGCCGCGACCGGCGCCGTGCCGAGCAAGGCGTTCCGCCCCACGGCTCCCGATTCGCCCGCTCAAGTCATGCCCTGTTCCGCCGCGGCGATCGACGCGATGTCCTCGCGCGGGAGGTCGTCGACGAGCCGGTCGAGGGGGACGCCTTGGCCGCGGCGCGCCGCCGGGTGAAGGCGAGCCCGTCCGCGTCCGGGCGATCTGGTCGAACGCCCCGCCTGGCTTCATGGCGTCGGCGCGGCCTTGGCGGGGTTCCAAACCGCCGCGCCTTTGTTCGGACCGCTCCAGTTTTGCACCGTCGTTCTCGGGGTCCGCCCCGAGAATCCAGGCGTCGGCTCCGCCCGTCGCGCCGGTCGCTCAGGATTCTCGGGACGAGGTCCGGGAATGACGGCTGCGGAGGTGGAACAGGTCGGAGCGAAGGTTCTCCGGACGCGCCGAGACGATGCGGATTCGACCGCCGTTCTTGTGCCGCCGCGCCTTCGCTCCAGTGCGTCCCGCCGCCGCTCGCCCTCCGTCCATCCCTTCCCTCAGCCCGTCGTCGTCCCGGACCTGAGCCGGCTCGTTCCGCCGCCGCTGGCCTTCCGCTTATCCGCTCCCTTCCCCCGTCGTCATCCCGGCCTTGAGCCGGGATCCATGCCAAGCCGCTCGAACTGCGAAACCGGTGAAGGAAGAACGCCTTTCCCCCACCGGAAAGCCCACGTTCGACGTTCACGGCATGGGTCCCGGCTCGAGGCCGGGATGACGAGGTGGACATGTCGCGGAACCGGTCCATGCGAGACCGCACTCTATCCGCGCACCACTTCAAGGCCGGCGGGGGAGATCAGCGAGGCCCGCTTGCCCGCGCGGCGCATTCAGAGCGAGAAGTCCTCGTCCTCGACGAGCGCCGCGGCCTCAATGAGCGACCGCGCGAAGACGGCGTGCGCGGCGTGATGCTTCGCGGCGCCGTGCGCCGGGTCGGCGAGCCGGCCGCCGCGGGAGGTCAGGTGAGGTTCCTCCGCGACCCCGCCCCGCGGCGCCCTCTGCCCGATCCGCAGCACCCGCCCGCTCATGGCATCCTCCCGCTTCGGTTGTGCGTTATCAGCCGGCAACGGCTATCAAGCGCACCGCCTCGAGATCGCCCTCGCGACCGAGTTCGCCGCTGAACGCGCGGTGCTGGAGGGAGGCGAAGAGGGCGTCAAGCTGGGCGAGGTGGGTGCGGTGCGCTTTCTCGACTGTTCGGGCAACGCCGACTTGCTTGACGAAGCGCTGCTGGTCGGAGAGCGGCGGCAGCATGATCTTGAAAGATCGCACGTCCGATTGGTTGATGCTGGACTGGTTGACCGCGTCCTTCGTGCCGTTGGCGATCTGGCGCTTGATGAAATCCGTCTGCAGGAAGGCGATGGCATATCCCGGCTCGATGCGGCTTCGATCGAGCCTCACGCGCATCATGTTCGACTCGAAGACCGTCGGCTCCGACAATGCTGGCACGATGGCGCTTTTGCCGACGAACTCGCGGCTGTTGACGCGGTTGACGACGATATCGTCGGCTTCGAGAGCGTAGGTTCTCCGCTCGGCGTCGGTGACCGTCAATCGCCGAAGGTCCCCGAGCTCGATCACCCGCCCGTCGTAGAAGTTGTTGATCCGCAGAATGGGCACGCCCGCGCCGTAGGCTGACGCCGGCTTGTAAAGGCCGTTCGTGGGACCCTCCGCGATCAGGCGGCCCAGTTCCGTCACGGTGAGGCCATGCGGGTTGCGTTCCGGCGCACCGAACATCGCGTTGAAAACTGCGGCCTCCAAGCGGCCAAGTTGCTCAACTGCCTCACGTCGCCTCTGCCGCAGGGCGTCGGCCTGGTCGAGGATCGCCGCAATCCGGCGCTGTTGGGCGAGAGGAGGAACGAAGATCGGCTTGGCATAGGCGTCGTTTCGGTTGAGACCTGGAACGCCTGTAGCCTTATTCAGCTGATCAAGCTCAAGATTTGATAGCGCGTAGGATAGCCATCGGAGATCGTGCTTTGTGGCCGTCCGATCCAGGTAATAGGTTGTGTCGATCGGCCAGCAGGCGACGGGCGAATAGTTGATTTCTCCGATTGAACCCTTCCGCCCAACAATAATGGCTTCGCCGTCGGTCAATGGCTTTGCATGTGTGCCGACCATCCCATTTGACCCGTATACTGGCACGGGGCCCGGTTCACGGCGGCGCTCGGGCAACGACGCGCCGTACTTGAACTCGCAAATCTCGCCGAGAGGAACAGTCCTCACCCCACCATCTCCTCAAGCCGCGCCAGCCCCGCCGCGATCTCCCCCTCCAGCGCCTTCAGCCTCGCGATGATCGCCGCCGGGCTCTCGTGCTCCACCGCCGCGTGCTCGACCTCTCTGTAGCGGTTGAGGGAAAGGTCGTACGTTCCGTCCTTGGCGATCTCGGCCTTCGCCACGCAGAAGCTCTGCGCCGTGCGCGGCCGGTCGCGCTCCGCCCCGTCGCGCGCCTCCCACCGCGCCAGCGCGTCGGGCAGGTTGTTCTTGGCCAACTCGTCGTCCGCGAGCGCCGCCCGCGGCCCGAGCTTCGTCTCGGGCAGCAGCGGCTGGCGCTTGTCGTCGAGCGACCAGCCGTCCGCGCGCACGTCGTAGAACCAGACCCGGTCCGTGCCGCCGACCCCCGTCTTGGTGAACAGGAGGATCGCGGTGGAAACGCCGGCATAGGGCCGGAACACGCCGGAGGGCAGCTTGATCACCGCGTCGAGCTTGTGCTCCTCCACCAGCGTCTTCCGCAGGGCCTTGTGCGCCGTGGAGGAGCCGAACAGCACCCCGTCCGGCACGATCACCGCCGCGCGCCCGCCGACTTTCAGGAGCCGCAGGAACAGGGCGAGGAACAGGAGCTCGGTCTTCTTCGTCTTGACGATGCGCTGCAGGTCTTTGGCCGTCTGCTCGTGGTCGAGCGAGCCCGCGAAGGGCGGGTTCGCCAGGATCAGGCTGTAGCGCTCGGCGTCCCCGGCCGCGCCTTCCGACAGCGAGTCGCGCGCCTCGATCGCCGGGCTCTCGATCCCGTGCAGCACCATGTTCATCGAGCCGATGCGCAGCATGGTCGGGTCGAAGTCGAAGCCGTGGAAGGCGTGTTCGTGGAAATGCCGGCGCCTCGCCTCGTCGCGGAACAGCTCGGGGTGGCGCTCGCGCAGGTGTTCGCCCGCCGCGACGAGGAAGCCGCAGGTGCCGGCGGCCGGATCGCAGATCACGTCGTCGGGCGTCGGCCCGGTCAGCGCCACCATGAGCTGGATGACGTGCCGCGGCGTGCGGAACTGGCCGTTCTTGCCGGCGGACGCGATCTGCCCGAGCAGGTACTCGTAGACGTCGCCCTTGGTGTCGCGGTCGCGCATCGCCACCGCGTCGAGCTTGTCGACCACCTTGGCGAGCAGCGCCGCGGTCGGAACGGCGAAGCGCGCCTCGCGCATGTGCCGGGCGACCGTGCCTTCCCTCGCCACCTCCTCGCGGATGAACGGGAAGACGTGCTCGTCGACCACCGTGAACATCTCGCGGGCCTCGAAGGTCTTGAACACCGACCAGCGCAGATCCCGGTAGGGCCGCCCGCGCCGGTCGGCGCCGTCCGGGAAGAGCCGGCGCGCGGGCGGCCTGCCGGTCATCGCGGCCTTTTTCTCCTCGGCCGCCTCGCGCTCGTCGAGGCCCTTGATGAACAGGAGGTAGGTGATCTGCTCCATGACGGAGAGCGGGTTCGACACCCCGCCCGCCCAGAAGTCGTTCCAGATCGACTCGATCTGGCTCCGGATCTCGCCCACCAACATCGACGCCGCCCCCTGATGCGCATGATCGTCCGGCCGCCGCAGCCTGCCGTGGCCGGCTGAAGATCGCCTTTACGATGACAGTCGGCGGGAGGGCAAAGCTTCGCAGATCTCGCGAACGAACTCGTCGCGCTCAAGCCGACGGCCCTCCGGACGATTTGGCCGCTCGGCGACGCCGGCGGTCGAGCGGCGGGCGATCCGGAACGGGGTCTGCCCTATCGAGGCCTGCCCTCCGAGACACGGCCCCCATCGAGCCGCGCGACCTTTGGACGTTCACCGAAGGCGCCAAGTCCGGCCACAACGCCGCCATCCGCGCCGCGCCGCTCGAGACATGGAAGAAACTGGCGCGCCCGAAAGGATTCGAACCTCTGACCCCCAGATTCGTAGTCTGGTGCTCTATCCAGCTGAGCTACGGGCGCCGCC
>CAXUCL010000042.1:0-15667 GCA_964249395.1 uncultured Rhizobiaceae bacterium
GTTCGCGATGCTCGTGGTCGCGGCGGCGCTGACGGCGGCCGCGACGCCGGTCCTCGGACCGTTGAGCTTCATCGGCCTGATGGCCCCGCACGCAGCACGGGCGATCGGCCTGCGCCGGCCGATGCCGTTCCTGCTCGGCACGGTGCTGGCCGGTGCCGTCTTCGCGGCGCTCGCCGACTTCGCCGCCCGCGCGCTGTTCTTTCCCTGGCAGCTGCCGACCGGCCTGCTCGCGGCGCTGGTCGGCGCGCCGGTGCTCCTGCTGCTCCTGTCGCGGCGGACCGCCGAATTACCGCGCCGCCATATTACAACCCCGCGTCCGCCGGTCCGTTGTTCTCGCTCGTCGATCTCCGTTTCGCTGTCGACGGACGGACCATCCTCGGCCCGGTCGATCTCGCGATCCCCGACAACCGGATGACGGCGTTGATCGGCCGCAACGGCTCCGGCAAGTCGACGCTGCTGAAGCTCCTCGCTCGGCAGGAAACGCCGACCAACGGGACCTTGCGCTTCGGCGACGCGGCGCTGCCGAGCTTCGGCGCGCGAGCCTTCGCGCGCGAGGTCGCCTTTCTGCCGCAGGTCTGCCCGCCGGTGCCGGGCATGACCGTGGCCGAGCTCGTTTCGCTCGGCCGCTACCCTTGGCACGGCGCGCTCGGCCGCGTTTCCGACATCGACCGCGAGGCCGTCGCCGGCGCGATCCGCGCGACGGGAATGGAGCCGTACGCGGGTCGCGACGTCGAGTCCCTGTCCGGCGGCGAGCGTCAGCGCGCCTTCGTCGCCATGCTGATCGCGCAAGGGTCGCGCTGCCTGCTGCTGGACGAGCCGATCTCGGCGCTCGACGTGTCGCACCAGATCGAGGTCCTGTCGCTCTTGCGCTCGCTGTCGCGCGCGCGCGGCCTCGGGCTCGTCGTGGTGATCCACGACATCAACCTCGCCGCCCGCTTCTTCGACCGCATCGTGGCGTTGCGCGACGGCCGCGTCGTCGCCGAAGGACCGCCGGAGGACGTCGTGGAGCCGGGCTGCCTGAAGGCGATCTTCGGGCACGGGTTCGCGACGGTCCCCGGGCCGAACGGGGAACGGCTGGCGTTCCCGCTTTGAGGCGACAACCGCGCCGCGGCCTGCCGGCTGGAGCTTTTGCGCGCTCACCGTCGCCGTCCGCGACCCGGCGCCTATGTGGCTCGCGTGAAACGAGATTCAGGCGAAAGGTTCGGCCGATGAGCGCCCTTCGGAAAGACTCCTCCGACGCGACCGACGACAAGACCGAACAGCTCACGATCGATACGATCCGCACCCTCACGATGGACGCGGTGCTGAAAGCTCATTCCGGCCACGTCGGGGCGCCGCTCGGCCTCGCGCCCGCCGGGGTCACGCTGTGGACGCAGTTCCTGCGCTACGACCCGGAGAAGCCGGACTGGCCGAACCGCGACCGTTTCGTCCTGTCGGTCGGTCACGGCTCGATGCTGCTCTACGCGCTGATCCACCTCGCCGGGATCAAGGAGATCGACGCGGACGGCAGGCCGACCGGCAAGGCGGCGGTGTCGCTCGACGACATCCGCGACTTCCGCCAGCTCGACTCGAAGACGCCGGGCCATCCGGAATACCGGATGACGACGGGCGTCGAGACCACCACCGGGCCGCTGGGGCAAGGCTGCGCCAACTCCGTCGGCATGGCCATCGCCGAGCGGGCGCTGGCCGCGCGCTACAACAAGCCGGACATGACGCTGTTCGACCACGACGTCTACGTGTTCTGCGGCGACGGCGACATGATGGAGGGCGTGTCGGGCGAGGCCGCTTCCGTCGCCGGGCACCTCAAGCTCTCGAACCTTTGCTGGATCTACGACAACAACAAGGTGTCGATCGAGGGCTACACCGACCTCGCCTTCTCCGAGAACGTCGCCGACCGCTTCCGCGGCTACGGCTGGCACACCATCCACATCCCGAACTTCAACGACACGAGCCTGATCCGCACCGCAATCGAGGAGTTCCGCCGCACGAGCGACCGGCCGACGCTGATCGTCATCGACAGCGTCATCGGCTTCGGGCTGCAGAAGCAGCAGGGCACAGCGAAGGCGCACGGCGAGGCGTTCGACGCCGAGGACGTGAAGGGTGCCAAGCGTGCCTACGGCTGGCCCGAGGACCAGAGCTTCGTCGTGCCGGACGGAGTCGCGGAAGCGTTCGGTGGAGCGCTCGCCGAGCGCGGCCGGCCGCTGCGCGAGGCATGGGAGCAGACCTTCGCGGCCTACGGACGAGCGCATCCGGACCTCGCGCACGAGGTCGAGCGGATGCGGCAGGGCAAGCTGCCGGATGGCTGGGACGCCGAGCTGCCGAGCTTCGAGGCGGACGCCAAGGGCCTGGCCACGCGCGACGCCGGCGGCAAGGTGCTGAACGCGATCGCCGCCAAGGTGCCCTACCTGATGGGCGGCTCGGCCGATCTCGCGCCGTCCACGAAGACGCTGCTCACCTTCGACGGCGCCGGCTCGTTCGAGGCCGGCGGCTACAACGGCCGGAACCTGCACTTTGGCGTGCGCGAGCACGTCATGGGTTCGATCGCGGTGGGCATGGCACTCTCCTATCTGCGGCCCTACACGGCGACGTTCCTGGTGTTCTCGGACTACATGCGCCCGCCCGTGCGGCTGGCGGCGATCATGGAACTGCCGGTGGTGTTCGTGTTCACGCACGACTCGATCGGCGTCGGCGAGGACGGGCCGACGCACCAGCCGATCGAGCACCTGGCGAGCCTTCGTGCCATTCCAGGCCTCAACACCATCCGACCTTGCGACGCCAACGAGACGGCCGAAGCCTGGCGCGTCGCGATGCGCCAGACGCACGAGCCGACGGCGCTGGTCCTATCGCGCCAGCCGCTGCCGACGCTCGACCGCTCGCGATACGCGCCCGCCAGCGGCCTCGCGAAGGGCGCCTACGTCTTGGCCGGCGACCAGGATGCAGCGCCGGAGGTGATCCTGATCGGCACGGGCTCGGAAGTCTCGCTCTGCCTCAAGGCGTACCAGACGCTGGTGGGCGAGGGGGTGAAGGCGCGCGTCGTGTCGATGCCGTCGTGGCACCTGTTCGAGCGTCAGGAACAGGGCTACCGCGACCAGGTGCTGCCGCCGGACGTGATGGCGCGCGTCGCGGTGGAGCAGGCCGGCTCGCTCGGCTGGGACCGCTATACCGGCGCCAAGGGCGCGCAGGTCGTGATGACCACCTTCGGCGCGTCGGCCCCGATCGCCAAGCTGCAGGCGAAGTTCGGCTTCTCCGCCGACAACGTCGTGAAGCTGGCGAAGGAACAGATCGCCGCGCGCAAGGGCAGCGCGAACAGCTGACGCATTGACCGGTTCGGCGCGCGAGAAGCGGCGGACCGGCCTTCTTTCGACCCATTCCGAACCACGGACGTTTATCCAATGCAGATCGGCATCATCGGTCTCGGGCGCATGGGCGCCAACATCGCGCGGCGGCTGACGCGGGGCGGCCACGACTGCGTCGTGTTCGACCGCAAGCCCGAGGCGACGACGGCGCTGGCGGGGGAGGGGATGACCGGCGCGGCCTCGATCGAGGACATGGCCGGGGCGCTCGCGAGCCCGCGCGTGTTCTGGGTCATGCTGCCGGCCGGCGACCCGACCGAGGCGATGGTGCAGAAGATCGCCACGATCGCGCAACCGGGCGACGTCGTGATCGACGGCGGCAACACCTTCTACAAGGACGACATCCGTCGCGGAAAGGAGCTGGCGCAGAAGCAGCTCCACTACGTCGACGTCGGCACGTCCGGCGGCGTTTGGGGGCTGGAGCGCGGCTACTGCATGATGATCGGCGGCGACGAGGAGACCGTGCGCAACCTCGACCCGATCTTCGACTGTCTCGCGCCGGGCATCGGCTCCGTGGAGCGCACGCGCGGACGGAGCGCCGCCGACGACCGGGCCGAGCGCGGCTACATCCATGCCGGGCCGGCGGGGGCGGGGCACTTCGTCAAGATGGTGCACAACGGCATCGAATACGGGCTGATGCAGGCCTACGCGGAGGGCTTCGACATCCTGAAGACCAAAAACTCGCCGCGCTTGGCGGAGGACGAGCGCTACGACCTGAACCTCACCGACATCGCCGAGGTGTGGCGCCGCGGTTCGGTGATCTCGTCCTGGCTGCTCGACCTCACCGCCAACGCGCTGGTCGGCGACAACGAGCTGTCGAAGTTCTCCGGCAAGGTCGCCGATTCCGGCGAGGGACGCTGGACCATCCACGCGGCGATGGAGGAGGCGGTGCCGGCCTATGTCTTGTCGGCCGCGCTCTACGCGCGCTACCGCTCGCGCGAGGAGAACTCCTACGCCGACAAGCTCCTGTCGGCGATGCGCTTCGGTTTCGGCGGCCACGTCGAGATCCCGCAGTAATGCCGGCCCGCGGCGAGGGCGGCGCGGCGCCGCCGGCGACCCTCGTGATCTTCGGCGCGACGGGCGACCTGACGCGCCGCCTGCTGGTGCCGGCGCTCGCCAATCTCGTCCGCGACGGGCTGATCGAACCGGAGCGCTTCGCGATTCTCGGCGTCTCCTACGAGGACGGCGACGACGCGACGTTGCGCGAGAAGCTGATCGAGCACTGCTCGGATTGCGAAGGGTCCTGGGACCGGCTGGAGCCGCGCGTCCACTACCTCAAGGGCGACTTCGGCGACGACGCGACCTACGCGGCGGTCGGCGCCAAGCTCGCCGAGCTCGGCCACCGCAACGCCGGCTTCTACCTGGCGGTGCCGCCAAAGTTCTTCGGCGAGATCGCCGAACGCCTGGAAGCGGCCGGGCTCCTCGACGAGACGGAGGGCGCGTTCCGACGCGTCTGCATCGAGAAGCCGTTCGGTCACGACCTCGCCTCGGCCCGCGCGTTGAACGCCAAGCTGCTGGACGTCCTCGACGAGCGGCAGATCTACCGGATCGACCATTTCCTCGGCAAGGAAACGGTGCAGAACATCATGGTGACGCGCTTCGCCAACAACCTGCTCGAAGCCGTCTGGAACCATCGCTACGTCGACCACGTGCAGATCACCGCCGCCGAGACCGTCGGCGTCGAGAAGCGTGGGCGTTACTACGACGCCACCGGCGCCACGCGCGACATGGTGCCGAACCACCTGTTCCAGCTTCTCGCGGCCATCGGCATGGAGCCGCCGAACTCGTTCGACGCGGAAGCCGTGCGCACCGAGAAGGCGAAGGTCATCGAGGCGATCCGCGCGGTGAAACCCGAGGAGGCGGCGATCTTCTCGGCCCGCGGCCGCTACGCGGCTGGGCGGATCGGCGACGCCGACGTCGTCGGCTACGACGCCGAGCCGGACGTCGATCCGGCGGGCTCAACCGAGACTTACGTCGCCATGAAGCTCTTCGTCGACAACTGGCGCTGGGCCGGCGTGCCGTTCTACCTGCGCACCGGCAAGCGCATGACCTCGCGCGACACGGAGATCGTCATCGCCTTCAAGCCGGCCCCCTACGCGCTGTTCCAGAAGACGGCCGCCGCGCGGCTGCCGCCCAACGTGATGACGATCCAGGTCCAACCGGACGAGGGCGTCAGCCTCAGCCTGTCGGCCAAGCGGCCTGGGCCGCGCATCCAGATCGTGCCGGTCGACCTCGACTTTACCTATGCCGACGAGTTCAAGGTCGGCCGGTCCACCGGCTACGAGACGCTGCTCTACGACATGCTGTGCGGCGACCAGACGCTGTTCCAGCGCGCCGACATGATCGAGAGCGGCTGGGCGGCGGTGCAGCCGTTCCTCGACGGCTGGGCGATGGGCGGTTCCGTTGAAACCTACCCGGCCGGCAGCGCCGGCCCGGTCGGCGCGGACCGGTTGCTCGGCAACGACCAGCGGGTCTGGCACCGGATCGGCGGGCAGGCCGCCTGGCCAGCCGCGTGAGGGCGAGCGAGCTGTCCCGCATCCGCCTCGTCGTATCCGACATCGACGGGACGCTCGTGCGGGCGGACAAGTCGCTGAGCGATCGGACGGTCGAGGCCGTCGGTCGCGCCGTGGCCGCCGGCATCGGCTTCACCCTGATCAGCGCCCGTCCGCCGAGCGGCCTCGGCGGACTGATCGAAACCCTCCGGATCGACGCGCCGGCGGCCGCCTTCAACGGCGCGACGGTCTTCCGGCCGGACGCCACAATCGTCGCCGCGCATCGCATGACCGCCGAAACGGCCCGCGGCATCCTTTCCGTCTACGACCGGCTCGGCATCCCGGCCTGGGTCTTCGCGGACGGCCGCTGGATGACCCGGACGCTCGACATGCCGCACATCCGGCAGGAGATCGTCTCCACGCTGCAGGACCCGGTTATGGCGGGAAGCTTCGACGGTTGGCTCGGCCGCGCCGACAAGGTGCAGGGCGTTTGCGACGACGACGCGCTGCTTGGGCGAGCGGAAGCGGAACTGCAGGAACGGTTCGGCGGGCAAGCGACCATCGCCCGGTCGCAGGATTACTACCTCGACGCCACCGCGCCGCACACCGACAAGGGCCACGGCGTGCGCGAGTTGGCGACGGCCTTCGGCGTCGGGCTCGAAGCGGTCGCGGTGCTTGGCGACATGCCGAACGACCTGTCGATGTTCCGCGTCGCCGGCCTCGCCGTCGCGATGGGGCAGGCCTCGGATGCGGTGAAGGCGCAGGCGCACCACGTTACCGCCTCGAACGACGCGGACGGGGTGGCGGTGTTTCTGGACGAGTTGCTGGCGGCGAAGGACGGCTGACGAACGAATCCGCCGACCACCGGCTGCGACCGTCGGTTTATCCGATTCATCCTTTCATGTCGTCATCCCGGGCTTGACCCGGGATCCATGCTGGAACGTCGAACAAAATTGAACCGGCGACGAACGGATGCTGTTTCCTGTGTCCCTTATGCTTCGAACGGCGCTCCGCGGCATGGATCCCGGGTCAAGCCCGGGATGACGAAATCGATGGAATATGGGACGGGCGGCAGCGGCGGGCCGAGCCGGACCTTCAACCGCGGTTCGGCAGCAGGTTGTCCGCTATCCGCTTCTGCTCCTCCGGTTCGACCTCGACCTGTTCCGAAGAGTCGTCCGGCACGCCGCCGCCCGACTGACCGATCGTGTCGTTCAATGGTCGGGCGTTCGTTCCGGCGGTGGCGTGGTCGGCATCCCGCTTGTCGGCGTCGCGCTTGTCGGTCATGGCCTCGTCTCCTTTTCGGGACAACGCCGGTCCCTGCTGGAGGTTCTACTCCTCCGGCACGTGGCGCACCGCGCCCTTGGACGCGCTGGTCGTCATTGAGGCGTAGGCGCGCAACGCCGTCGTCACCTTGCGCTTGCGCAGGCTCGCCGGCTTCCATCCATCGCGGCCCTTCGCCTGCATCGCCTCGCGGCGGCGCGCGATCTCGGCGTCGGCGACCGCGAGGTGGATGGAGCGGTTCGGGATGTCGATCTCGATCCGGTCGCCGTCCTGGACCAAGCCGATCGTGCCGCCCTCGGCCGCTTCCGGCGAGACGTGTCCGATCGACAGGCCGGACGAGCCGCCGGAAAAGCGCCCGTCGGTGACGAGGGCGCAGGCTTTCCCCAGCCCCTTCGATTTCAGGTAGCTCGTCGGGTAGAGCATCTCCTGCATGCCGGGACCGCCGCGCGGGCCTTCGTAGCGGATCAGCACGATGTCGCCGGGCACGATCCCGTTGCCGAGGATCGCCTTCACCGCGTCGTCCTGGCTCTCGAAGATGCGGGCCGGACCGGCAAACCGCAGGATCGACTCGTCGACGCCCGCCGTCTTCACGATGCAGCCGTCCTCGGCGAGGTTGCCGTAGAGCACCGCGAGGCCGCCGTCCTTCGAGAAGGCGTGGGTGGCCGCGCGGATCACGCCGGTCTCGCGGTCGAGATCGACGTCGTCGAAGCGCCGTTCCTGGCTGAAGGCGACCTGCGTCGGCACGCCGCCGGGCGCGGCGCGGTAGAAGTCGTGGACGGTGCGGCTTTGCGTGCGCTTCACGTCCCAGCGCTCCAGCGCCTGCCCCATCGTTTCGGCGTGAACGCAGGGCAGGTCGGCGTGGATGAGGCCGGCGCGATCGAGCTCGCCGAGGATGCCCATGATGCCGCCGGCGCGGTGGACGTCCTCCATGTGGACGGCGGCGACGGCCGGCGCGACCTTGCACAGCACCGGCACGCGGCGCGACAGGCGGTCGATGTCCGACATGGTGAAGTCGACGCCGCCCTCGTGCGCGGCGGCCAGCAAGTGCAGGACCGTGTTGGTCGAGCCGCCCATCGCGATGTCGAGCGTCATGGCGTTCTCGAACGCCTCGAAGCGGGCGATCGAGCGCGGCAGGACGGTCTCGTCGTCCTGCTCGTAGTGCCGGCGCGCGAGGTCGACGACGAGGTGCCCGGCCTCCACGAACAGCCGGCGGCGGTCGGCGTGGGTGGCGAGCGTCGAGCCGTTGCCCGGCAGCGACAGGCCGAGCGCCTCCGTCAGGCAGTTCATCGAGTTCGCGGTGAACATGCCCGAACACGAGCCGCAGGTCGGGCAGGCCGAGCGTTCGATCGTCGCGACGTCCTCGTCCGACACCCGGTCGTCGGCGGCCGCGACCATGGCATCCACGAGATCGAGCTTGCGCTCGGTCTTGTCGGCCCAGACGACCTTGCCGGCCTCCATCGGTCCGCCGGACACGAACACGGTGGGGACGTTGAGGCGCAGGCTGGCCATCAGCATGCCGGGGGTGATCTTGTCGCAATTGGAGATGCAGACCATGGCGTCGGCGCAATGCGCGTTGACCATGTATTCGACCGAGTCGGCGATCAGCTCGCGCGAGGGGAGGGAATACAGCATCCCGTCGTGGCCCATCGCGATGCCGTCGTCGACCGCGATCGTGTTGAACTCCTTGGCGACGCCGCCGGCCTTCTCGATCTCGCGCGCCACGAGCTGGCCGAGGTCCTTCAGGTGGACGTGGCCCGGCACGAACTGGGTGAAGGAGTTGACCACGGCGATGATCGGCTTGCCGAAATCCGAGTCCTTCATGCCCGTCGCGCGCCAAAGGCCGCGCGCTCCGGCCATGTTGCGGCCGTGCGTGGTGGTGCGGGAGCGGTAGGCAGGCATCGGCGTCACCGGCGGTTCGCGTTCTCCCGCAATCGCCTACACCCGCAGGGGATTTCGTCCAAGCCCTCTTCGCCGGCGGGTGCCGCGTCTGCGCCTGCGGATCGGTCGCAGCGCGGCGCCGGTCGCGACATCTCGACACGACCTTTTAAGGGGTTGTCGGCCATTCTGACGCAGATACGGGTCGAGGGCGGTCGGAAATGGAAAGGATGGCTTTCGTCGGCCGCATCAGCATGCGCGGGCGCATGATGATGCTCATCGTCGCCTCGCTCATGCCGCTCGGCGTCCTTCTCGCGGGATGGATCGTGTCGAGCTACGGCGAAACCCTGTCGCACGCGCGCCGATCGGTGCTGCAGGCGGCCGAGCTCGCAGCGGCGCGCCAAGCCGAAGTCTTCTCGACCTCGCGCATCCTGCTCGATACGATCCGCGCCGCCCCGGCCGTGTCGGTGGCGGGCGGCGTGGCCTGCCACGCGGCCCTCGCGGAACTGAAGGCCGCGGCCCCGCAGTTCCTGGCGGTCGGCATCACGAACGCCGCCGGCACCGTCACGTGCCACAACACGCAGCGGACCGGCCACACCGTGGCCGACGCTTCGCTCGTCGGCCGGGTGCTCGCGCCGGGCGCGCCGGACTTCGTGGTCGGCAACTTCATGATCGGCAAGATATCGAAGAAGCCGACGATCCCGGTCGCCATGCCGATGCGCGACACCGCCGGCAAGCCGATCGGCATGCTCTTCGCGTCGCTCGACCTCGAGCGCCTGTCGGCGGCCGGCGAAAGCGTGTCGCTCGGCGGGCGGCGCAGCATCGCCATGATCCAGCCGTCCTCCAAGCGCGTCCTGACGCATTTCCCTCGCGCGCAGTTCTCGCCTGGAGCGGTCTACGCCGACGAGCCGCTGCTGCGCGCCATGCTCGCCGCCCCTGCCGGCGGCGTCACGGAAGCGGCCAACTACCTGAACCAGCCGCGGCTGTTCGGCTTCGTGCCGATCGAAGGGGCCGAGACCGCCGGCTTCATGATCGCGGTCGGCGAGTCGACGACGGCGTTGCTGAACCCGATCCGGGGCAGGGCGGCTTGGCACGTCGTGTTCATCCTCGCCGCCGTCGCGCTCGCCCTCGCGACCGCGTGGTGGCTCGGCGATTACCTGCACCTGCGCCCCGTCGGTCGGCTGCACGCCACGGCGGCGCGCGTCGGCGCCGGCGATTTCGCGGCCCGCGCCGACTTGTCGGCCTGGCACGCGCCGGAACTACGCCGGCTCGGCGGCACGCTGGACCGGATGGCGGCCTGGCTCGATGACGGCCGCGCCGCGCAGGAAGCGGTGGCGGCGAGCGAGGCGCGCTACCGGCTGCTGGCGGAAAACACCGCCGATCTGGTCACCTGCGCCGATCCCGACGGACGCCGCGTCTTCGCCTCCCCGGCGAGCCGCGACATGCTCGGCTACGAGCCGGAGGAGCTGATCGGCCAATCCGGCGTGTCGATCGTCCATCCGGAGGACGCCGGAACGTTCGTGACCATGATGCAGCAGGTCCGTCTCGGTCGGCGTGCGTCGAACGTCCAGTACCGGCTGCGGCACCGCGACGGTCATTACGTCTGGGTCGAGGTGAACGGCCGCCCGACGGAGGACGGTTCGGGCGTGTTCTCGCTGCGCGACATCACCGAGCGGCGCCGCATGGAGTTCGACCTGGCGGAAGCCAACCGGCAGCTTGCGACGCTCGCCCTGACCGACGCGCTGACGGGCCTGTTCAACCGCCGCGCCTTCGACGCCTCGCTCACGGAGGCCGTCGCCTACGCCGCGGACCAGCGCAGCGAGCTCTGCCTGATGATGGTCGACGTCGACCGCTTCAAGTCGTTCAACGACCGCTACGGCCACACGGCCGGCGACGACTGCCTGCGGCGCGTCGGCGCCGAGTTCCGCCTGGTGTTCCGCCGGCCCGGCATCTCCGTCGCCCGCTACGGCGGCGAGGAGTTCGCCGTGGTGCTGCCGGAGGTGTCGCTGTCCGCCGCGCTGCAGGAGGCCGAGGCGCTGCGGCAGTCGATCCGCCGGCTCGGCATCGAGCACGAGGGCAGCGAACACGGCGCCGTCACCGTCAGCATCGGCATCGCGACCTTGTCGGCCGCCGCGGAAGCGAAGCCGGTGGATCTCGTGCAGCGCGCCGACCGGGCGCTCTACACCGCCAAGGCGCGGGGCCGCGACCGCATCGAGATCGGCTTCGCCGGCGAGGCGATGGCGTCCTGAGCGGCTGCCTTACTTTTCCAATCGAGCCAGAAGCGATGACGTGTCCCAGCGGCGGCCGCCCATCGCCTCCACCTCGGCGTAGAACTGATCGACGAGCGCGGTGACGGGCAGTTTGGCGCCGTTATGCCGGGCTTCGGCGAGGCAGATGCCGAGGTCCTTGCGCATCCATTCCACCGCGAAACCGAAGTCGTAGCGGCCGGCGTCCATGGTCTCGTGCCGGTTCTCCATCTGCCAGGACCCGGCCGCGCCCTTCGAGATCGCGCCGATCACGGTCTTGACGTCGAGCCCGGCGCGCTTGCCGAAGTGGACGGCTTCGGCAAGCCCCTCGACGAGCCCGGCGATGCAGATCTGGTTCATCATCTTGGCGAGCTGCCCGGAGCCGGCCGGGCCGATCAAGGCGATCGTCCGGCCGTAGGACTCGATCGCCGGGCGGGCGGCATCGAAGGCGCCGGGCTCGCCGCCCGCCATCACCGTCAGGATGCCCTTCTCGGCACCGGCCTGTCCGCCGGAAACGGGCGCGTCGAGGAACCGAACGCCCTTCTCGCGCGCCGCGGCGTCGAGCTCTCGCGCCAACGTCGCGGACGCGGTGGTGTGGTCGACGAGGACCGCCCCCTCCTTCATGCCGGCGAGCGCGCCGTCGCTCCCGAGCACGACGGAGCGCACGTCGTCGTCGTTGCCGACGCAGACGAAGACGACGTCCGCGCCGTCCGCGGCATCCCGCGGGGTTTCGGCTGCCCGGCCCCCGTGCTCGCGCACCCAGGCTTCGGCCTTGGCATGCGTGCGGTTGAACACGGTGGTTCCGTGGCCCTTGGCCGCCAAATGCCCGGCCATCGGATAGCCCATCACGCCGAGGCCGATGAAAGCCGTCTTCGCCATGTCGTCGTTGCCCCCGATCAAACGGCGGACGCCGCCATTGTCTTGCCGCTACCGTCGACCGATCGGACGCTCAATAGGTGCCGGCATCGTAGACCGCGCGGCCGAGATATTTCGGTCCGCGCGCCTCCGCGGGAGGACCCTGGACCGCGCGAGGTTGCGGCGCGCAACGAGCGCCGCGCCGCGCCGTCGGGTCGTCCGATGTCCCGCGTCGGTCGAACGGCACGAACTCGCGGATGGCGGCGCAACGCGCCTCTGCAGGAGACGACTGCTCCAGCGGCGAGTTCGGGTAGAACTCGGCGCAGCCGGCCATAAGGGCTGCGAGGCACAAGGCGAGACAGGTTCTCATCGACCGTTCCGTAACTGCGAGCGGGGGACGTGACGGCGACGGGCGCTCAGAAGATCAGGTCGAGCAGACCGAACACGACCAGGAGGCCGATGACGAAGATGATCAAGACGATGATGCCGAACGCTCGGAGCATGCCTGCAGCCCATGAGAAACGGTGCGATGGTGCAGCATGTGTGTCAGCCCGCCGCAATGAGAAGTCGTCCGGGTGCGAGTCGGTAAGCCAACCGTGAAACCCTCCCGACCCGGCGGCGGCCGCTACTCCGCCGCTTCCGCCATCGGCACGTAGTTGAGGATCGGTCCGAGCCAGCGCTCGACCTCGACGACGGGCATGCCTTTGCGCACCGCGTAGTCCTCGACCTGATCGCGCTCGACCTTGGCGACCCCGAAATAGTGCGCGTCCGGATGGGCGATGTAGAGGCCGGAGACCGACGAGCCCGGCCACATCGCGTAGCTTTCCGTCAGCCTGACGCCGATCGCGGCCTCCGCGTCCAGCAGGCGGAACAACGTCTCCTTCTCGGTATGATCGGGCTGCGCCGGATAGCCGGGAGCCGGCCGAATGCCGTCGTATCCCTCGGTGAGCAGCGCCTCGGCAGGCAGCGCCTCGTCCGGCGCGTAGCCCCAAAGCTCGCGGCGCACCCGCTGGTGCATCGCCTCCGCGAAGGCTTCCGCGAAGCGGTCGGCGAGGGCCTTGACCATGATGGAGGCGTAGTCGTCGTTCGCCCGCGCGAAGCGCTCGGCGATCGCCTCCTCCTCGATGCCGGCCGTCACCACGAAGCCGCCGACGTAGTCCGGAACGCCTTGCGCCTGCGGCCCGACGAAGTCGGACAAAGCCAGGTTCGCGCGGTCGTCGCCGCGCTTCGTCAACTGCTGGCGCAGGGTGAAGAAGGTCGCGAGCTCGCGCTCGCGCGCTTCGTCGGCGAACAGGCGAATGTCGTCGCCGACGGCGTTTGCCGGCCAGAAGCCGACAACGGCCTTGGGCACGAACCAGCGCTCCTCGACGACCTGCCGGAGCATGGCTTTCGCGTCGTCGAAGAGGTGGCGCGCCGCCTCGCCCTGCCGCTCGTCTTCGAGGATCTGCGGGTAGCGGCCCTTCAGCTCCCAGGTCTGGAAGAACGGCGTCCAGTCGATGTAGCGCGCCAGATCCTCCAGGTCGTAGGTCTCGAAGGTCCGAGTCCCGAGGAAGCTCGGCCGCACCGGCTCGTAGTTCGCCCAATCGAGCCGCAGCGCGTTCTCGCGGGCGCGGGCCAGCGGTAGCCGCTTCTTTTCCGCTTCGGAGCGCGCGTGGTTGGCGGCGACCTTGCGGTACTCGTCGCGGATGGAGCGGACGTAGCCGTCGCGGGCGTCCGGCGACAGGAGGTTCGACACGACGCCGACCGCGCGGCTGGCGTCCGTCACGTAGACCGTCTGCCCGCCGCGGTAGTTCGGGTCGATCTTCACCGCCGTGTGAACGCGGCTCGTGGTGGCGCCGCCGATGAGGAGCGGAATGTCGAGGCCTTCGCGCTCCATCTCGGCTGCCACGTGGACCATTTCGTCCAGCGAGGGGGTGATGAGGCCGCTGAGGCCGATCACGTCGACGCGGTGCTTCTTCGCCTCCTCCAGGATGCGCGCGGACGGCACCATGACGCCGAGGTCGATGATCTCGTAGTTGTTGCAGGCGAGCACGACGCCGACGATGTTCTTGCCGATGTCGTGGACGTCGCCCTTCACGGTCGCCATCAGGATCTTACCGGCGGCGCGACGCTCCTCGCCGGACGCCCGCTTCTCCTCTTCCATGAACGGCAGGAGGTAGGCGACGGCCTGCTTCATGACCCGGGCGGATTTCACCACCTGCGGCAGGAACATCTTGCCGGAGCCGAACAGGTCGCCGACGACGTTCATGCCGTCCATCAACGGTCCCTCGATGACGTGCAGGGGCCGCTCGGCGCCAGCGCGCGCTTCCTCCGTGTCGGCCTCGATGTAATCTGTGATGCCGTTGACGAGGGCGTGGGCGAGACGCGCTGCCACCGGCTTCTCGCGCCAGGCGAGGTCCTGGACGCGCGCTTCCTTGCCGGCCGTGCCGCGATAGCGCTCGGCGAGCGCCAGCAGGCGGTCGGTGGGCGATACGCCGTCGCGTGCCGAACGGTTCAGCACGACGTCCTCGCAGGCCTCGCGCAGCTCCTGGTCGATCGATTCGTAGACGGCGAGCTGGCCGGCGTTGACGATGCCCATGTCCATGCCCGCCTGGATGGCGTGGTAGAGGAACACGGCGTGCATGGCTTCGCGCACCGGCTCGTTGCCGCGGAACGAGAAGGACAGGTTCGAGACGCCGCCGGAGATGTGGGCGTGCGGCAGCGTCTGCCGGATCGTTCGCGTCGCCTCGATGAAGGCGACGCCATAGCCGTTGTGCTCCTCGATGCCGGTGGCGACAGCGAAGACGTTCGGGTCGAAGACGATGTCTTCGGGCGGGAAGCCGATCTCCTTCGTCAGGAGTTCGTAGGCTCTGCCGCAGATCGCGACCTTCCGCTCGAACGAGTCGGCCTGGCCTTCCTCGTCGAAGGCCATCACCACCACGGCCGCGCCGTAGTCACGCACGAGTTTCGCGACCTTCAGAAAGGCTTCCTCGCCCTCCTTCATCGAGATCGAGTTGACGATCGGCTTGCCCTGCACGCACTTCAGGCCGGCCTCGATCACCTCGAACTTCGAGCTATCGATCATCACCGGCACGCGGGCGATGTCCGGCTCGGCGGCGACGAGGTTCAGGTAGTCGACCATCGCCTGCTTCGAGTCGATCAGGCCCTCGTCCATGTTGACGTCGATGACCTGCGCGCCGTTCTCGACCTGCTCGCGCGCCACCGCCAGCGCCGCTGGATAGTCGCCGCTGGTGACCAGCTTGCGAAATCGCGCCGAGCCCGTAACGTTGGTGCGCTCGCCGACGTTGACGAACGGGATTTCCGGCGCGAGCACGAAGGGCTCGAGGCCGCTGAGCCGCATCTGCGGCGCCACCGTCGGCGCGCGGCGCGGCGGCTTGCTTCGCACGGCTTCCGCGATGGCGCGAATGTGGTCCGGCGTCGAGCCGCAGCAGCCGCCGACGACGTTGATCAGCCCCTCGTCGGCGAAGCCGGCGATCTGCCGCGCCATCGCCTCCGGCGTCTCGTCGTACTGGCCGAACTCGTTCGGCAGGCCGGCGTTCGGGTAGGCGCAGACCAGCGTGTCGGC
>CAXUCL010000043.1:0-2617 GCA_964249395.1 uncultured Rhizobiaceae bacterium
GGCGCCCGCAACCGCGCGCCGACGCGGGCTGAAGCGCAGGCCGGCCGGCGCTGGCTGCCGCCGCTCCTCGACCGGCTGCCGCAGCTGAAGGCCGTCGTCATGGCCGGACGCTTCGCCCGCGCCTGCCGCGCCGACCTGGAACAGCTGCGGCCGGGGCTGTGCCTGTTCGAGATGCCGCATCCGAGCCCGGTCTACGTGGTGACGAAGCCGACGATCGCCCCCGGCATCGTCGAGACGCTGCGCCAGGCCGGCCGGGCCGCCGGGCTTTGAGCGACCCCGCGCCGCGCCGTCAGCCGCTCGCGCATTCCGACAAGGTCGCCGCCGTCTGGATCAGCGCCAGATGCGTCAGGCCCTGCGGCAGGTTGCCGAGATAGGCGCCGGTGTCGGGGTCGATCATCTCCGGTAGGATGCCCGTGCCGTGCCCCAGCCGCTCCAGCGCCTGCGCGAAGCGCCTGTCCGCCTCCCGCGCGTGGCCGAGCAGCGCCAGCGCCTCGATCAGCCAGAAGGTGCAGGCGATGAAGCAGCCCTCGTCGGCTTCCACGCCCGTGTAGCGGTGGTGGAACGCGCCGGCCCCGAGCTCGGCGTCGATCGCCTGCACGGTCTTCTCCAGCCGCTCGCGCCCGTCGAAGCCGAAGCGCACGGCGAGCGCCAGCGAGGCGTCGAGCCGGTCGCTCCCAGGGAACATGACGTAAGCCTGGCGCTCCGCCGACCAGCAGTTCGCCTCGATCCAGGCGGCGACGCGGTCGCGGCCGCGCGCCCACCGCTCGGCGTTCGTGGCCGGGATGTGGCCACCGTCGGCGAGTTCTACCCCCCGCGCCAAACCCTGCCAGAGGCCGATCTTCGACATCGTGTAGTGCTGGAGCTCGGCGAGCTCCCAGATGCCGGAGTCTTTCGTGCGCCAGCTCTCCAAAGCTTGGTCCGCGAGGCCGGCCAGCACCGCGCCGCTCGCCGGGTCGAGGACGTGGCCCGCCGTCACGAAGCGCGCCGCGGTCTCGAAGATGTCGCCGAACACGCCGTGCTGGCGCTGCGCGGCGGCCTGGTTGCCGGACACCACCGGCTTCTCGCCGCGATAGCCGGGCAGGTCGTGCTCCGTGACGTCCTCGGCCAGGGCCCCTTCGAGCTTGTAGCAAACGCGCGGGCCGCATTCGCCCAAGCACTTGAGCAGCCAGGTCAGGGCGGCCTTCGCCTCGGCGTCGGCGCCGATCCGCAGAAAGGCGCGGATAGTGTAGGAGGCGTCGCGCACCCACGCGAAGCGGTAGTCGTAGTTCTTGCCCGAGCCGAAACCCTCGGGCAGCGAGGTCGTCGCGGCGGCGGCGATCGCCCCGCTCGGCGAGTACAAGAGCAGCTTCAGCGCCAGCGCGCTGCGGTTCACGGCCTCGGCGTACTGGCCGTCGTAGCCGATGTCGTTCGACCATTGCCGCCATTCGGCGTCGGACACGTCGATGCGCCGGTCGATCGCGGCGATCGGGGCCGCGACGAGCGGCTCGTTCGCGCCGGCCAGGATCGCCACCGTTTCGCGGTCCCCGGTGCGGACCGTGAACGAGCCGCGGATCGCGTCGTCGTTCTCGGCCTCCAGCCGGACGCCGTCGCCGTGGCGGAGCAGGCCGATCACCGGTCCGGCGTTAAAGGTCGTGGCGTTGCGGTTGCGCTGGAGGAACGGGTGGATCGTGTCCGCCCGCGTGCCGAACACCACCCGCAACTCGAAGTCCACCGTGCCCTCGAGCCCGTCGACCCGCCGGGCGAGCTCGCACCAGGGCAAGCGGCCGGCATGGCTGGAGTTCAGCGACTCGGTCAGGCGGGCGCGGCCGCTCGGCGTGGTGAACACCGTCTCGAAGACGTTGCTGCCCGGCCGGTAGCCGCGTTCCGCCGTGAACGGCTCGCGCGGCGCGACCACGAAGCGGCCGCCGGTTTCCTCGGCCAGCAACCGGTCGAACAAAGGAGGCGAGTCCATGTTCGGCACGCACCACCAGTCGATCGACCCGTCCGGGGCGGACAGGGCCACCGAGCGCCCGTCCCCGAGCGCGGCGTAGGCTTCGAGCGGCACGCCGCCGAGCGCCTGCCGGTCGGGCATTGCGCCGGACGCGCGATCCGGCGTCGAGCGGACCACCGGGTCCGGGGCGGCGACGGTTCCAGCCCCCGCGCGCCCGTCTTCCGGCCCGGCGCGGTCCATCAGGCGGCCTTGGCGAAATGGGCGATGAAGTTGCTGATCTCGCGCGTGCGCCGCGCCGGGTCGGTGACCTCCTCGTCGAGGCCGAGCATCCAGGCCAGGTCCCGCCGCTCCGGCTCGCGGCCGAGCGCCTCGATGCGCCCCGCGTGCTCGGCGACGGCGCCGGCGCCGGTGGCCAGCCCCTCGCTCACCAGCTCGTCGGTCCCGCGCTTCAGCGCCGCGGCCACCTCGCGCAGCGACAGTTCAGGATGGTACTGGACGCCCCAGAACACGCCGTTGCCGTGACGGATCTCGGCGGCCTGCACGGCGGTGCGGTTGGTTTGCGCTAGCAGCACCGCGCCCTCCGGCAGTTCGGAGACCTCGTCGGAATGCATGGTCGGCGCGTCCCAGGCGGCGGGTCGGCCTTTCAGGAGCGGATGCGTCCGTCCGGCCTCGGTCGCGACGATGCCC
>CAXUCL010000043.1:2627-15622 GCA_964249395.1 uncultured Rhizobiaceae bacterium
GATCTGGCCGCGCCGCCGGCGGCGACCACGGCGATCTGCAGCCCGGCGCAGGAGCCGAAGGACGGGACGCCGGCCTCGAACAGGCGGCGCATGAAGGCGCCGGCGCGCCGGGACTCGAGGGTGTCGGCGTGCATGCTGATCGGCGAGCCGGGAAAGAACGCGGCGTCGAAGCGACGGAGCGCCTCGACGCTCGGCAAGTCGTCGCCGTCGACGCAGAACAGGGTCTCGCACGAACAGCCCGGCACCAGCCGGCGGAGCGTGTCGACATAGGCCTCGTCGGAAGACTGACCGGTGGCGGCGCGGCGCTCGTCCCGCTGTTCGGCGGTCTCGCTGGCGGCGACGAGAAACAAAGGCGGCAAAGCGGGGGTATCCGACGGGCAAGGGGCAAGCCGGCAGATAGGCGTTCGGCCCCGCGATCCCAAGCGCCCGGGGCGTCACGACCGCGCGATGCCGCGAGGCTGCGACGCCCGGGACTGCGCCGCCATGCCCGCCTACATGTTCATGCCCCGCATCTCTTCCTGCAGGAACGGGTCGGTCGGGCGGGTGTTCTCGTGGACGTTCGCCATGATCCACAGCGAGCCGCCGATCACCAGGATGACGATGAGGATGCCGAAGGCCAGCGCCATGACGTTGTTGGTGTTATCCGGCCCGGTGGTGATGTGCAGGAAGAACACCAGGTGGACGCCCATCTGCGCGACGGCGAGCACCAGGAGCGCCACGCCGATGCCGGGGCCGTAGACGATCTCGGTGCCGGCGGTGACGAACGAGGCGACGGTGAGCGCCGCGGCGAGGAACAGGCCGACCGAATAGAACAGGATGGCCTGGCGCGGACTGCCGTGCTGCTCCTTGTCGTCGCCCGGCGCGACGTCCTTGCCGTGCGCGTCGAACTCGTCGGTGGTGCTGGTGGCCATCAGCCGGCTCCGATCAGGTAAACGATGGTGAACACGGCGACCCAGACGATGTCGAGCGCGTGCCAGAACAGGCTGAAGCACAGGAAGCGCCGCTCCATCGCCGGGGTGATGCCCTTGGCGAAGACCTGCGCCATCATGGTGAGGAGCCACAGGCAGCCGGCGAAGACGTGCAGGCCGTGGCAGCCAACCAGGGCGAAGAAGGACGACAGGAAGGCCGAGCGCGACGGACCGGCGCCGATCGACACCAGGTGGCTGAACTCGTAGATTTCCATAGCCAGGAAGGCGGCGCCGAACAGGAACGTCACGGCCATGGTGACCTGGAACAGCAGCGCGTTCCGTTCGGCGAGCGCGATGCCGGCCATGCCGCAAGCGAAGCTCGACGCCAGCAGCAGCCCGGTCTCAACCGCGACGAACGGGATGTCGAACAGCTCGCGGCCGGTCGGCCCGCCGTCCGTCGCCCCCCGCAGCACCGCGAAGGCCGCGAAGAAGGCGGAGAACATGATGATGTCGGAGATCAGGAAGATCCAGAACCCGTAGCCGACGACGATCCGCTTGGGCGCCGGCCCGCCCGAGCCGTGGCCCGTGGCGGTGGATTCGGAGCCGTGGCCGACGGCGTAGGGGTCGCCCTCGCGGCTTTCGGCGTCTTGGCTGCGGCCGAGCATGTAGGGGTCGGTGGGATGGCCCGGCGCGGCGTGGCTCATGCCGTCACCTCCTGCCGCAGCAGCAGCGCGGCCTTCTGGCGCCGCCGCTCGGCGTCCTGCCGCTCGACCTCGGCGACGGGGATCTCGTACTCGTCGTGGTCGCGCCAGGCGAACACCACGAACACCCCGAAGGCGCCGACGAGGCCGAAGATCGCCAGCCACCAGATGTGCCACACCATGGCGAAGCCGATCGCGGTGGTGAAGAAGGCGACCACGACGCCGGTGGGCGAGTTGCGCGGCATCTCGATCGGCTCGTATTTCGGCAGCTCGGAAAGCTGCGCCTGCTTCACCGCAGCCTGCTTCATGCCCCAGTAGACCTCCTCGCCCTTGACGTTCGGCATGACGGCGAAGTTGAACACCGGCGGCGGCGAGGTGGTGATCCATTCGAGCGTGCGCCCGTCCCACGGGTCGCCCGACACGTCGCGCAACTCCTCGCGGTGCCGGATCGAGTAGACGAGCTGCCAGATCTGGCAGGCGATGCCGAAGAGGATCAGCACCGCGCCCGCGCTGGCGGCCAGGAGCCACGGATACCAGGCCGCGACGTCGTAGTGCTGCATGCGGCGCGTCATGCCCATCAGGCCGACGACGTAGAGCGGCATGAAGGCCAGGTAGAAGCCCGACACCCAGAACCAGAAGGCGTAACGGCCGATGCGCTCGTCGAGCTTGAAGCCGAAGGCCTTGGGGAACCAGTAGATGTAGCCGGCGAAGGAGCCGAACAGCACGCCGCCGATGATGACGTTGTGGAAGTGCGCCACCAGGAACAGCGAGTTGTGCAGCACGAAGTCGATCGGCGGGATGGCGAGCAGGACGCCGGTGACGCCGCCGATGGTGAAGGTGATGATGAAGGCCACCGCCCAGAGCATCGGTGTCTGGTAGCGGATGCGTCCGCCGTACATGGTGAACAACCAGTTGAACACCTTCACGCCCGTCGGCACGGCGATGATCATCGACAGGATGCCGAAGATCGCGTTGACGTCGGCGCCCGCCCCCATCGTGAAGAAGTGGTGCAGCCAGACCATGAAGGAGAGGATGCAGATCACCATGGTGGCGGCCACCATCGAGCGGTAGCCGAACAGCGGCTTGCCGGAGAAGGTCGAGATCACCTCGGAGAACACGCCGAAGGCCGGCAGGATCAGGATGTAGACCTCCGGATGCCCCCATGCCCAGATGAGGTTCATGTAGAGCATGACGTTGCCGCCGCCGTCGTTCGTGAAGAAGTGGAAGTCGAGGTAGCGGTCGAGCATCAGCATCGCGAGCGTCGCCGTCAGGATCGGGAAGGCGGCGACGATCAGCAGGTTGGAGGCGAGCGTGGTCCAGCAGAACATCGGCATGCGCGTGTAGGTCATGCCGGGCGCGCGCATCTTGAGGATGGTGGTGACGAGGTTGACGCCGCTCATCAGCGTGCCGACGCCCGATATCTGCAGCGCCCAGAGGTAGTAGTCGACGCCGACGCCGGGCGAGAACTTGATGCCCGACAGCGGCGGATAGGCGAGCCAGGTGGCCCGCGAGAACTCGCCGATCACCAGCGAGATGTTGATGAGGAGCACGCCGGAGGCGGTGAGCCAGAAGGACACCGAGTTGAAGGTCGGGAACGCGACGTCGCGCACGCCGAGCTGCAGCGGCACCACGAAGTTCATCAGCCCGATCACGAACGGCATCGACACGAAGAACACCATGATCGTGCCGTGCGCCGAGAAGATCTGGTCGTAGTGCTCCGGCGTCAGGTAGCCGGGCGCGTTGTAGGCGAGCGCCTGGTGCGAGCGCATCATCAGCGCGTCGGCGAAGCCGCGCAGCAGCATGATGAGCGCCAGCATGCAGTACATGATGCCGATCTTCTTGTGGTCGACCGAGGTGATCCATTCCCGCCACAGGTACGGCAGATGGCCCTTCACCACGATCCAGGTGCCGACCGACAGGATGATCAGGAGCACCACGGACGACGTGATGATCGGGATCGGGTCGTGGAAGGGGATGGCGTCGAGGGTCAGTTTTCCGAACATCAGACTACCTCAAGGGCGCGGCCGGACGTCGGTCCGGGGCTCGCCCACCTGGGGGCCCGGCGCGTCCGGCGCGGTGCGCAGCACGATCGAGTTGAACAGCCCGGACTGCACCGTGCCGTAGGTGAAGGACTTCTGGCCGGAACTCTGCTTGGCGAGCTCGCCGTAGGCCGCCGTGTCGAGCGGATTGTTCTTGTTGCGTGCTTCGCCGACCCATTGCGAGAACGCCGCCGCGTCGATCGCCCGGGTCATGAAGCGCATGTCGGAGAAGCCCGCGCCGCTGTAGTGCGCCGACAGGCCCTCGAAGGTGCCGGGCCGGTCGGCCATCAGGTTCAACTTCGTTTCCATGCCGTTCATCGCGTAGATCATCGTGCCGAGCTGCGGCACGAAGAACGTGTTCATGACGCTGGCCGAGGTGATGCGGAAGCGCACCGGCTGCCCGGCGGGCAGCACCAGCTCGTTGACGGAGGCGACGTTCAGCGTCGGGTAGATGAACAGCCACTTCCAGTCGAGTGAGACGACCTGCACCTCCATCGCCTCGCGCGGCGAGTCGAGCGGGCGCGGCGGATCGAGCTGGTGGGTGCCGATCCAGGTGATGCCGGACAGGAACAGGACGATCAGCACCGGGACCCCCCAGACCACCAGCTCCACGGCGCCGGAATAGGCGAAGGTCGGCCGATAGGTGCCCTGGCCGCCCTTGGCCCGGTACCACCAGGCGAAGAAGATCGTCATGGCGATCACCGGGATCAGAACGGCGAGCACCATGATGACGCTGGAATTGTAGAGGATGGTCTTCTGCGCCGCGCCGACGGGCCCTTGCGGGTTGAGGACGCCGATCTGGTTGACCGAACAACCGGCCAAACCGAGGAGAAGCGCGCCGCCGAGCGAGATGCGCGCCAGTTTCCGGAACCCGACCCTTCCCGAACCGTCCATCCGCGCCCGTCCATTCCACCAAGTGCCGGGCGACGAGCCCGCGCGAGGCGGCCGGCGGGAAACGCGCTCCCGCGAGCCGACGACATTTCGCGAAGGTTACAACCGAACGGCGGCCAACCGTAAAGCCCCGCCGCCGCCGCATGCGTCAAATTGCATGGAACGGCGCGGGGAGAACCGTTTGCCGGGCGGCGAAGCGGCGGTTCGCCTAGTTCGCGGCCGCGGAACGCGCGTGCGACACGCGGTAGATCATCCCGTTCTGCTCCTCGCCGACCAGCAGGCTGCCGTCGGGCATCACCGCGACGCCGAAGGGCCGCGCGAACCGGCCCCAGCCGCTCGAACCGCCCTCCACCAAGAAGCCGGTGAGGAAGGCTTCCGCCTTCACCGGTTGGCCGTTCTCGAAGTCGACCCGCACCACCTCGTAGCCGCTCGGCCGCTTGCGGTTCCACGAGCCCTTCATCGCGACGAAACCGTCGCCCCGGTAGTCGGCCGGGAACTGCACGCCGTCGTAGAAGGCGAACTGCATGGAGGCGGCATGCGCCGTCCAGGTGAGGTCGGGCCGCTTCGACTGCCGGTCCCAGTCCTGCAGCGAGCCCGCCTTCGGCTCGCGGTAGCTGTTGAGGATCCCCTGCCCGAACACGAAAGGCCAGCCGTATTTCGCGCCCGTCTCGATGCGGTTGAACTCTTCGGGCGTCACGTCGTCGCCGAGCCAGTCGACGCCGTTGTCCCAGCCGTAGAGCGCGCCCGAGCCCGGCTGCCAGTCGAAGCCGATCGTGTTGCGCAGGCCCGACGCCACGACCTCGCGCGCGCTGCCGTCCGGGTTCATGCGCAGGATGGTCGCGTGCTCGCGGTTCGACTCCTCGCACTCGTTGCAGGTCGAGCCGACGCTGACGTAGAGCTTGCCGTCCGGCCCGAAGGCGATCGTGCGGTTCGGGTGCTGGCCGGAGTCCGGCAGGTCGGACACGAGCGTCCGTTCGGCCCCGAGCGTGCCGTCGGGCAGGATCGGCGCGGCGAACACCTCCTTCACGGTCGTGTAGTAGAGCTCGCCGCCGTGCCGGGCGAGACCGTGGACGTTCTGCTTCTTCAAGACGACCGTCTCATCCTCGGCGCGCGCCGTGCCGCGCAAGAGCGTGATCGTCCCGGCGTCGCGGCTCGACACGTAGAGCGTGTCGTTGTCGCCGACGAGCAAGACGCGCGGCGCCTTCAAGCCCTTCGCGAAGACGTCCACCTTGAACCCGTCCGGCACCCGCAGGCTGGCGATGCGCTCCGGCGTCGCCTCCAGCGGCTCGGCCTTCAGGACGTTGACGGTGGCGTTCAGCTCGCCGGGCGTCGAGAGCGCCTGCGCGGCCGCCGGCAGGGCGGCGCCGGCGGCGAGGAGGGCGAAGAACGAGGCGGCGAGGATCGGCTGGCGTGACATGGCGGTGGTCATTCCTCGAGTCGTGTCGGGTGGCGCGAAGCGGTTCGGCGCGAAAGCTAGCACCGACGCGGCCGGCGGGCAGCGGCTGCGACATCCGGCTCGCGAGCTTGCCGCGCCATCATCCGCGCCGTAGGGCAGCGCGATGCTCCGCCGCTCCCCGCCCGTTTCCGCCGCCACACCTCGACGAACCGTCGTCGTCACCGGCGGCTCGTCCGGCATCGGCCGGGCGACGGCGCTGCGCTTCGCGCAAGCCGGCTGGCGCGTCGGTTTGGTCGCGCGCAGCAAGGCGGGGCTTGAGGACGCCGCACGCGAGATCGCCGCGCTCGGCGTCCCCGTCGCCACGGGCGCCGCCGACGTGGCGGACGACGCGGCGGTGGAAGCCGCGGCCGCGGCGCTCGAAACCCAGCTCGGTTCCCCGGACGTGTGGATCAACGCCGCCGGCAACGGCGTGTTCGGCCGCTTCCTCGACGTGCCCGACGCCGAGTTCCAGCGCGTCACCGCGGTCACCTACGGCGGCACGGTGAACGGCACGCGGGCGGCGCTGCGCCGCATGCGCCCGCGCGACCGCGGCGTGGGGGTCGCCGTGTGCTCGGGCGTCGCCTTCCACGGCATGCCGCTGCTGTCGTCCTATTCCGGCGCCAAACAAGCGGTGCGCGGCTTCTGCGACGCGGTGCGCGGCGAACTGCTGCAGGAGGGCGCCCGCGTGCGCATCGTCTGCGTGTTTCCGCCGGCGGCGAACACGCCGTTCTTCGCGCGCGCCGCCTCGCACCTGCCCAATCCGCCGCGGCCGATGAAGCCGGTCTACCAGCCCGAGGTCGTCGCCGAGGCGATCTTCGCGGCGGCGATGAAGCCCCGGCGCGAGGTGGCGGTGTCGGGAACCACCGTGCTGTTCGCGCTCGCCAACCGCCTCAGCCCGGCGCTGATGGACCGGGTGATCCGGCGCCTCGGCTACGACGGGCAGACCACGGAAAGCCACGCCGCGCTAGCCGCGCGCGACCCGGCGCTGTTCGAGTCGGGCGTTCGCGTCCACGGCGCGCGCGGCGCGTTCGGCCGCGGGGCGCGCTCGTTCAGCCTGCAGGGACTCGCCGACCGGCACCGAGGCAAGGCGGTGCTCGGGCTTCTGGCGCTGGCGGGGCTGGCGGCCGTGATCCGGCGGCGGCGCGGGAAGCGTCGGCTAGGCTGACCCGACCAGCCGCTCGGTGGCGGCGACCACGCGGGCGCGCAGCGCCGGGTCGAGCGCCCGCCGGTTCGGCTTCGCCTCGCGCTTGTCCTTGAAATAGCGCCCGGAAACGCCCGCCAGCTCCGGCGCGAGGCAGGCGTGGAGCGGCGTTTCCGCCCCCTTGTCCGGCGAACGGAATAGAAACCGCAGGCCGCTCCAGGCGAGGCCGATGATGCCGGGGGTGCGGACGAGGTCGGTCGCCACCGCACCCGGATGCACGACGTTCACGGTGACGCCCGTGCCCGCCAACCGCCGCGCGTCGTCGAAGGCCGCCATCATCAGCGCGAGCTTCGATTGCGCGTAGGCGCGGATGCGCCCCCAGCCGCGCGCGAGCTCCAAGTCGTCGGGGTCGACCCGCGCGTGGTCGGAGGCCGTCGAGCCGACGGAAACGATCCGCGCCGGCGCGTTCGCTTTGAGCGTTTCCTCCAGCGCGCGCGTCAGCACGAAGGGCGCGAGGTGGTTCACCGCCAGCACCCGCTCGCGGCCCTCGCTCGTCGCCTCGCGCGTCGCGGTGAAGGCGCCGGCGTTGTTGACGAGGAGCGTCAGGTCCGGGAACTCGGACGCGACCCGAGCGCCCAGCGCGCGCGTCTCCGTCAGCGACGACAGGTCGGCGAGGATCAGCGCCGTTTCGGCGGCCGGCGCTTCCAGCCGGATGCGGGCCAGCACCGCCTCGCCCTTGGCCCGGTCGCGGCCGACGATCACGGTGCGGTAGCCGGCCTTCGCCAGCCCGACCGCGACCGACGCGCCGATGCCGCCCGTGCCGCCGGTGACGAGCGCGGTGCCGCGCGCCTTCGCTTCAAGCGCCACCGGGAACATCCTCTTCCTCGATCACCGCGTCCTCCTCGGCCTCCAGCGCCGGCGCGTCCTTCGGCTCCAGGCCGAAGCGCCCCGCCACGTCGGGCGCGTAGCGCAAGAGGTCCGGGCGCAGGCGCAGGAGCGCCAGGTCCTTGGATTTGGCCTCCAGCATCACGTCGAAGTCGAGCCCCGCCGCCTCGCGCATGAAGGTCGCGAACTCGAACGGGTTGCAGAAGTCGGCGTGGCCGGTGAACACCGGCGCGACGAACACCGTCTTCTTCTTCTTCGTCTTCCGGTCCACCCGCACCTGCTCGCGCAGCTCGGTGCGCGGCGAGGAGAAGTGGATCTTCGGCTGCTGTCCGGCCGGCCAGGTCTTGAGGATCGCCGCCAGGGTCTCGCGGACCGGGGCGCGCGCCGGGTTCAGGCACCAATGGTGCTGGTAGTCGAAGATGCAGCGCACCCCGGTGTGCTCGTAGATCCACAAGACATCGGCGGCCGAGAAGCGCAGGTCGTCGTGCTCCAGCACCAGGCGGCGGCGCACCGGCTCGGGCAGCGTGGCCCACGTCTCGGCCCAGCGGGCGCGGCTGGCCGGCACGTCGCCGTAGGTGCCGCCGACGTGGATCACCATCACCGCCTCCGGCCCGAGCTCCATCAGGTCGAGCATCTCGGCCTGCGACACGAGGTCGGCGGTGCTCTTCTTCACCAGCTCCGGGTCGGGACTGTTGAGGACGATGAACTGCGAGGGGTGGAACGACAGGCGGACGTCGAGGCCCTTGGCCTTGGCGCCGAAGGCGGCGAGCTCGGAGCGCGTGTCCGCCACCATGGAATGGAACTGCGGCATGTCGGGATGCGTCGCGTACGGGGCGATGTCCGACGACATGCGGTACATGCGGATGTCGTGCTTGTTCAGGTGGTCGAGCACCGCGTCGAGGAACTCGAGCGAGACCTTCAGGTGCGGGTTCGAGGCGGCGCGGCGCGCGTCGTTGCTTTTCAGATCCTGCCGCGCCATGACCTTCACCGGGAAGCCGAGGCGCGACAGGCGCCGTTCGGCGGGAACGGGCGCCGCCGGGGCGGCTTGCGCGCCCGTTCCACGCCCGAGCGCCGGCGGCGCGGCGTCCGTCGCGGCGTCGGCGGGATGGTGGCGGTCGAACGAGCCCCGATCGGTCATGCCGCCTGCCGCTCCCCGACCGCGAGCTCCGGCCCGAAACCGATCGATCGAACGAAGCGGTTCCAGTCGGGGAGCTGGCAGGGCGAGGAGAAGAACACGACGGCGACCTCGCCCGCCACGCGCGGCGCGACCTTGCGCGCCCGCTCCAGCTCGGCGCCGACCTCGGCCTTGGCGGCGAGCAGCGCCGCCGTTTCGGAATGCTCGCCGGACAGCACCGCCTTCGGCCCCGCAGCCTGGTCCAGCAGCGCGAAGGCGGCCGAGGCGTCGCCGTTCGCCGTGCGCCGCGGCGCGTTGACGAGGCTCACGGCCTTGCGCAGCGCCGTGACGCCACCTTGCGCCTTGGCCGCCTCCCATTCGGGAAAGTTGTCGCCGTCCGCCATGTCGCCGACGATGCCGACGGCCGCGAGCCAGAGCAGGCCGTCCGCCGCGCCCGCCGCTTGCGCGCAGCGGTAGGCCAGCAGCGAAGAGGTCGGGATCGGCCGGTCGTCGACGCCGGAGATGGTCGTGGCGTTCGCCGGCAACCCCGTCGGCACGTGGTGGTCGACGACGATCAGCGGCCCGGTCGCCGCGAGCTTGGCGGACGTGCCGACGTCGGTGAGGATCAGCCCGCCGAAGGAGCGCGTTTCGAGCTCGGCCCGGAACTCGGCGGAATAGGCGTTCTCGCCTTTGCCGAGGATGCGGACGGCGGGAGCGAAGCCGCGCCGTTCCAGCACCTTCTTGAAGATCACGCCGGCCGACAGGCCGTCGGCGTCGTTGTGGCAGACGATCAGCGGGTCCTTCGCGAACCGTTCCAACGCTGCCGGAAATGCTTCCGGGTCTTCGATCCCTTCCCGTCTCGCCATGACCACCCTCCGTTGCCGCCGCCCCTTCCCAACGGGGCCTCGGCCGAAACGATCCCCCCGCCGACGCCGGCCGAATGTTTCACGTGGAACAATCCGGCGGCCGCGGCGACGCGCCCGGCGAAGCGGTCAGGTCCAGTAAAGGATGCGCGCCGCGGGCAGGTGACGAGCGACCGTCGCCTCGAACCAGAGGCGCGCCGCCTTCATCGTCGGGCGGTCGTAGACGTGCTTCACCGCGCCGAACTTCGTGCGCTTCTCCATCCGGTTCGTGCTCGACATGTCGAGGGCGGAGCCCGGATACCAGCTTTGCAGCACGGCGCGCGAACCTTGCGTGAAGCGGTGGGTGATCAGCTCGACGGTGAGGTCCGGGTCGGGCGCGCCGCGGAGCGCCGCGGCGATCTCGCCGAACAGCTCGTCGTAGGCCGGCTCCCAGCCCTCCGCCAGGATGATCGGCGCGACCGTCAGCCCGACGAGGTAGCCGGCGTCCGCCATCCGGCGCATCGCCGCGAGCCGGTCGGCGACTTTAGCTGTGCCGCCCTCGAAGCGGCCGTAGGTGGCCGGGTTCAAGGAGAAGCGGACGCGAGTGCGTCGGGCGTGCGGCAGGGCGAGCAGCGGGTCGACGGCGGCGAACTTGGTGGTGAAGCGCAGTTGCGCGTCCTGGTTCCAGCGGCCGAAATGCGTGACGAGGGCGGCCAGCGAGCCCGTCAGGTGCTCGACTCCGAGCGGGTCGGCGTAGCAGGACGCCTCGAAGGTCGTGCCCTCCCCCGCCCGCGCCGCCTGGCGCGACGTGACGGTCCCCTCGCCGACGTGAGCGCTAAGGTTGGCGACGATCTCGTCCATGTTGGCGTAGGCGCGGGTGATCGGCGGCCCTTTCAGCGAGCCGGCGAGGTAGCAGTAGTTGCAGTGCGCCGGGCAGCCTTCCGCCAGGTCGACCCGCCAGTCGGCCGACGGCGCGATCGGCTGCAGCTTCAGCTTGGAGGGCGGCGCGACCGTGACGGCGAGCGTGCCCTTCGCTTGCGCGTAGGCGCGGCGCGGGTCGTCGGGCAGCGCCAGCGGCAGGCGGTCGTTCGGCAGTTCCTCGACCGGCACGCCGAATCCCGCCGCGCGCTCGGCGATCGCTCGCCCGTGCGCGTGGCCCATGGCCGCGCGGGTGACGAGGACGCGGCGCGGCAGCCACAGTCGCTGCGCCTTGGCAAGCTCGGGAGAAACGGCGACGTTCATCGCCGATAAATGGGGATTCGGGCCGAAAGGTTCACGGTGGAATGCCGCATCCGACGACGCCGGACGGGCGATATTTCGTTGTGCGCGAACGGCTCTGGCGCTGCAGCGACCCGGGGCTCGATCCGGCCAGGCGCGAGCGCCTCGTCGCCGACCTGATGCGCGCGCGCCGCGCGGTGCGGGACGCGAAGGGCGACCGGCAAGCGCTGCGGGAGGCTCGAAGCGCGGTAAACGCCGCCAAGCGGGACTTGGGCGAGCGCGGCCCCGTCTGGTGGAACGACGGCGCGCCGGACTGGAACCGATATATGGCGAAGAACAGCCCTTATGCCGCCTGGTTCGCCGGGCTGGTTGACGAGGAGGCGAAGGACTGAGGCGATCGCGCCCGCTCGGTTCGTTCGCCCGCTTCCCTCTCTGCCTCGTCATCC
Organism: uncultured Rhizobiaceae bacterium; assembly: GCA_964249395.1. Taxonomy (GTDB): domain Bacteria; phylum Pseudomonadota; class Alphaproteobacteria; order Rhizobiales; family Rhizobiaceae; genus Plantimonas. The sequence continues at coordinate 14,248 of CAXUCL010000043.1, forward strand.
CGGGCTTGACCCGGGATCCATGCCGCGGCCTCGAAGAAGGCTGGACACCAACTAACAACGCCCAACCCGCGGCCACTAGCTCCTTCCCCAATCGGGGGCGGCATGGATCCCGGCTCGGAGGCCGGTATGACGACACGGAAAGGCGGCCGGACGACGTCGGGGCGAAGCTGTGAAGTCGGCAACCCTATGTCGAGGGCATCGCCAGCCCGTCCGCCCCGAAGCGGTGGAGGCGGCTGGGCTCGGCGGCGAGGCCGACGGTTGCGTCGACGGCGATCGGCACCTCGCCGGGAAGGCGCACGGTGAGCTCCTGCCCGTCGGGCAGCACCACGTAGAGGTAGGTGGCGGAGCCGAGGCGCGCGACGGGGCGGACGCGGCCGGCCCATTGCGCGGTGGCCGCGTCGGCCAGGCCGAGGTGCTCGGGCCGCACGCCCACCGTCGGCGCGCCCAGGCGCCCGGCCGGCTCGCCGCCGAGGACGTTCATGCGCGGTGAGCCGATGAAGCCGGCGACGAACAGGTTGGCCGGCCGGTTGTAGAGGTCGATCGGCCGCCCGACCTGCTCGACGATCCCGCCGTTCAGCACGACGATGCGGTCGGCCAGCGTCATCGCCTCGATCTGGTCGTGCGTGACGTAGACCATCGTCGCGCCGAGCGCGCGGTGGAGCTTCGCGATCTCGATGCGGGTCGCGACGCGCAGGGCCGCGTCGAGGTTCGACAAGGGCTCGTCGAACAGGAACAGCGCGGGCTCGCGCACGATGGCGCGGCCGATGGCGACGCGCTGGCGCTGGCCGCCGGAAAGCTCCGCCGGCCGGCGGGCGAGCAGCGATTCCAGTTGCAGGAGACCGGCGGCCCGCCGGACGCGCCGGTCGATCTCGCTCTTCCCTTGTTTGTCCTGCTTGAGCGCGAGCCCCATGTTGCCGGCCACCGTCAGGTGCGGGTAGAGCGCGTAGGACTGGAACACCATGGCGATGCCGCGCCGCGCCGGCTCGACGCCGTCCACCGAGCGGCCGGCGATGGAAACGCGGCCGCTCGTCTGCTGGTCCAGCCCAGCGACGATGCGCAAGAGCGTCGACTTCCCGCAGCCCGACGGCCCGACGAACACGACGAACTCGCCCTGATCGACGGCGAGATCGATGCCGCGCAGCACCTCGACGGCGTCGAAACGCTTGGCGATCGCCTCGAGGCGCAACGCTGGCGGGGCGGCGGCGCGGCTCACAGCCGCACGCTCCGGTTCTCGCGCATGCTCAAATCCGCCGCCAGCACCACCTCGAGGCTGCGCACCGCGTCCTCCAAGTGGCGCGTCAGGTCCAGGTCATCGCGGATCGCGCGCGCGACGAAGCGCTGTTCCCGGGCGCACAGCGCCTGATGGTCGGGCTCG
>CAXUCL010000044.1:0-348 GCA_964249395.1 uncultured Rhizobiaceae bacterium
CGGCGGCCGGGAGGGCGGGGGACCCGAGGCGCCGCGCGATCGCGACGGCCCGGCCCGTGCCAGTCGTCAAGCGGTCGTCGCGGTCGAACACGAAGGTCTGCCCCAGGGTCTGCGCCTGGAGCAGCAGGCGGCGGCGGACGCGTGGGTCTGTCGTCGCGGCCAGGCCCCGGATGTAGGACCCGAGCCGCGGGGCCCTAAACCCCGGGGGGGGGGGGGGGGGGGGGGGTGGGGGCCGCGGGGGCCCCTCGCCGGCGCCCCAAACCCGGGGCGCCAGATTCCCGCGGCGGGGCCCCCCCGCCGCGAGCGCGATCCAGCGCCACCGTCCCATGCCGCGCCAGGCGACCGCCG
>CAXUCL010000044.1:358-15516 GCA_964249395.1 uncultured Rhizobiaceae bacterium
ACCTTCACCGCGTTGCGGTTGCGGTCGAGGAGGTAGGGGATCTCGCGGCCGTAGGTCGCGCGGGCGTCGGCGACGATGTGCTGCAGGAGGCCGATGGACACGGCCGCGAAGACGCAGGCGCCGGCGACGAGGCAGACCGCGGCGATGCGGCTCCATTGCCGGAGCGATGGTTGCAGCGACTGCTTCGGTTCGAAAGCCATCGCCTCTCCCCGCTCCTCGTTTCGGCCGCGCGTCACTGGATGCTGAAAGGCACGTAGGCCCGGTTGATCCGGTCGAAGGTGCCGTCGAGCCGCACCTGCTTGAGCGCTTCGGCGAGCTCGGCCGCGCGGTGGTCGATGCCCTTGCGCAGGGTGATGAAGGAGTCGCTTTCCAGGTCGCCGCCGGTCACAGGCTCGCCGACGAAGGCGAAGTCGGTTCCCCGGTCCGATTCCAGGAAGCCCATGAAGGCGACGGCGTCGCCGAGCAGGAGGTCGACGCGGCCCGAAACGAGGTCGTCGTAGGCGGCGTCCAAGTCTTTGGCTTCCAGGACGACGCTGTTCCTGTACGTGTCCCGGAGGAACTTCTGCTGCACGGTCCCGGTCGTGGACTGGACCCGCACGCCCGTCAGGGCCGCGGGCGACACGTCCGCGAACCGGTCGGCGCGCCCGATGAACACGGAATGCGAGCGCATGTAGGGGGCGCCGTAATGGATGCGCTCGGCGCGCTCCTTCGAGTAGGCGAGGCTGGCGACCGCGGCGTCGAACCGGCCCTCCGCCAGGCCGTCGACGATCACCGTCCAGTCCACCGGGATGATCTCGCAGCCCTCCGCCAGCTTCGCGCACAGGGCCTTGGCCAGATCGACGTCGAAGCCCTTCAGCTCGCCGTTCGGGCCGAAGAAGCTGTAGGGAGCGTAGGCGCCGTCGCCCTCGATGGCCATGCGCAAGGGCGCGGCCTGCGCGGCCGCGACGCCCGCCAACAGCGTGCAGGCGAAAACGAGCAGGCGGCGCGAAACGGCGGGCATGGGCGGACCTCCGAAGGGTCGTCGAACCTTCGACGACACGCTCGCAGGCGCCCGTTACCGCCGGCTTAAGGTCCGCCGGCGCGGAGCCAGGCGCGACGGGGCGACGGCGGTTCATGCTTAACCGGATCTTCGCGACGCGAAGCCCCGGTCCGGACAGCCGTCACGGCGGCTCAGAAGTCCCGTCGGAACTGCAGGAGGCCGGCGGTGCGGTCGAAGTCGTCGATCCCGGCCGGCAGGTCGATGTCGCGATAGGTGACTTCGCCGGTGATCGTGAAGTTCTCGGCGAGGTCGTAGACGACGTTGCCGCCGACGCCGAAGTAGTCCTGCGAGCCGACGCCGTCGAACACGCGGCCCGGCAGGTTGGAATAGAAGACGTCGAGGTCGTCGGTCTCGCCGTAGACGCCGGACAGGATGAACGTGAACCTGTCCATCTCCTGGCTGTAGGCGGCGCCGACCTGGAAGCGGCTCGGCAGCAGCGAAGGGTCGAACACTTGGCCCGGACCGCCCGCGTCCTCGCCGAAGCCCTCCGACCCCGACAACGTGCTGACCACGGCGTAGATGCTGGGATCGAAGGCGTAGTGGCCCTCGACCTTGAAGATCGAGTCGTCGAGGAGGACGTTCTCGAACTGGACGGCGGCCTTCAGGACGAAGGCGTCGTCGTTTCCGTCGTAGCCGTCCGGCTGGAAGGCGATGGCGTCGTCGAAGAAGCCGTCGGGCGCGACCCCACGGAATTCGTTGAGGAAGTCCTCGTAGCCGAACACGACGTCGCGCGCGTCCTCGTCGAAGGCCCCCATGACGTAGGCGGCGAGGCCGGCGTTCTCGTTGGCGTAGGCGAGCTTGGCGATGACGTCGGGGCGCCAGTCGCCGGTGCCGTCGTCCTCGACGCCGACGACGCCGGTGAAGCCGCCGACGGTGCGGAAGTAGGAGATGCGGTTGGTTTGGAAGTCGCCGGCCGCCCAGTCGACCTCCTCCATCAGGAGGCCGTCGCCGATGTCGCCTTCGTCGCTGGTCCAGAGCGAGTCGAGCGTGCCGATCCGCAAGCCCCCGAGCTGGAGGAAGCCCTCGTCGACGCCGTACGTCGCGTTCGAGCTCAGCGAGTTGGTGGCCTCCAGGCGGATCTTGCCGATCAGGGTGCCGAGCTCGGTCTCCTCGCGCGCCTCGAAATCGAGACGGGCGCGCACCCGCGTCCCGGCCACCACGTCGTCGTCGACGTCGTCGACGTCGCCGGCGACCTCGCCGTCGTTGCTCTGGAAGCGGGCGCGGACGTAGCCGCCGATCTTCAGGCAGGTTTCGGTGCCCGGGATGAAGAAGAAGCCCGTGCCGTAGACGTCGCAAACGCGGACGTATCCCACCGGCTTCGGCTCGACCATCGTCACCGGCGCGTCGGCGGCGCGGGCGCCAACCGCGAGCGTCACGAGGCCTGCGGCTCCCAACAGGATGGTCCGGATCGTCATGGCTCCCGCTCCTTGCCTGATGCCGGCGAACCGGCCCGACGTCGCCCGTGGATCGCATCGCCGCCGCGGAACGTTGTGGCGAGGTTAGGCAACGCGCGTATGTCGGTTCAACGCGTCGCGGCGGCCGTGCGCCAATCCGCGCTTAGCCTGTGGCAGGACCGCAACGCGACCGTTCGAGCGCGGTGATTGCGGGAAACAAACGTCGGCGCAGCCGACAACCGTTCGGGGGTCGGCACCGGGCGGCGGATACGTTATATACGCGGCAGTCCGTTCGATCCGCTCATCGGGAGGTTCCAAATGCCCAGCAAACTCGAACAGTTGCGCGCCATGACGCTCGTGGTCGCCGATTCCGGCGACATCGAAGCGGTGAAGCGCCTGAAGCCGGTGGACTGCACCACCAACCCCTCGCTGATCCTGAAGGCCGTCGGCCTGCCCTTGTTCGCCGAGAAGTTCGACGAGGCGCTCGACTGGGGCCGCTCGCAGGATCTCGACGACACGCAGCGCGTGGTGAAGATCGGCGACCGCCTGGCGATCTCCGTCGGCGTCGAGCTGACGAAGCTCGTCGAGGGCCGCGTGTCGACGGAGGTCGACTCGGACCTCTCGTTCGACACCGAAGGCTCGATCCGCAAGGCGAACGAGATCATCGAAGCCTACGAGGCGCGCGGCGTCAAGAAGGACCGCGTCCTGGTGAAGCTCGGCTCCACCTGGGAGGGCATCCGCGCGGCGGAAGTCCTGCAGAAGAGCGGCATCGACTGCAACATGACGCTGATTTTCAACAAGGCGCAGGCGCTCGCGGCGGCGGACGCCGGGGCGTTCCTGATCTCGCCCTTCGTCGGGCGCATCCTCGACTGGTACGTGAAGTCCACCGGCCGGAAGTATTCGGCCGCCGAGGATCCAGGCGTCGTGTCGGTGAAGGACATCTACCGGACCTACAAGGCGCACGGTCGCGACACGGTGGTGATGGGCGCCTCGTTCCGCTCGGCCGGCGAGATCGAGGAACTGGCGGGCTGCGACCGGCTGACCATCTCCCCCGCCCTCCTCGACGAGCTCGACAAGGACGAGGGCACGCTGGAGCGCCGGCTGTCGCCGGACATGAGCGCCGGCGGCGGCAAGCCGGAATGGACGACCTACGACGAGCGCAGCTTCCGCTGGGCGATGAACGAGGACGCGATGGCGACCGAAAAGCTCGCCGAGGGCATCCGCCAGTTCAACGCCGACCTGCAGAAGATGCGCGGCCTCATCGCCGAGCGCCTCGGCATGGGTGGCGGCGTGCGCCAAGCGGCGGAGTAGCCGCGGGGTCGGCGGCGCGGGCGGCGGGGACGCGGTCCGACGCCGCTTGACCGCCTCGCCGTTCCGCGACAGGTGGAACGGCATGGAGACGCTGCCGCACCCCGACATCGAGATCAGGCTCCTGCGCCTGCGCGACGCGCGCGACCTCGCGCCGTTGATCGCGGCCTACAACCAGGCGATGTTCCGCGGCGCGCCGGCCGCGCCCGACAAGCCCTATGCCGAGCAGCTGCTGCAGGACCGGACGGCCGAGATCCTCGGCGCCCGGCTCGACGGGGCGCTGGTCGGCTTCCTGATGTTCTACGACCTGCCGGACCCGTGGACCGGCCTGCGCTCGGGGCTCGCCGAGCACCTGTTCGTCGACCACCGCCATCGCCGCAAGGGCATCGCTCGCGCCATGGTGGACCTGCTGGGGGAAGAAGCCGACGCGCGCGGCTGGTCGAAGCTGGTCCTGCACGCGCCGCGCAATCCGGGGGCGAACCGGCTGTTCTACGACCGGATCGCCACGCCGGCCGATTGGGCAAGCTACGTGATCCGCTTCAACGGGCCATGAGGGGGACACGCCGGTCGCGTGGTGCCGGCTCCGGGCGGTTCAATCGATTTTGGCCGCTGCCCGCGCCTTTTTGCCCGGTTCCGAACCCTTGCTTTCGCGCGGGCGATGACTTCTTACCTGATCGTGCAGGATGCACCGCGACATCGGTCCGACGCCGCGTTCGCAGGAGTTCTCGATGTCCGACGCCGCGCGCAAGATCGTCCGTCCGCTGTCGCCGCACCTCACCGCCTATCGCCTGACCCCGACGATGGTGGCGTCCGGCGCGCACCGGGCGACGGGCGCCGCGCTCTACTTCGGCACGGCGCTGGTGGTGTTCTGGTTGCTGGCCGCCGCGAGCGGCCCCGGCGCCTTCGCGTGGGCGTCCTGGGCGTTCGGCTCGATCCTCGGTCGCCTGGTGCTGTTCGGCTATTCATGGGCGCTGTTCCAGCACATGCTCGGCGGCCTGCGCCACCTCGTCTGGGACACCGGCCACGGGCTGCAGAAGGCGACCTCGACCAAGCTGGCGCTCGCGACCTTCGCCGGCTCGTTCGGTCTGACGGCGCTGCTTTGGCTCGTCGTGGCGGCACTGTAAGGAAGGCGACCCCCATGACCTTCAAGCTTCGCACCGATCTCGGCCGCGCCCGCGGCACGGGGGCCGCCGGCACCGGCACCGAGCACTTCTGGCAGCAGCGGCTGACGGCGATCTCCAACGTCGTCCTGATCACCGCCTTCGTGGTGCTCTTGATCCATCTGCACGACAAGCCGTTCGCCGACGTGCGCGCCGCCTTCGACAACCCGCTCGTTTCGCTGGTGATGGGGCTGACGGTGGTGTCGGCGACCGTCCACATGCGGCTCGGGATGCAGACGATCATCGAGGACTACGCGCACGGCCACACGCGCCTGCCGCTGGCGATCCTGAACAACTTCTTCGCGATCCTCGTCGCGGCGGCGAGCCTGTTCGCGATCCTAAAACTGAGCCTGGGAGCCTAGATCCGATGGGCAACGCCACCGAGACCGGCCAGCCGCACCGCCAGGCGGCCCCCGCACAGAACGGCCGCGCCTACGCGTTCGTCGACCATTCCTTCGACGTCGTGGTGGTGGGCGCTGGTGGCGCGGGCCTGCGCGCGACGCTCGGCGCCGCCCAGGCCGGCCTTCGCACCGCCTGCATCACCAAGGTGTTCCCGACGCGCTCGCACACGGTCGCCGCGCAAGGCGGCGTCGCCGCCTCGCTCGGCAACATGGGGCCGGACGACTGGCGCTGGCACATGTACGACACGGTGAAGGGCTCGGACTGGCTCGGCGACCAGGACGCGATCGAGTACCTGGTGCGCGAGGCCCCGGCCGCGGTCTACGAGCTGGAGCACTTCGGCGTGCCGTTCTCGCGCACCGAGGACGGGCGCATCTACCAGCGCCCGTTCGGCGGCATGACCACCGAGTTCGGCGAGGGACCGGCCGCGCAGCGCACCTGCGCCGCCGCCGACCGCACCGGCCACGCGATCCTGCACACGCTCTACGGCCAGTCGCTGCGCCACTCGTCGGAGTTCTTCATCGAGTATTTCGCCATCGACCTGATCATGGACGACGACGGCTCCTGCCGCGGCGTCGTGGCACTGTCGATGGACGACGGTTCGATCCACCGCTTCCGGGCGAAGCGGACGATCCTCGCGACCGGCGGCTACGGGCGCGCCTACTTCTCGGCGACCTCGGCCCACACCTGCACCGGCGACGGCAACGCCATGGTCTTGCGCGCCGGCCTGCCGCTGCAGGACATGGAGTTCGTGCAGTTCCACCCGACCGGCATCTACGGCGCCGGCTGCCTGATCACCGAAGGATCGCGCGGCGAAGGCGGCTACCTGACCAACTCGGAAGGCGAGCGCTTCATGGAGCGCTACGCGCCGTCCGCCAAGGACCTCGCCTCGCGCGACGTCGTGTCCCGCTCCATGACCATGGAGATCCGGGAAGGCCGCGGCGTCGGCAAGGACAAGGACCACATCCACCTGCACCTCGACCACCTGGACCCGCAGATCCTCCACGAGCGGCTGCCGGGCATCTCGGAATCGGCCCGCATCTTCGCCGGCGTCGACGTGACGCGCGAGCCGATCCCGGTGCTGCCGACCGTCCACTACAACATGGGCGGCATCCCGACGAACTATCACGGCGAGGTGCTGACGAAGAAGAACGGCAACGCGGACGCGGTGGTGCCGGGGCTGATGGCGGTCGGCGAGGCGGCCTGCGTGAGCGTCCACGGCGCGAACCGGCTGGGCTCCAACTCGCTGATCGACCTCGTGGTGTTCGGGCGCGCCGCGGCGCTGCGCTGCGCCGAGACCGTGACGCCCGGCCAGCCGCACGAGCCGCTGCCCGCCGACGCCGGCGACAACTCGCTCGCGCGGCTCGACCGCTTCCGCTATGCCTCCGGCGGCACCCGCACGGCGGAGCTGCGCGACCGGATGCAGCGCACCATGCAGTCGAACTGCGCGGTGTTCCGCACCGGCGAGGTGTTGGAGGAGGGCCACGCGAAGATCCACGACGTGTGGCGTGGCTCGGAGGACGTCGCCGTGTCCGACCGCTCCTTGATCTGGAACTCCGACCTTCTCGAAACGCTGGAATACGACAACCTGATCGCGCAGGCGGTGGTGACGATGGACTCGGCGCGCGCCCGGCAGGAATCGCGCGGCGCGCATGCCCGCGAGGACTTCCCCGACCGCGACGACCAGAACTGGATGAAGCACAGCTTGAGCTTCTGCGACGTCGACGCCAAGACGGTGACGCTGGAGGACCGCCCGGTCCACACCTACACGCTGTCGAACCAGATCGACTACATCAAGCCGAAGAAGCGGGTGTATTGATTTCGTAAGCCTGGTCGGGGGAGAGTGCCGTCATGAGCGCTGTCGCCCCGATCGGCCACAACCGTCCGCCCGCAGGAGGGCGCGTGTACGCCATCGCGTTCGATTTCGATACCGAAGTAATCGAGCGGCTTTATCCGAACGGGTCCTGGCGCAACGCCTACGTCGACGTCCGCAGCTTTTTGAAGGAAAGCGGCTTCGAGCATCGACAGGGCTCCGTATATTTCGGCGAACCGTCGCTCACGGCCACTGAATGCATCGCCATCGTCGAGGACATGGCGGACGAGTTCTCCTGGTTCACGCCGTCCTTGAAGGACATCCGCATGTTGCGGATCGAGGAAAACAACGACCTGATGGTCGTGCTCGACCGGCAACGCCGGCGCGAGATGCGCCGACAAAAGCGGACGTAATACCTTCAGGCGATCAGGGTTGCACGACTTCATCCGCCTGATCGGCTGGCTGCAACATCCGTCGCAGATGATCGTGATCGGATGCTGCGACTGGGCGAATGGAGCCACGCGCGCATTGCGGTCGACGCACGCCTTTACCCCGTCAAGCAAGATCGCATACATTTGCCTAAGACGTGACCATACCGACGGTCGCGCGCCCGGGAGGACGGGTGCCCGACCGTCGCGCGACAGCCGGAGGAGGCCATGGCCGGAGCGATCAACCTGTTCGGAACCTGGCTTGCCGGGCGGCGCAGCGAGCGGGCGGACCACCGTTGGCACAAATGGACGCCCTGCACGCCGGTGCGGCTCGTCGACGGGACGACGAGCGTTCCCGGCCGGGGCCAGGTCTGGCGCCGGCGCAGCGGCGACGCCTGGGAATATTCGCAGGACGAGACGTTCGAGGGCGCCGACGACGAGGTCCGCAACATCGAGTGGGATTGACCGTTTCCCGGACGCCGCGCGGTCTTCGCCCTGCCGGTCACGGTCCGCCCCATCCGTGACGGAACCGTGACGCCGGTCCCGGTTGTTCCGCCTTCGCCGCACGCGAGGAGGGCGATCCCCATGTCGAACACGCCGGGCCTATTCCCGATCACGCCGGACATCGAGGCCGTCCGCCATTCGGACGAGGACGGCGAGGACATGACCCGTCCAGCCGCCGACGACGAGGCGGGGACGGACGGGGAGGACGCCGTCGAGGTCGAGCGACGGCCCGATCGCTGAGCGCCGAAACCGCGGTTCGCTCGGCCGAGGGAACGCCGACGCCGCGCCGCGCCTTTGCTGTTCGACCCCTTCCGAACGAGGATTTCCCAATGTCGAACGTGCCGGGCGCGACGCCGATCCGTCCCGAACTGGAGGAGGTCGCGGACGCGGCCGACGACAAGGAGCCGACCGGTGCGCCGGAACAGATCGACGACGGCGGCGACGCCGACCAGGGCGACGCGCCGACAACCCGCGAGCGCGACACCGGCAAAGGCCCGCTGACGCCGTGAGATCCGGTTCGTAGGACTGGCGGAGGCGTTCCGACGCCGGGTTCACGCCTTAAGCTTCCGTTTGTCGCCGCGAGCCCTCGCATCGACGGCGTTCGGCCGCGCAGCGGCAAGCGTCCTCGGCCAGCTCGCCGCCGGAGCGCCTAATCCGGCTCCGAACGTCGGCCGACGAAGCGAACGGTCCTAGGCCGACCGGTCAGAAGAATGGGCGCGCCGCGAGGCGCGCCCGTTCGATGTCGTGCCGCAGGGCCTACTCGGCCGGCGCGGCCGGGCCGGTCTCGATCAGGCGGCCGTCCGGCTCGCGCACGCGCGCCGGGACCGAAACGCCGCCGCGATCCTCCAACTCGTCCAGCAGCGCGCGATAGAACGAGACGCACAAGCCCGCCATGATGACGAGGAAGGGCGCGGCGACGATGATCGCCGCGGTCTGCAGCGCCGACAGCCCGCCCATGGCGAGCAGGATCGCCGCGGAGGCGCCGGCGAGGACGCCCCACAGGACCACCACGGATTTCGCCGGCGTCAGCGTGCCGCGCGAGCTCAGCATGCCCATCACCACCGAGCCTGCGTCGGCGCCGGAGATGAAGAACACCGCCACCAGGAACATCGCGACGGTGGAGGACAGGACGGCGGCGGGGTACTGCGCGAGCAGCGCGAACAGCGCCACCGCCTCGCCCTGTTCCTTCACGGCCTCGACGAGGCCGCCGGCGCCCGACAGTTCCGAATAGAGCGCCGCCCCGCCCATCACCGTGAACCAGATGAAGGTCACGGCGCTCGGGATCAGCAGCACGCCGATCACGAACTCGCGGATCGTGCGGCCGCGCGAGATGCGGGCGATGAACACGCCGACGAACGGCGCCCAGGAGATCCACCACGCCCAGTAGAAGATGGTCCAGCCGCCGAGCCAGGCGCCGTCGCTGAAGGCGGCGGTGCGGAACGACAGGGCGACCAAGTCGCCGAGGTAGTCGCCGATCGACTCGGCGAAGGTGTTCAGGATGAACACGGTCGGCCCGACGGCGGCGAGGAACAGGAGCAGGAACACCGCCACGACCATGTTGAGGCTCGATAGGAACTGGATGCCCTTGCCGACGCCGGACACGGCCGACAGGATGAACAGCACCGTCATCACCGCGATTATGGCGAGCGAGATGCCGACCGAGGTGCCGGTGCCCCACAGGTAGTTCATGCCGCTGTTGATCTGCTGCGCGCCGAGGCCGAGCGAGGTCGCCGTGCCGAACAGCGTCGCGAACAGGGCGAGCACGTCGATGGCGCGGCCGGCCGGGCCGTTCACCGCGTCCCCGAGGAGCGGCCGGAAGGCGCTGGAGATGAGGTTCGGGTAGCCTTTGCGGAACGTGAAGTAGGCGAGCGCCAGGCCCACCACCGAGTAGATCGCCCACGGGTGCAGCGCCCAATGGAAGTAGGAATACTTCATGGCGAGCAGCGCCGCCTCGCGCGTCTGCGCCTCGGCGAGTCCGTGCGGCGGGGCGCCGAAGTGCGAGATCGGCTCGGCGACGCCCCAGAACATCAGGCCGATGCCCATGCCGACGCTGAACATCATGCAGACCCAGGACGCGGTGGAGAACTCCGGCGTCTCGTCGTCCGCGCCGAGCCGGATCGCGCCGAAGCGGGAACAGGCGAGGTAGACCGAGAAGATCAGGAACAGGGCGGTGGAGACGACGAAGGTCCAGCCGAAGCCCTCGATGATGCCGGCCAGCACCACCTTGGTGGCGGCGGCGAGGCTCGTCGGTCCGATCGAGCCCCAGGCGACGAAGCCGAGCGAGATGGTCACGGCCGGCCAGAACACCCACGGATCGACGCCGCGCGGCGATGCTATCCTGCTCATGTTTTGACCCTCCACGAATGATGCACAAAAAAACGCATTCTTGCGGCTGTCAAGCCGTCCGATTCCCGACGCCCGCACGTCCGAACGCGACGACGGGCGCAGCGTTCAAGCGGCGATCAGCTCGAACCGGTCGACGTCGACGAGGCCGCGGTCGGTGATCTTCAGGTGCGGGATCACCGGCAGCGGCAGAAAGGCGACCTGCAGGAAGGGTTCCGGCAGCACGACGCCGAGGCTGCGGGCGGCCTCGCGCAGCGTGACGAGCGTCTGCGTGATGGCCTCGAAGGGGGCAAGGCTCATCAGTCCGGCCACCGGCAAGGCGATGGAGGCGAGGACGCGGCCGTTCTCCACCACCGCGAAGCCGCCCTCCATCGCGCCCAGCGCGTTCACCGCCACCGCCATATCGGCCTCGCTGGCCCCGACCACCGTGATGTTGTGCGAGTCGTGGCCGACCGAGGAGGCGATGGCGCCGCGGCGCATGCCGAAGCCGTGGACGAAGCCGACGCCGACGTTGCCGTTCACGCCGTGGCGCTCCACCACGGCGACCTTCACCGCGTCTTGGTCGAGGTCGACGTGGCGCTCGCCGTTGGCGTACGGCAGGCTCATGTCGTGCCGGAGCGTGATGATCCGGCCCGGTCGCACGCCGATCACCGGCGTCGCCGGCCCCGAACCCTTGGCGGCGAAGTCGGCGGCGGTCACCTGCCGCGCCTTGACGCTGCGCCGCCCGATCGGCGCGACGGGGGTCCGCGACGCGAACAGCGCGTCGTTTACCTGCCGGCCGCCGCAGATCACTGAATGAACGCGGCAGTCGGCGAAGTCGTCGAGCAAGACGAGGTCGGCGCGCATCCCCGGCGCGACGAGGCCGCGATCATGGAGTCCGAAGGCGCGCGCGGCCGACCATGAGGCCGCCCGGTAGGCGGCGAGCGGCGGACACCCGAGCTTGATGGCGGTGCGGACGACGAAGTCGAGATGCCCTTCCTCCGCGATGTCGAGCGGGTTGCGGTCGTCGGTGCAGAAGGCGAGGAACGGCGACGTCCGCTCGGTGAGGATCGGCGCCAAGGCGTGCAGGTCCTTCGACACCGAGCCCTCGCGGATCAGCACCGTCATGCCCTTGCGGAGCTTCTCGGTGGCCTCGTCGGCGCTCGTCGCCTCGTGCTCGGTGCGGATGCCGGCGGCCAGGTAGCCGTTGAGGGCCGCGCCCCGCAGCAAGGGCGCGTGGCCGTCGATGGGCCGGCCGGCGAACAGTGCGAGCTTTTCCAGCGCGCCCGGGTCCTTGGCGAGGACGCCGGGGAAGTTCATGAACTCGGCGAGGCCGAGCACCTTCGGATGCGCCATGAACGGCGCGAGGTCGGCCGCCCCGACCCGCGCGCCCGACGTCTCCAGGTGGTCGGTCGCGGGGACGCAGGAGGAGAGCTGGACGCGCAGGTCCATTCGCATCCTGTCGGCGTTGGCGAGGAACCAATCGAAGGCGGCGACGCCCAAAACGTTCGCCATCTCGTGCGGGTCGCAGATGCCGGTGGTGACGCCGCGCGGCAGCACGCAGCGCTCGTATTCGAGCGGCGGCATCAAGGACGACTCGACGTGGAAGTGCGTGTCGACGAAGCCGGGCACGATGACCTTGCCCGTCGCGTCGATCTCTTGGCTGCCGCGGTAGTCGGTCGAGAAGGTGCCGACGATGCGGTTCCCGACGACCGCGACGTCGGAGTGGACGAGCTCGCCGGTGACAAGGTCGAGGAAGCGGCCGTTCTTCAGGACGAGGTCGGCCGCGGCGCGGCCCGTCCCCGCGTCGATGCAGCGTTCGAGAAACCGCGCCGTGTCGTTCATCGCCGCCTCCGCTTCGCCTGGGATCGAAGGGACGCGAAAGCGCCGCAACTTTCAACCGATTCGGCCCGGATCATGCGCGGCTTTGCCGCTTTCGTTTCCACCCCGACCCTTCTATGTCTGGAGCGGTTCCAAACTGCCGGCGAACGGTCCCCATGGTCGAGCTCACCCTCCCGAAGAACTCTCGGATCAACAAGGGGAAGACCTGGGAAAAGCCGGCGGGCGCCAAGAACGTGCGCGAGTTCGGCGTCTATCGCTGGTCGCCGGACGACGACGAGAACCCGCGGCTCGACACCTTCTACGTCGACACCGACGATTGCGGGCCGATGGTGCTCGACGCGCTGATCTGGATCAAGAACAAGGTCGATTCGACCCTGACGCTGCGCCGCTCGTGCCGCGAGGGCATCTGCGGCTCCTGCGCGATGAACATCGACGGGGCGAACGGGCTCGCCTGCACCAAGGGCATGGACGAGGTCAAAGGGGCGATCAAGGTCTACCCGCTGCCGCACATGCCGGTGATCAAGGACCTCGTGCCGGACCTGTCCGTGCCCTTCGCGCAGCTGCGCTCCATCGAGCCCTGGCTGAAGACCGAAACGCCGGAGCCGGAGAAGGAATGGCGCCAGAGCCACGGCGACCGCGAGAAGCTCGACGGCCTCTACGAGTGCATCCTGTGCTTCTGCTGCCAGACCTCTTGTCCCTCCTATTGGTGGAACGGCGAGAAGTATCTCGGCCCCGCCGTGCTGCTGCAAGCCTATCGCTGGCTGATCGACAGCCGTGACGAGGCGACGGGCGAGCGGCTCGACCAGCTGGAGGACCCGTTCCGCCTCTACCGCTGCCACACGATCATGAACTGCACGCAGGCGTGCCCGAAGGGGCTAAATCCGGCGAAAGCCATCGCCGAGATCAAGAAGATGATGGTGGAACGGCGGGTTTGAGGGGATCGGACGCTGCGGTGCTGCCTTCCGGTGGCGCACTAGCTAATGATTTCGCGTGCTGCGGCGGTGTCGTCCGTTGCGGCGCGAACCCGCGCGCAGAGGCATATGACGTGCCGTTCTATCTAGAAGGCATGTCATACGTCGCGCAATAAAGCCCGCTCATCCACTGGCTGTCCGAACCGGCGGGCTGAAGCTACCCCTACGCCAGCAAGGGGCCGTGCCGCTGCTGCCCGAGAACGTGCCCGGCGAGGCGCGCGTCGTTTCCAAGCACCGGACGCTGCCCGACTTCATCACCCTCAGCCCGGCCATGCGCGTCTGCGCAGCGTTCCGTGAGATCGTCGAGGACCTGGAGCCCGGCGTCCACCAGTTCTCCCCCGTGACGCTCTACGCCCGCTCGGGCGAGAAGGTCGACCGGCATTACTACCTCTTCAAAGTCCTGCAGACGCGGGATGCCGTCATCGATGAGAAGTCCGACGTCGAATGGGTGCCGTTGGACAGCATTCCCGGGCCGACTTACCTCGCCTTCACCCGAATGTCGCCGCACTTGACGCTGGACGCCCAGCGCATCGCCGGCCGGCACGTCTGGCGCGGCGACAAGCACCTGCGGCTTCGTGTTTTCTTCTCCGACGCCGTCGGCGGTGCCATCGAGCGGCTGAAGTTGAAAAAGCTGAACCTCGTCCGAACCGACGTCCTCTGACGTTTTCCGACACGGAGCTCCGACCTTTCCAGCCCGACTTCGTCGTGCAGGGTGCGGAACGGTGGATCGGTCGACCGTCGCCTCCCAACCGTCGTCATTCTCGGGCTCCGTCCTGAGAATCCAGTCTCGTTCGGAACCGCGATCGACGCCTTCTGGATTCTCGGAACGGAGCCCGAGAATGACGCCTTAGTGAGTATGGACGGCGAGTGGAAATCGTCGGCGGGATGCGAAGCCCAAGGGCCGAAGGGGCGTTAGGGCGTGACGGCGTGACGGCGTGACGGCGTGACGGAAAGGTTGCCGGACGGGAGACCTTCAACAGAACGATGCGACACCAAACTCGTCATCCCGGGCTTGATCCGGGACCCATGCCGGAGCGCATCCACGGCCGGGACGGTCGGGAAGGCGACATCGCCGTCACGGCAGGTTTCGATGGTCGCGGCATGGATCCCGGCTCGGGGGCCGGGATGACGAAGCGGAGGGGTCTGCGCCTTGCTCGAAGAGGATCGGATTCCTATTTCGCGGCTGCAAGACCGCAGGCTTTAGAAGGCTTCCCTTCCGTTCCGAAGCCGCCGACACTCGCCAGCGCGATCATACGGCGCGATCTCCATGACCGCGGGCGCGTTTGTCGGCTAAAAAGGGTGCTCGCGCCGGCCGGACGGCGTCGCGGTGCGGCAATAACGGACCCATCGGTTGAACGAGCGCGCCACCCCTCCCCGCCTCACGGACGACCTGTTCGGGCCGGCGCGGGTCGTGCCGGTGCTGGTGCCGTTGCCGGCGGAGCGGCCGTATTCCTACGCGGTGCCGGACGGCATGATGGTGGAGCCGGGCTCGATCGTGCAGGTGCCGCTCGGGGCCCGACAGGTGGCCGGCGTCGTGTGGGACGAGGCCGAGGCGCCGGACGCGCTGGATCCGGCGAAGCTCCGACCCATCGCCCACGTCTTCGATTGTCCGCCACTGTCGGCCGACATGCGCCGCTTCGTGGACTGGGTGGCGGACTACACGCTGTCGCCGCCGGGCCTGGTGGTGCGCATGGCGCTGCGCGCGCCCACCGCCTTCGACCCGGAGCCTTTCATCGAAGGCTTGGCGCCGACCGGCCACCGCCCGCCCAAGCTCACCGCCGCCCGCGCCAAGGTCCTGGAAACGGCCGCGACCGCCGACGCCTGGTCGCGCACCGGTCTCGCGCGCGCGGCTGGGGTCACTCCTTCCGTGGTGGACGGCTTGGCGAAACTCGGCAGCTTCCGCTCGGTCAGCATCCCGCCGCCGCCCGTCGTGCCGCTGCCGGACACGGCGCGCGACCGCGCCCGGCTGACCGCGCGC
>CAXUCL010000045.1:0-1796 GCA_964249395.1 uncultured Rhizobiaceae bacterium
TTGCTGCGCCGCGCCGCGCGCGCGCCCGACGCCGACGACGCCGAGCTGCCGACCCTCCTGTTCCCGGACTGGCCGGGGCTCTGCCGGACGCTCGGCGCGGACTTCCTCGACCGGGCGCGGGGCGTCGAGGCCGACCGCCGCGCCCAGCTGGAAAGCGACGCGGCCGCGGTGCCGACCGGCGAGACCGCGATCTACGACAACGGCAAGCCGATGCTTTGGACCATGGGAGTGATCGCCGCGCTGATGCTCGCCTTCGCCGCGATGACCTTGGTGCCTGTCGTCGCGAGGCCGGTCGGACTCGGGCAGGACACGTTCCTCCGCACCGTCATCCTCGCCTGCACGGGCACGGCTGGGCTCGGCGCGGCGGCCTACGCCCTCGTTATCCGGCGCCGGATGCGCGACCCGGTGCTGGTGCTGACGCCGGCGGGGCTTCGTTCGCCCATCCTCGCGGAGCCGGTCGCCTGGACGAGCGTCGCCGACTTCCAGGTCGTCGCGAACCAGCGCTTCGCCTTGCGGCTCCTCATGCACGACGACGCGCCGATCCCCGCCAAGTCGGGCTTCGCGCCCTACAGCAAGGTCGAGCGGCGCAAGCGCGCCGTGACCCTCGGCTTTCTCGGCGTGCGCGGCATGAAGCCGGACGAGTTCGCCGCGCTCGTCGACCGCTACATCCGCGCGGCCTACGCCCGGGCGGCGCTCGCGCCGAAGTGAGCCTGGCCGGTCGCAGGCGAGCGATCGGAGCCGTTCCAGCCGAAGTCGTCCGACAGGGTTGTGGCCCAACCGAAAGCGGTGTTGGTGCGCACCAGCCGACGAGACGGAACCAACGTCCTCAAACGTGCGGGCCGCCAGTGAACCCAGCAGGCAACGCTTTCCGGACCGGTTCGACGCGCGATCGCCCGACCGATCCGCCGATCCGAAACGGCGCGGGCGAGTCTCGTGCGCCCGTGTCGGGCGAGCCGTCGTCGGAGTTCGTCCGCCTGGTCGACGTCGCGGTTTCCTATCGCGGGCGGCGCGTGCTCGACGGGATCGACCTCCGGCTGGAGCCCGCCACCGTCTTCGTGCTGCTCGGACGGAACGGCGCCGGCAAGACCACGCTCATCCGCACCCTGTGCGGGCGCATCGTTCCGGATCGCGGGACGCTGCGCATTCTCGGACGCGATCCGCGACGCGACCTTTCGCTGCGCCGTCTCGTCGGCTTCGTCCCGCAGCGCATCGCGCTCTACCCGCAGCTCACCGTAAGCGAGAACCTCGCGGCGTTCGGCGGCGCGCTTCGATCGAACGGCGCCACGGCAGCCGCCCACATCGGCGCCGTCATGGAAATGGTGCGGGTGACGGAGGTCGCCGACCGGCGCGTCGGCGAGCTGTCCGGCGGCTATCAGCGCCGCGCCAACGTCGCCGCCGCGCTCATCGGCACGCCGCGCCTGCTTCTCATGGACGAGCCGACGGTCGGGCTCGACGCGGAAGGAACGGCGGTCCTCGTCGACGTCGTGCGGGCGATCGCGGCGAGCGGCACCTCCGTCGTTCTGTCGACGCACGACCTCGACGTCGCGACTGCCGCGGCGGACCGCATCGGCGTCCTGTCGCACGGCCGGCTCGCCGCGAGCGGGGCGCCGGCGGACGTGCTGGCCGATCGCTTCGGGGACAGGAAGCGCGTCGAGGTCGCCCTTCGTCCGACCGCGACGCGGCTCGCCGGCGCGCTGGCGCGGCTCGGCCTTGGCTATTCGGCCGCGCTCGGCCGTTGGCGGCCGCCCGCGGCCGGCGGCGGCACGGAGAGCGTGAAGGCGCTCCTCGCCCCGGCC
>CAXUCL010000045.1:1806-15473 GCA_964249395.1 uncultured Rhizobiaceae bacterium
GAGATCCTCAGCCTCACGCTCGGCGAACCGGGCCTCGACGACCTCTTCGAGGCGCTGGCGGCCGAGGGACCGCCGCGATGATCGCGGCGACGGCGCGCGTGATGTCGCTGATCCTGCGGCGGGACCGGTCGACCCTCGCCCTGACCTTCCTGCTGCCGCCGCTGATCTTCGTCCTGTTCGCCTCCGTCCTGAAGGACACCGCGAACCGGGTGCCCGCGGTCGACGTCGCCGTGTTCGACGGGGCCCGAAGCGAGGCGAGCCGGCGCGTCGTCGCCGGGATCGCGACCGGGGACGACCTCCGAACCGTCGACGACGGCGGCGACGCGGGCGCGCAGCTCGCCGCCGGAGACGCCGACGTCGGCGTCGAGATCCGTTCCTCCGGCGCGGCCGGGGCCTTGCGCTTCGGCATCCTCGCGCCGCCGGATAGCGATCTGGCCGCTCAGATCGTCGCGTCCCGGCTGGCGGTTCTCGTGGCGGAGCCTGGAAACCGGCCGCCGAACGCTGCGGGCGACGCGCCGGGAGCGCCGCGCGAAGCGCCAGGCGAGCCGAACCTCTTCGAGCGGGAGACAGTGGAGGCGACCGGCGGCGACGACGCGGTCGCGAACCAGGTCGGCGCGGTCGCCGCGATGTTCCTGCTGCTTGCCGCCATCCAGTTCGCCGCGGTTCTGGTGGAGGAACGCGACTCCGGCATCTACGACCGGGTCGCCGGCACGGGAGACGTCGCGGACCTCGTCCTCGGCAAGTTCCTGTTCGGCGTCGCGGCCGGGAGCGTGCAGGCCGGACTGATCGCGGCCACCGCCGCCGCCGTGTTCGGCACCGACGTTCTCGTCGCGCCGTTCGCGCTGCTGGTCACCTGCGGCCTGACCGCCGCGGTCGCGATCGGCCTCGCGCTCGCCGTCGCGTCCCTGTGCTCGACCCGGCACCAGGCGCAGACGATCTCGACGTTCGCGGTGCTGGCGATGTCCGCGGTCGGCGGCAGCATGGTGCCGCTGAGCCTCCTGCCGGACTGGCTCGAAAGCGCCAGCCTGGCGACGCCGAACGCCTGGACCATCGCCGCCTTCGACGCGGCGCTGGACGCGAGCGGCCAGACGGCCTGGCCCCTCGTGCCGTGGGCCGTGATGGTCGGCGTGTCGGCGCTCGCCCTCGCGCTCGCCGTGGCGGCCTACCGCCGGGAGCCGATGTTCTGAACGAAAGCGGGCGCGCGGGCGTCGGCGACCTTCGCGCCGGCGAGCGTTGCGTTCAACCGGGAGCCGCGACGGCGGCGCGGTCGGAAGGGCCTTCCTTGCCGGCCGCGTCAGCCTCCTCGAACCGGAACCAGGCGATGTAGAGCGCCGGCAGGAACAGGAGCGTCAGCACCGTTCCGACGATGATGCCGCCGATCATGGCGAAGGCCATGGGTCCCCAGAAGATTTCGAAGGCGATCGGGATCAGCGCGAGGCTGGCGGCGGCGGCGGTGAGCAGGATCGGCCGCATCCGGTGCTCGCTCGCCTCGATCACCGCGGTCCATCCGTCGCGGCCTTCGCTCCGCAGTTCCTCGATCTGCATCACCAGGATCACAGAGTTGCGGATGAGGATGCCGATCAGCGCGAGGACGCCGAGGATGGCGACGAAGCCGAGCGGCGCCCGGCTCGGCACCAACGCGGCGACGACGCCGATGAGGCCGAGCGGGGCGATCGCGACGCACATGAACAGGCGCTGGAAGCTCTGGAGCTGCAACATCAGGATCGTCGCCATGGTGAGCAGCATCAAGGGGACCACGGCGATGATCGGTCCCTGGCCCTTGACGCTTTCCTCGACGGCGCCGCCGGTCTCCACCGTGTAGCCGGGCGGCAGGGCGTCGATCACGGGCTGCAGCTGCGGCGCCAGTTCCGCGACGACCGTCGCCGGCTGAGCGTCGGTCTCGACCGTGGTCTTCACCGTGATCGTCGGGAAGCGGTCGCGGCGCCAGACCAGCGGCTGCTCGAGTTCGTAGCGGAAGTTCGCGATCGCGGCGAGCGGGACGGCGCCACCGTTGATCGCCGGGATCTGCAGGTTCTGCAGCGTGTCGATGGAGGAGCGCTCGACGTCGCGCGCGCGTCCGAGCACGTCGACGAGATAGATGTCGTCGCGCACCTGCGTGGTGACGACGCCGGCGACAACGCTGTTCAGGATCGTCGCGATCGACTCCGAGGTCACGCCGAGCTGGGCGGCCTTGTCCTGGAGCACGTCGACCTTTACCACCCGGCCCGGCTCGTTCCAGTCGTAGACGACGAGGCCGGTGTTCGGGTTCGCCGCGACGATCGCGGCGATCCGCTGCGCCTCAGCCCTGACCCCCTGCAGGTCCGGGCCGCTGATGCGGTACTGCACGGGGCGCCCGACCGGTGGGCCGATGTCGAGGAGGTGGATCCAGGCGTCGGTGCCGACGAAGTCGCGCCGGGCGATCTCGGTCAGCTTGGCGCGCACGCGCTCGCGCGCTTCCAGGTCCTTGGTGACGACGATGATCTGCCCGTAGTTCGGGCTCGCCGGCTGCACGTCGAACGACAGAAGGAAGCGGACGGCGCCGAACCCGACGTAGGACGACCAGTGGTCGACGTCGGGGTCGTCGGCGAGCGCGGCCTTCTCGAAACGGTCGATCTGAGCCCGCACCTCCGTGATCGATGCGTTCTGCGGCAGGGTCCAGTCGACGATCAGCTCCCGTCGGTCGGAGGACGGGAAGAACTGCTGCTGCACGAACGCCATGCCGCCGATCGACAGCGCGAACAGGCCGACGGTCGCGGCGATCGTCAGCCATTTCCAGCGCACGCAGAGCCGCAGGAGCCACCCGAAGAAGCGCGCGAACCAGCCTTTCGTGTCGGCGTGCTTCTTCATGCTCTTCGGCAGCAGCGTGACGCCGAGCAGCGGCACGAACAGGACGGCGACCACCCAGGAGATGATCAGCGCCGCCGCGATCACCACGAACAGCGTGAAGGTGAACTCGCCGGCGCCGCCGTTGTTGAAGGCGACGGGAAAGAAGCTCGCGACCGTCACCAGCGTGCCGGTCAGCATGGGAAAGGCCGTGTGCGAGTAGACGTAGGTCGCCGCCTTCTCGATCGGGTCGCCGACCTCCAGGCGCGCCACCATCATCTCCACCGCGATCATCGCGTCGTCGACGAGCAGCCCCAGCGCGATGATCAGGGCGCCGAGCGAGATGCGCTGCAGCGAAACGCCGTAGACCTCCATCACCATGAAGGTGAGCGCCAGGACGAGCGGGATCGTCACGGCGACCACGAGGCCGGCGCGGACGCCGAGGCTGATGAAGGAAACCGCGAGCACGATCACCACCGCCTCGATCAGCGCGCGCACGAAGCCGCCGACGGCCTCTTCCACGAGCGCCGGCTGGTCCGACACCTGGTGGATGCCGACGCCGACCGGCAGCCCCGCCTCGACCGCGCGCATCTCCGCCTTCAGCGCTTCGCCGAAGTCGGTGATGTTGGCGTTCGGCTTGATGCCGATGGCCAGGCCGATCGCCGGCTCGCTTTTGTAGCGGAACAGCGAGGTCGCCGGGTCCACGAAGCCGCGGCTGATCGTGGCGACGTCGCCCAGCCGGAAGAAGCGGTCGTTGATCCGCAAGTTGATCGAGCGGAGGCTGTCCTCGGAGGTGAAGCTGCCGCTGACGCGCACGCTGACGCGCTCGCCGTTGGCCTCCACCACGCCGGACGGCGACACGGCGTTCTGCGCGCGCAGCCGGTCGACGACCTGGTCCTGCGTCAGGCCGAGCGCGGCGATCTGGCGGGTCGAGAACTGCAGGTAGATGACCTCGTCCTGCGCGCCGATGAGGTTGACCTTGCCGGCGTTCGGCAGAGCGAGGATGCGGGTCCGGACCGCCTCGACGTAGTCGCGCAGCTGCCGCTGGGTGATCCCGTCGGCGGTGAAGGCGTAGACGTTGCCGAAGACGTCCCCGAAGTCGTCGTTGAAGTTCGGGCCGAGGACGCCCTCCGGCAGGTCGGGCTGGATGTCCGAGATGATGTTGCGCACCCGGACCCAGGTGGTCGGAACCTCCTTGGCGGGCGTCGTGTCCCGCAGGTAGACGTAGATCGTCGTCAGCCCCGGCAGGTTGATGCTTTCCGTATAGTCGAGGTTGGGGAGTTCCTGGAGCTTCTTCTCGATCCGGTCGGTGACTTGGTTGACCGTTTCCTCGACCGTCGCGCCCGGCCAACTGGCCGAGATGATCATGGTCTTGATCGTGAAGTCGGGATCCTCGGCGCGACCGAGGTTGAAGTAGGAGAAGAGGCCCGCCGCCGCCCCGACGAGCATGAAGTACCAGATCAGCGAACGGTGCCGGAGCGACCAATCCGAAAGGTTGAAGTCCTTCACCCGGGCGTTTCCTCGTCGAGCTTCACGGCCTGGCCCTCGGAAAGGCTGTTGACGCCGGCCACGACCACGCGTGCGCCGGTCGACAGCCCGTTCGCGACGCGCGCGAAACGGTCGTCCCGGTCGGCGACGGCGACCGGCACCGTGCGGACCGTCTTCGCCTGCTCGTCGACCAGCCAGACCTTCGTCGTGCCGTCCTTCTCCAGAAGCGCCGAGACCGGGATCTCGATCGCCTCGCCGGCCTTCCCCGCCGCCAGGGCCGTCGCGTTGATCGTCGTGCCGAGGCGGAACGCCTCGACGATCCGGTCGAGCGTGATGCGGACGCGCCGCGTGCGCGTCGTCGCGTCGGCCTGCGGGCCGATCTCGCGCACCTGCCCTTCGCCCCTGACGGAGCCGTCGGCCTGCAGGACGACAACGAAGCGCGCGTCCTTCTCCAACGCGCCGGCGACGCTTTCGGGCAGGTCCACCACCGCCTCGCGGACGTCGGTGCGCGCCACCGTCATGACGCGCTGACCGGCGGAAACCGTCTGGCCGACGTCCGCATCCTTGGTGGTGACCACGCCGTCCTCGTCGGCGACGAGCGTCGCGTAGCCGAGCTGCTCTTTCGATTTCGCGAGGTTCGCCTCGGCTTGGCTGACCGAGGCGGCGGCGGCCTCGCGCGCCTGCCGGTCGGAATCGAGGTCGGCTTCCGTGGAAACGTTCAGCTCGGCCAGCCGCCGCGTCCGCTCCTCGCCCAGGGTCGCGTTGGACAGCTCGGAGCGCGCCTGCGCGAGGTCTCCTTCCCGCGACCGGACGTCGAGCGCGAACGGCGTCGGATCGAGCTGCGCCAGCACGTCGCCGCGCTTCACGACGTCGCCGACGTCGACGTTGTAGGCGGTGAGGCGGCCGAGCACCTGGAAGCCGCGCTCGGTCTGGAAACGCGGCTGAATGGTGCCGGCGAACCCCGCCTCGCGCTCGCTCGCCGGCTCGACGACGATCGACAGAACCGGACGAACGGGCGGCGGCGGCTCGTCCTCGGACGAGCAGCCGCCAAGAAGCGCCGCCAGCGTCGCAACGACGAACGATCGGGCCACCGTCACGGCTTGGCGCTCCCGTCCGAACCGCCGGCCGTTCTTTGGGCGTCCACCGCTTCGCCGGGCCGCAGCAGCTGCATTCCCACCGTGACCACCAGATCGCCGGCTTTCAGGCCGTCGCCGAGCAGCACCTCGTTGGTGCGGTAGCTCTGCACGGCGACCGGGCGAGGCGAGGCCTTCGCGCTCGCCGGGTCGACGACCCAAACGGCCGGCTTGTCGTTCTCGACCGTCAACGCCGTCCACGGCACGACGAACGCGTCGGCGGCGGCGAAGCGGCCGAGCCCGAGCACGGGCGCGCCGAGGCCCATGCCCGGCGGCAGGTCCCGCAGCCCGATCTTCGCCTGCACGGTGCCGGTGGACGGGTCGATCACCGGCGAGATCTCGCGGATCATTCCCACGGTTTTGATCGACGGGTCCGACAGGAGGCTGATCTCGATGGTTCCGTCGGCGGGCGGTTTGGTCAGGAGGCCCTCGTAGACCTCGAACAGCGCGTCCCGTGGGCCGTCCTGCGCCACCGTGAACACGGTCTGCGCCGCTTCCACGACCTGGCCCGCTTCCGCGTTCCGCTGCGTGACGATTCCGGCGGCGTCGGCCTTCAGCGTCGCGTTCGCCAGGTTGTCGCGCGCGGTGCCGAGGTCCGCCTTGGTTCGGTCGAGCGCCGCCACCGCCGACTGCAGGTCCCGCGCGGCGTTGTCGAAGTTCGCCCGCGTCGTGTTGCCGTCGGCGAGCAGGGCTTCCTGGCGCTCGAACGTCGCCTGCACCTGGCGCAGGGTCGCCTCCGCCGACTGCACGCCGGCTTCTGCCGATCGGACGTCGGCCTCCTGCTCCTCGGTTTCCAGCGTCGCGAGCACCTGGCCGCGCTCCACGTGGTCCCCGACCTCGACG
The DNA here is from genome assembly GCA_964249395.1 of uncultured Rhizobiaceae bacterium. GTDB lineage: Bacteria > Pseudomonadota > Alphaproteobacteria > Rhizobiales > Rhizobiaceae > Plantimonas. The sequence continues at coordinate 8,094 of CAXUCL010000045.1, forward strand.
TCGCGCTTCGCGATCCGTCCCGCGAAGCGGAAGCCAAGGTTGTTCTCGACCTGCGCCGCGATCTCTCCGGTGAGGGTGACGGAGGGCGACTGCTTCGTCATCGTCACCGGCTGGACCTCCACCCGCGTCAACGGCTTGGGCGGTGGCGGCGGCTCCTGGCAGGCCAGAAGAGCGGACGGCAGCAGCGCCGCCAGGCGGCTGCGCCACCGGAGGCCGAAACGACGCGAACTCGCGCGAAACATCAAATGAACGAGCCTTCGCGCTGGGATCGAGGTCGCTGGAGCCGCGGAGGCCGCCGTGAAGGGCGACGGCCGCGGCGCCGATGATGGCTTTTGCGCCGCATTAAGCGTCATCATACCGATTCCCGCAAGGCTTTCCCGGCGCGGGCCGGAACGTCCGTTGCGGCGCAGCGCGAACGCATTGCCGCCGTCGGGACGGCACCCCGGCGAAGCGACGCCGACGCCGGAGCGCCCGCCTCGCGCCACGCCCTGCTTCCTTGCGCCGCTGCCACCATCGGCGGTGCCGCGCGTTGAAGCGGCTTCGTTGCAGGAGAACCCGATGGCCGACGATACCGCAGTCCAGGCGCGCCGCCGCGAGATGGCCGCCGAGCACGTGCTGTTCAAGCTGATCGAATATGTCGAGAAGCAGCATCCGGGCCTCATCGACTTCGTCGAGGCGAGCCTCGACCACCTCGGGGACCCGGCCCGCGACGAGACCAAGGACGACGAGGCAGTGCGCGCCATCGCCCGCAAGATGCTGATCGGCGCCCGGCGCGAAGGCGTGAACTAGCCGCCCCGCCGGGCGATCCGCGGCGGTGGCTCCGTTCTTTCATCAAGAACCGCGGAGCTCGGCCTTCCCAACGTCACCGGACCAGCGGGTCCCAGTTGCCGTAGCGGTTGTGGACCCGTCCGCGCGGGAAGCACAGCGCGATCGTCGCGGCGCCCACCGCGAAGCTCGCCGCCGTCTGGAGCGCGGTCGCGTCGAACAGGAACGGGGTGACGAACAGCGCGGCGCCGAGCGGAACCAGGAGGAAGCGCAGCGCCCGCGCCACCTCGGCGGCGGCGAGCGATACCACAGTCAGGATCAGGAAGCCGACGACGTGGTCGGCATTGGCCATGGCGCCCGACGTGTCGAGCGTCAGCCGCGTGAACAGAAGCGTCAAGCCGAGGAAACCGGCGAGCGCCAGGCTCCAGGGAAGGTTGACGCCGCCCGACGCCATGTCGACGAGCGTTTCGCCCGCCGGCCGGTCGAACTCGTCCGCGCGCTCCGGCCGGGCGCCGTCGTCCGTGTCGCCGAACAGGCACACCCGCAGCAGGCTGCGCCCGGCACGGACGCGCCGCCGCAGGAACTGGCAGGTCGCGAGCAGCTCGTCGAGCGAGTACGGGATCTGGATCAGCATGGCCGCCGCGCCGACGAGCGTCAGCGTCGCCCAGGTGCCGATAACCACCGGCTGGATCACGACGAACAGGATCGACACGACGCCGAGCGGCGCGATCATCAGACCGAACAGGAGCACGAGCCAGGGCATCGTCCGCCACCGCGCCCGCGTGCCGACGATGCCGGTGAGGATCTCCAACGCGTAGGTGTAGCCGCCGAGCGCCGCGTCGGGAATCGGGAACGCTTCCGACACGGTGGAAGTGACCACCGCCTCCGTGCCGTTCTTCTCCGGCTCCGCCGGCAGGCCCGGAAAGAACGGGTCCCAGACACCCGAGATCTGCTCGAGCTGGTAGGAGGTCAGGTAGCGAGAGATCAGGAGGCCGACCAGCGCGAGCGCGATGATCGGAATGCGCTGCGTCCAGGTGGACGGGTTGTAGGACCAGCCGGGCGGCACGTCCGGCCCGGTCATCGCGGCGACCGGGCTTGGTCCGATTTCGGGACGCGTGCCGATCGCGAAGCCGAAGGCCAGCATGCCGACCAGCGTGTCGGACAGGAAGGCGGCGGGATTGGTCGTCCAGAACACGAACGGCACGGCCATCACCACGGCGGCGACCGCCGCCTGCGCCCAGCGCGCCCAGCCCATCCGCCAGGACAGCGACAAGCAGGCGAACAGCGTCAGAAGGGCGCCGAGCGCGATTTCCGACCAGAACAGCGCCGGCTCCCGGACCTCGATCATGACCGGCTGGGTCAGGAGCCACAGGCCGAGCCCGATGTTGACGACGTGCGCCCAACGGCCTTCCCGGTGCTCGCGCCGCACGAACGCCTCGTGGTCGGCGCGCAGCTGCTCCGGGTCGACGCCCATCTCGCCGGCGTCGCGCATCCAGCCCGGCGAACCGATCCGGTTCGCGGCGTACCACTTGACGGGATCGCGCTTCAGCGTTTCGACCATCGCCGGGAGTTCGTCCGCCAGCCGGTGCCGGGGCGTCCAGCCGAGCAGGTCGCGCGCCCGCGCCACGTCGAGCGCGTAGTGGTCGCTCGCCATCCGCGTCATGAACGGGCGGATGAACGGACGCTCCCCCTGATCGAGCGCGTCCGGCACGATCGGCTCGGCCTTATCCTGCACCCAGGCGCCGACAGCCGCGACGCTTGCCGGCACGCGCACCGTGCGCCAGCCCCTCTCGCCGTGGATCAGGGTGCCGAGCCGGTTCTGCAGGTCCTCGTAGCCGATCGCGTCCGGTTCGCCGACGATGATCGCAGTCTCGGCCGGCAGCGCCGCGCGGCGGTCGATCGCGCGCACGAAGGCGTCGATCATGTCGTCGCGGTGGATCATCGCCTGGCCGGCCCGCAAGTCGCCGGAATACAGGTGGCTCTGGACGTCGCGCTCGTAGATCCGGGCGAGCTGGTTGGCGAAGGTCGGCACCGACGTCTTCTCGTCGTAAAGGCCGGCGAGGCGCAGGATCACCGTCGGGATGTCGCCGCGCTCCGCGCGGATGACCTCCTCGGCCGCCGCCTTCGATTGGGGGTAGGCCCAGCCGGGCCGGATCGCGCGGTTCTCGCTGATCCGCTCGCCCGGCGCCGCGGGCTCATGCACCAGCATCGTGCCAGAATACACGAACTGTTCGACCTCCAGCGACCGGAGCGCCCGAAGAAGCCGCCGCGTTCCTTCGACGTTGACCGCGTGGTAGGCGGGCTTCTCCTCGCCGGAAAAGTCGAAGAACGCGGCGAGATGCACGACGCTCGCCAGCCGTGCGCCATGCTCGGCGCGCACCCGCTCGGTTGCTCGCGCGACGGAAGCGTCGTCGGTGAGGTCGACCTCGATCGAGGGAAAGTCGGTGTCTTCGGCCTTCGTGTCCAATCCGACGACGCGGTAGCGGTCGACGAGAGCCGCGGCGAGCGAGCGGCCGATGTTGCCGGCCGCGCCCGTAATCAGAACGAGCGGCCTGTCGTTGTTCATGCGCATGCCGCCCCGACGCCGTCCACGATCGAGTTCGCAGAAGCGGCCGGCGATCGGTAGGTTCCACCCGCCTGGAACGCTCGCGGCCGAGACCCGGACCCGTTGTCGGGTTTCTCCAGCTAGGCGCCTCGACGGTCCGAAACCCAAGGACCGAAGGCGCGGTTGGTCGGGCACAGCTCAAACCCGCGCAACCGCCAGCCACCGGAAGCGAGGATGCCCGGCAGTCGAGCGATATGCCGCAGTCGCCAAGGCACGGGCGGCGCTCACTTAACCCGTCCCGCCGGCCATTCCCGTCGCCTCGTCGAAACCACCAGGACTTCGTACGTCACCTCATGCTTCTGCGCCGGCTCTTGTTCTGGGTTCCGACGATCGCGATCACGTCCGCCAGCGCGGTGCTGGCGGCCTCGCAGATGACGGCGGCCGGCGGCTTCGACGCCGTCGACGCGCTGCTGCTGCTGCTTCTGACCGTGTCGAGCGGCTACGTCGCGTCCCAGTCGTGGCAGGTCGTCCTCGGGCTTTTCTGGCGGCCGTCGGAGCAGCCGGTCCTGGATCGGACCGCAACGCCGGGCGATTTCGCCCGGCTCGCCGTGGTGATGCCGATCTGCGACGAGGACGTCGCCTCCGTGTTCGGCGCCGTCGAGATCATGCGGCGGTCGATGGCGGCGGCCGGCCTTGGGGCGTCCGAAGTCTTCGTGCTCAGCGACACCCGCAACGCCGCGGTCGCTCAGGCGGAGGAACTGGCTTTCACCGACGCGCGCGCCCGCAGCGTTCCCGCCCTGCCGCCGGTCCACTACCGGCGGCGCTTGGTGAACGCGCGCCGCAAGGTCGGCAACATCGCGGAGTTCTGCGACGAGCACGGCGCGCGGTTCGAGCTCATGCTGGTGCTGGACGCGGACTCGCTGATGAGCGGCGACGCGATCCGCGGCATGGCGGAAAGGATGTTCGCCTCACCCCGGCTCGGCCTCGTCCAGACGCTCTGCTTCCCCGCCCGCCGCACGACCCTCTTCGCCCGCATCCAGCAGTTCGGCGCGCGTCTCTACGCGCCCCTCCACACGCGGGGCATGGCGCTGTGGACCGGCGCCGACGGCGTCTATTGGGGCCACAACGCGATGATCCGGGTGGCGCCGTTCCGGGAACACTGTAGGCTTCCGGTCCTGCCCGGCGCGCCGCCGCTCGGCGGCGAGATCCTGTGTCACGACGTGGTGGAGGCGGCTTTCCTGCGCCGCGCGGGGTGGGACGTGCTGATCCTTCCCGACGTCGCCGGCACGTGGGAGGACATGCCGTCCAACACGCTCGACTTCGCCGCCCGCGACCGGCGCTGGTGCCAGGGCAACCTGCAGCACATGGGCCTCCTGCGCGAGAAGGGCTTGACGGCTGGGATGCTCTACCACTTCGCGAACGGCATCCTCGCCTACGCCTCGGCGCCGATCTGGCTGTGCTTCCTTTTGGCCGGCACGCTGCAATACGCGTTCGCCGACACCGTGAACGACACGCAGGCTTCGATCCTCGCGCCGGCGGTGGCGGCGCCGATCCTGTTCTGGTTGAGCCTCGCGGTCATCTTCCTGCCGAAGCTCCTCAGCATCGCCTTCGCGCTGGCCGACGCCCGGCAGCGGCGGGCGTTCGGCGGCGGTTGGCGGCTTTGCGCGAGCGCTGTCGCCGAAACCCTGTTCGGGCTCCTGTGGAGCCAGATGTCGATCGTGTTCTACAGCCGCTTCGTGGTCGCGACGCTTTGCGGCTCCTCCGTCGCCTGGGACCCGCAGGCGCGGGGCGATCGCGGCGTGTCGTGGGGCGAGGCGTGGCTTCGGCACCGCTGGCACGTCGCGCTCGCCGTGGTCTGGGGCACTGTCGTCTGGCAGCTCGACCGGACGATCTTCTACTGGATGAGCCCGTTCTTTCTGGGGCTCGCCGTGTCGCCGCTGATCACCGTCTGGACGAGCCGAGCCGGCATCGGCCTGGCGGCCCGACGCCTCGGCCTCTTTTTGACGGAGGACGAAACCGATCCGAAGCCCGAACTCGCGGCGCTGCCGGCCGAGATCGAGCGCGTCGCGGCCGTCGTCGTGCGGACCGCTCCCGCGGAGACGACGCACGCCAAGGGCGCGCTCCTGCCGCCTCGCATCGATGTTTCCATAACGGCGCCGGACCTGCGAACCGAGGCGGGGTAGGGCTGCCGGCCGCCGGCCGTCCTCAACGGAAGCGGCGGTGGGCGTCGACGGCGAGACCGAGGCCAACCGAACCGAAGGTGTCGGAGCGCGCGATCTCGGCACCGGGAAAGCGCCGGGTCGCGGCCCGGAGCACCGCCGGCACCTGGGCCCCTCCACCGGTCAGGATCACCGTCTCGATCGCGTTCGCGGCGATCATCGCCTGCGCGAGCGCCGCGTCGATCGCCGCTTCGATGCGGACCACCAGCTCCGCGGTCGCCCGCTCGAAGTCGAGGCGCGATACGTCCGCCTCGAGCGAAAGGTCGGGTTCCGCGTGGCGGATCGCGGTCCCCGTCTCGTCGCTCAAGGCGATCTTCGCCGCTTCCACCGCGCCGGCGATGCGGTGGCCGGATCGGTTGCGGATGACGTGGGCGAAGCGCTCCAGCTTGTCCGGTTCGGCCGCCTCGCGCTTCATGGCGGCCGCGTCGCGCAGCACCTTCGGCGTGTAGAGGACGTTGACGCGGTGCCAGGTCGCGAGGTCGTTGAAGTACCAGACCGGCATCCGCCGCTTGCCGTCAACGGTGGACGAGCCGAGGCCGAGGAGCGGCTGCACCGTCGCGATGTTCAGCAGGCGGTCGAAGTCCGTGCCGCCGACGTGGACGCCCGTCGACGCCAGGAGGTCGCCGCGCCGGTCGAGACGTTCGGCGCGCTCCGGCGACAGGCGCACCACGGTGAAGTCCGACGTGCCGCCGCCGACGTCCACCACGAGCGCCAAACGCTCGGCCGTGAGCTGGCGCTCGTAGTAGAGGGCGGCCGCGACCGGCTCGAACTGGAACTCGACGGGGCCGAACCCTTGCGCCTTCGCGGCTCGGGCGAGCTGCGCCTCGGCTTCGCGGTCGGCCGCCTCGTCGTCGTCGACGAAGTGGACCGGCCGGCCGAACACGGCGGCGCCGACGGGCGCGCCGCCGCTTCGCTCCAGCCTGTCCTTCAAGTGACCGAGGAACCGGCCGATGATCGCCTCGAAGCCGAGTCGCTCGCGCCCGATCGGCGTCGTTTCCTGCATGAGCGAGGTGCCGAGGATGCTTTTCAGCGCCCGCATGAAGCGGCCTTCCGCGCCGTCGACGTATTCGTGGACGGCGGCCCGGCCGAAATAGGTGCGCCCGTCCTCGAACGAGAAGAACAGCGCGGAAGGAATGGTGCGGTGTTCGCCCTCCAGCGCCACGAGCCGCGGCACCCCGTCCGCCGCGCACAGCCCCAGCGTCGAGTTGGTGGTGCCGAAGTCGAGGCCGGCATGGGGCATGGCGACGGGCGTTCCGGGAAGGCGCGACGATCGTCGCGCCGCGCGATGAAGGGGCGCGAGCGGCGCTGCCATACGATCAGGAAGAGGGACCGCCGGTCTGCGGCGAGCCGTTTGGCTGGGGAACCTGGATTCGAACCAAGACTAGCGGAGTCAGAGTCCGCTGTTCTACCCTTAAACTATTCCCCAGCAGGGACCGCGGCGCTCAGGCGTCGGGCGCGCTCGTTATAGCGAGGGCTCGGCCGAAAGAAAACCCCCGCCTGCCGCGGTTGCTCCGACATCCCGCACGCCCCGGCGACGCCGCGCGGATCACGCTGCCCGCCAGCGCGGCGGCGCCGATGGCGCGAAAAGCGGCAGCGCCAGCAGGGTCCCCTTGTGCTGATGGTCGGGCTTGGTAAGCTTGGCGCCAGATCGCCGGAACAGGGCGCCGGGCCGCCGGGCGCGGCGCGCTTCGCCGAAAGACGTCATTTGAGCATCGATGCAGAAGAAAGCCAGCGCCTCGCTTCGACGGTAACCGAAGACGCCGGACACCCGGAGGCTTCGCGCGCCCTCGACGGCGGCGCCGGCCGCGTTGAAATAGCGCAGTGTAGTATACCCAAGCTCGTGGATCTCGG
>CAXUCL010000046.1:0-8612 GCA_964249395.1 uncultured Rhizobiaceae bacterium
ACGCCTTCTCGCGCTACCGCTTCCTCGGCGACAAGCACCTGTTCTTCTGGCTGCTCACCAACCGCATGGCGCCGCCGGCGGTGTTCGCCTTGCCGTTCTTCCAGCTCTACTCGGCCTTCGGCCTAATCGACACGCATATCGCCGTGGCGCTCGCCCACTGCCTGTTCAACGTGCCGCTGGCGGTGTGGATTCTGGAGGGGTTCATGTCCGGGGTGCCGAAGGAGATCGACGAGACCGCCTATATCGACGGCTACTCGTTCCCGCGCTTCTTCTTCAAGATCTTCATGCCCTTGATCGCCAGCGGCATCGGCGTCGCCGCCTTCTTCTGCTTCATGTTCTCCTGGGTGGAGCTCCTCATCGCCCGCACCCTCACCGTGACGGACGCCAAGCCCATCTCCGCAATCATGACGCGCACGGTCTCGGCCGCCGGCATGGACTGGGGCGTGCTGGCGGCGGCCGGCGTCCTCACCATCATTCCCGGCGCGATCGTCATCTGGTTCGTGCGCAACTACATCGCCAAGGGCTTCGCCTTGGGACGGGTGTGATGATCTATGTGCCCCCCCACGTTCTTCGTCATCCTCGGGCTCCGTCCCGAGGATCCAGAGGGGCGCGACGTTCGATGAGCGGCTGGGTTTACATGTTGGCGTCCCAGCGAAACGGCACCCTTTATGTCGGCGTCACCTCCGACCTGCAGGCACGGGTCAGCGAACACCGGCAAAGGCTCACCCCAGGGTTCGCCTCCCGATACGGCTGTGACGCGCTTGTTTGGTACGAGCGTCACGATGGGATCGAAAGCGCGATCCAACGCGAGAAGTCGCTGAAACGCTACCGCCGAAAATGGAAGCTCAATCTTATCCAGGCGTTCAATCCCTTTTGGCGTGATCTCTTCGAGACCTGCTACGATCGTGACAACGCGTTCGTCTCGTCTTTCGAGCGTCAGTTCGAGACGCTGGATCCTCGGGACGGAGCCCGAGGATGACGGTTGCTGGAAACCTGCAGGGCATCAGCGCGGCGCTGAGCGGTTCCCGCCATGCTCATGATTTGGTTCGCGTCCGGTTGCTTCGACAACGGCTGCGTTACGGGAGCGGCTCGATGTCAGTCGACGATGTCCTCGATGCCGAGCTTCAGGGCGGCGGCGAGCGCCTTCAATTCGGACAAGCGCGGGTCGTGGGTACGCGCCTCGATCGCGCGGACCGTGTCCTCCGGCAGCCCGGCCTTCGCCGCGAGCTCGGCCTCCGTCAGCTTCACCGCCATGCGCCACGCCGCCAGCCGATGGAGGCCGTCATCGTAGATCGCATCGACGAGTTCACCCGGCATTCCCGGCGCGCCTTCGTCCTCGAAACAAGCATGCTCCGCGATGGCGATGTCGCCGATGTCCTCGACGAGCGTATCGTACTCCGCTCGCGTCATGACGATCATCGCCTCGCCTTTCAGGGTCACAGCCTCGTTCATGGCAAATCCCTACCGATGAATTTCGCGACGGTGCGCGATCTCGATGACGACAACGTCGTTCTTGATGACGAAGACAGCCCGCCAAACACCGTGTCGAAGCCGCCATCGATCCTGGTCGGCCAGCTTGATGACGTCGCCCATCCCGCTTTCAGCGTAAGCCGCCAGCTTCCGTCGCAGCGCCGCCCGATCTTGCGCGGGTATCCGATCCAACGCGTTGAGCGCTTTGCGATCGTAGATGACCTTCATTCTCGCGTCGGCTCGGTTTCGTGGCGTATCGTATCGCATACTCGATCGAGAAACGGGAAGCGCCGCCGGAGGTTCGCATGATGCCCGACTTCTCCTGGATGGCCTGGACGGCGCCGACCGCGCTGTTCTTCCTCGCCATCGCCGCGCTCATCGCCATGATGGGCGTTTGGGAATACGTTTCGCCCGGCGGCCACCCTCGCTTCGGGGTCTTGCGCTTCGAGACGACGCGCGGCGACCGCTTGTTTTTGAGCCTCCTCGGCTCGGCCTTCATCTGCCTCGGCTTCGTGTTCTTTGCGGAGGCCGACGCCAACCTCTGGATCGCGCTGGGCGTGTCGTTCGCCTACGCGCTTCTGGTCTTCCGCTTCGTTTGAGGCGGCACGAACGGGCATCCGCGCTTCGCCGGTCGGCGCGGTTCCAGCCCCCAATCGACCGGCACGCTGTCTCTCGGGAGGAGAAACACCCATGAAACGAACCTGGATGACGTCGGCCGCCGCGCTGACGATCGCGCTGGCGACCGGTCCCGCCTTCGCCGACATGGAGGCGGCGAAGCGGTTCCTCGACGCCGAGATCAAGGACCTGTCGACGCTCGACCGCGGCGCGCAGGAAGCCGAGATGCAGTGGTTCGTCGACGCCGCCAAGCCGATGAGTGGCATGGACATCAAGGTCGTGTCGGAGACCATCACCACGCACGAATACGAGTCGAAGGTGCTGGCCCCGGCCTTCACCGCGATCACCGGCATCAAGGTGACGCACGACCTCATCGGCGAGGGCGACGTCGTCGAGAAGCTGCAAACGCAGATGCAGTCGGGCGAGAACATCTACGACGCCTATGTCAACGATTCCGACCTCATCGGCACGCACTGGCGCTACAACCAGGTGCGCAACCTCACCGACTGGATGAGCGGCGAGGGCAAGGACGTGACGAGCCCGACGCTGGATCTGGCCGACTACATCGGCACGAGCTTCACCACCGCTCCGGACAAGAAGCTCTACCAGCTGCCCGACCAGCAGTTCGCGAACCTCTACTGGTTCCGCTACGACTGGTTCAACGACGAGAAGAACAAGGCCGACTTCAAGGCGAAATACGGCTACGACCTCGGCGTGCCGGTCAACTGGTCGGCCTACGAGGACATCGCCGAGTTCTTCACCGGCCGCGAGATCGACGGGGTGAAGGTCTACGGCCACATGGACTACGGCAAGAAGGACCCCTCGCTCGGCTGGCGCTTCACCGACGCTTGGCTGTCCATGGCCGGCAACGGCGACAAGGGCCTGCCGAACGGCGCGCCGGTGGACGAGTGGGGCATCCGCGTCAACGACCAGTCGCAGCCGGTCGGCTCGTGCGTCGCCAGAGGCGGCGACACCAACGGCCCGGCGGCGGTTTATTCCATCACCAAGTACCTCGACTGGCTGAAGAAGTACGCGCCGGCGGCCGCGCAAGGGATGACCTTCTCCGAGTCCGGCCCGGTGCCGGCGCAGGGCGAGATCGCCCAGCAGATCTTCTGGTACACCGCCTTCACCGCCGATGCGGTCAAGCCCGGCCTGCCGGTGGTGAACGGCGACGGCACGCCGAAATGGCGCATGGCCCCCTCCCCGCACGGCGTCTACTGGAAGGACGGCATGAAGCTCGGCTACCAGGACGTCGGCTCCTGGACCTTGATGCAGTCGACGCCCGTCGACCGCGCCAAGGCCGCCTGGCTCTACGCCCAGTTCGTCACCTCCAAGACGGTGGACGTGAAGAAGAGCCACTACGGCCTGACCTTCGTGCGCGAGTCGACCATCCGCGACGCGAGCTTCACGGAGCGCGCCAAGGATCTGGGCGGCCTCGTCGAGTTCTACCGCTCGCCGGCCCGCAAGCAGTGGTCGCCGACCGGCACCAACGTGCCGGACTACCCGAAGCTCGCGCAGCTCTGGTGGCAGGCGATCGGCGACGCGGCGGCCGGCAACAAGACCCCGCAGGAGGCGATGGACTCGCTCTGCGCCGAGCAGGAGAAGGTGATGGCCCGGCTCGAGCGCGCCGGCGTGCAGGGCGAGAAGGGCCCGAAGCTGAACGACGAGCAGGACATGGCCTTCTGGAGCGAGGAGGCCAGGAAGAACGGCAGCCTCGCGCCGCAGCCGGCCGTGGAGAACGAGAAGGAGAAGCCGGTGACCGTCGGCTACGACGAGCTCGTGAAGAGCTGGGCCGACGCGAACGCCTCCGGCTCCACCGGGTCGGTGACGCCGGTCGCGGCTCCCGCGCAGTAAGGTGCAAGGCGACAGGAGGGCCGGGAGCGATCCCGGCCCTTTATCTCTTTCATCCGCGACCTCGATGCCTCCCCTTCTCCCGAGCCGGGAGAAGGTGCCGGCAGGCGGATGAGGGAATGACGGGCACCAACATTCAATGCCGGAGCCCGAGGACGCTTTCACCCGACCCTTCGGGCCTCCCGGGGTGAGCCGCTCGTCTCGCCCGTCCATGGGCCCCTCTCCCGGCTCGGAAAAGGGGAAACGCGGACCCGCCGACGCCACCGATCGACATCGACCAATCCTGGGAACACCCATGGCCGGCTACGTCCTCGCGATCGACCAGGGCACGACGTCCTCGCGGGCGATCGTGTTCGATGCCGCCTTCCGCGTCGCCGGCGTCGGGCAAGCGGAGTTCCCGCAGATCTTTCCGCGCTCAGGCTGGGTGGAGCACGATCCGGAGGACATCTGGCGTTCCGTCGTCGCGACGGTGCGCGCGGCGCTCGCCTCCGCGTCTTTGTCGGCCGCCGACGTCGCCGCCATCGGCATCACCAACCAGCGCGAAACGACGCTGATCTGGGACCGCGCGACGGGGGAGGCGATCCACAACGCCATCGTCTGGCAGGACCGGCGCACCGCGGAGGCCTGCCGCCGCCTCGTGGCGAGCGGCGCGGCCGAAACGGTCGCCGCCAGAACCGGGCTCGTGGTGGATCCGTACTTCTCGGCCACCAAGATCGCCTGGATGCTCGACGCGGTGCCCGGCGCGCGGGCGCGGGCCGAGCGCGGCGAACTCGCCTTCGGCACGGTGGACACGTTCCTTCTGTGGCGCCTGACCGGCGGCAGGTCGCACCTGACCGACGCCACCAACGCCTCGCGCACCATGCTGTTCGACATCGAGCGCAACGACTGGGACGACGAGCTTCTGGCGCTTTTCGATGTCCCCCGCGCGGTGCTGCCGGCCGTGCGCGACTGCGCGGCGGACTTCGGGGCGACCGATCCCGCCTTGTTCGGCGCGGGCATCCCGATCCTCGGGGTCGCCGGCGACCAGCACGCCGCGACGCTCGGCCAGGCCTGCTTCCGGCCCGGCATGCTGAAGTCGACCTACGGCACCGGCTGCTTCGCCCTCCTCAACACCGGACAGGAGCGGGCGCGCTCGGCCAACCGCCTCTTGTCGACGATCGCCTACCGCCTCGACGGCCAAACGACCTACGCGCTCGAAGGCTCGATCTTCGTCGCCGGGGCGGCGGTGCAATGGCTGCGCGACGGCTTGAAGCTCCTGGAGCGCGCCGAAGCGTCCGGCCCGATGGCGGGGCAAGCCGACGAGCGCCAGGACGTCGTTCTCGTGCCGGCCTTCGTCGGGCTCGGCGCGCCGCACTGGGACGCGGAAGCGCGCGGCGCCCTGTTCGGCCTGACGCGCTCCACCGGGCCGAACGAGTTCGCGCGCGCCGCGCTGGAAGCGGTCTGCTTCCAGACCGCCGACCTCCTCGCCGCCATGCGCCGCGATTGGACGGGCGGCGGCGACGGCGACACGGTCTTGCGCGTCGACGGCGGGATGGTCGCGTCCGACTGGACCATGCAGCGCCTCGCCGACGTCCTGGCCGCCCCCGTCGACCGGCCGGCCGTGCCCGAGACCACGGCGCTCGGCGCCGCCTGGCTCGCCGGCCACCACGCGGGCGTCTGGCCGGGCATGGACGGCTTCAGCGCGAGCTGGCGCCTGGAGCGCCGCTTCGAGCCGCAAATGGACGCCGCGACGCGCGGCCGCAAGCTGTCCGGCTGGGCGGACGCGGTGCGGCGCACGCTGACGCGATGAGGCCGGTGTTCGGCAACGCTGCGTCAACCGTTCGGCGGGGCGACGGCACGCGCTCCGCCGCTTAAAGGTCCGGCGTTCGCAACCGGAAAGCCGCCCCGATGACGCTCGCCGAACCCAGCTCCCACGCGTCCGCAGCCCATCGCCCGATCCATCCGGGCGTTTCGATCGGCCACGTCCACCTCAAGGTCGCCGACCTCGACCGCGCGCTCGGCTTCTGGTGCGGCGTGCTCGGCTTCACCGTGATGGAGCGGATCGGCGACCAAGCGGCCTTCGTGTCGGCCGGCGGCTACCACCACCACATCGCCCTCAACACCTGGGAAAGCGCAAACGGGGCGCCGCCGCCGCGCGGCGCCACCGGCCTCTACCACGTCGCGGTCCTCTACCCCGACCGCCCGAGCCTCGCCGACGCGCTGCGCCGGGTGCTGGCCGCAGGCATCGACCTGGAAGGGGCGAGCGACCACGGCGTGTCGGAGGCGATCTACCTGCGCGACCCGGACGGGAACGGCGTCGAGCTCTACATCGACCGCCCGCGCGAGGCCTGGCCGCGCGACGCGGACGGGCGTTTGCGGATGACGCGCGCCCGCTTCGACCTGCAGCGCCTTCTGCGGGAAAACCCCGCGTCGCCCGCCGTGTGACGTATCAGGCACGCTCGGCGGGGCCGCGGCGACCCCTGCCGCCGCCCCGCCGGGTGGGCGAGCCGGGCTCGCGCCTCGACCAGCCACCCGATCCGTGAAGCTCGTCGGTCCGCGCCCCGGCTCAGAGCGTCTTGCGCCTCGCGCCGGCCGCTTCCACCGCGTCGTCGGGCTTGTTCGGGTCGCGCGACGCCTCGTCCTCCGCCCCGACCACTTCCAGGTCGTCCGGGCGCGTCAGGTCGTCCTGCTGACCCTGCGCCTTGATCGCGTCGCCGGCCTTCCGGCGCTTCTCGTTCTCGCGCATCTCGTTCTCCTCGGCTTCGCCCGTTCGCAGGGGAGAACGGCGCGTCCCCGAGCTTTGGTTCCCGCACCCCGAGCGGCGCCAGCCGGAAAACAAGAGCGCGAGACGCTTGCATCCCGGCCGCAAATGCGAACCTTGGGCGCGGCGGCAGTTTGGCGAAAAGCGATCGCGAGTGACAGTCTACTCGGTCCGGCACACGACCACCTACACCTACGCGCGCCCCGTCGGTTTCGGCGAGCACCGCCTGATGTTCCGCCCGCGCGACTCCTACGACCAGCGGCTGATCGAGGCCGTGCTGGAGGTCGAGCCGCAGCCGTCGAGCGTGCGCTGGATCCACGACGTGTTCGGCAACTGCGTCGCGCTGGTGCAGCCGGGCGGCCGCGCCGACCGCCTCGTGTTCGAAACGCGCATCCGCGTCGACCATTCGCCGCTCGCCGCCCCGGAGTTCAGCGCCAACGCGGAGGTCCTGTCCTACCCGTTCAGCTACGATCCGGACGACGCGGCGGATCTCGCGCGCCTGGTCGCCCGCCATTATCCGGACCCCGACGACGCGATCGGCCAATGGGCCCGGCAGTTCGTCGCCAAGGGTCACCCGACCGACACCGGCCGGCTCCTGATGACGCTCTGCTACGCCATCCGCGAGAGCTTCAACTACGCGCGGCGCTCGGAGCACGGCACGCAGCCGCCGCTCGTCACCCTGAAGAACCGGCGCGGCACCTGCCGCGACTTCGCGCTGTTCATGATGGAGGCGGTGCGCGCGCTCGGCTTCGCCGCCCGCTTCGTCACCGGCTACATCTACGTGCCCGACCGCGACGGCTCGCAAACGCTCGGCGGCGGCTCGACGCACGCCTGGTGCGAGGTGTTCATGCCGGGCGCCGGCTGGGTGGAGTTCGATCCGACCAACGGCATCGTCGGCAACCGCGACCTCATCCGCGTCGCGGTGGCGCGCGACCCGTCGCAGGCGATCCCGCTGTCCGGCAGCTACGAGGGCGGCGCGAACGACGCGCTGGACTTGGCCGTGCAGGTCAACGTCACCACCGCGAGCGGGGTCGCGCCCGTCCTGGCGCCCAAGCCGGCCGAGCGGGCGCTCGGCGTTTCCCGCTAGAACAGGGTGGATTTTTGTGCATCCTTGCGATCTGACGACGACTTAGGCACTGCCTTGGAACGGGACGCGAGCGAACCCATGAAGATCCGCGCCGGCTTCACCCTCGCCTACGAATGCTGGCAGCCGACGCCGATGCTGCTCGTCCTGAACCTCCACCCGTCGCGCCGGGTCGATCTTCTGACCGAGCAGGTCATCCGCTTCGACCCGCCGCTCCAGGCCTGGGAATACGTCGACGGCTTCGGCAACAGCTGCACGCGGATCGTCGCCCCGCCCGGGATCACCACCCTGTCGACGGCGTTCGACATCTACGATTCGGGCCTGCCGGACGTGACGCCCTGGGACGCGGTGCAGCACGAGATCCAGGACCTGCCGGACGACGTGCTCGTCTACCTGCTCGGCAGCCGCTACTGCGACACGGACCGGCTCGGCGACATCGCCTGGGGCCTGTTCGGCGGGACGGCGCCCGGCTGGGTGCGCGTCCAGGCGATCCTCGACTACGCCCACGACCGGATCGCCTTCAACTACCAGAACGCCGACTCCACCCGCACCGCCTTCGGCGGCCACACCGACCGGACCGGCGTTTGCCGCGACTACGCGCACCTCGCCATCACGCTGTGCCGCTGCATGAACGTGCCCGCGCGCTATTGCACCGGCTATCTCGGCGACATCGGCATTCCGCCGTCGCCCGACCCGATGGACTTCAGCGCCTGGTTCGAGGTCTATCTCAGCGGCCGCTGGTACACGGTGGACGCGCCGCCGGACAAACCCCCCCGCGGCCCCATTTTTAAGGCCACCCGCCCCGACCCCCCCCCCCGCGCCCAGGGCCCCCCCGTACGCGCCGCGCCCCCC
>CAXUCL010000046.1:8622-12810 GCA_964249395.1 uncultured Rhizobiaceae bacterium
CGCCGCGCCGGGGGTCCCCCGGGGGCGCGGCGCACACACAAGCCGCGCGTCGGCCGCATTTTAATGGCCACCGGCCGCGACGCGACCGACGTCGCACTGTCCACCAGCTTCGGCTCGTCGCGCCTCGCCCGGTTCGAGGTGGTGACGGTGGAGCTGCCGTAGGCTTGCCGCAGCCGTCCGATGTCTCGTGCAACGAAGGCCGGGGCCGTCGGCAAGGCTGTCGCCTTTCGCCTTTTGGCGACGGCGTGGCCAGCCGCCGCTGCGACGTCGGCGCGCCGGCTGGCATGGTGGCTCGATGACCGACGCTCGCCGAGCCCCGAGGTTGCGCCGGCGCTGGAAGGCAGCGCTCTGGCTCGCGGTCGCCGCGATCCTCGCCTACGGCGCCCATGCCTGGTACACGGTCGCCTACCCGACCCACGCGTTCCGCTACGAGCTGACGGCGGAGGTCGAGACCCCGAACGGCCTTCGGACCGGCAGCAGTGTCATCGAGGTGCGTTACGCTTTTCGGTTCCTCCATCAACTACTGATTGGCGGCGTGTCGGTCGGCGTCTGGGGCGAGGCGGTGTTCGTCGATCTCGGCCAAGGCCGCAATCTTGTGCTTCCGTTGGGAGGGCATGGCTGGCGTGCTCCAAGCGCCAAATGGCTTCCATATGAGCTCTTTGCAGACCGGGAGGCCGGCGACCACCCGGAGGTCGCCGCATCGTTGGAGAAGGCGAAGTCCGCCGGTCCACGGACGCTGACGACCGACCAGATGCCACGCGCGGCGACTTTTCCCGACGTAAACGACCAGTCGTCCGTTCGGATCGTCCTGATGTCCGACCTCGAAGCGACCTATGGGCCGGGCTATGCACTCAGGCGCGTCGTCGCCGAACCGACGACCGATCCGCTGACCAACACAATTACCGACCGGCTGCCTTGGATACTCGAGGCCGAGAAGCCGCGTCCGCTCCCCAAACCCCCGGCCCAACCGCCGCAGGCGCCCTACGGCCTCGTCTGGGTCTACTTCAAGTCACAAGGAAACGGCCTATGACCAACCGCGCGCTCCTCGATGCCATTCTGGCAACGGACGCCGACAACGAGGGCTGACCACCGAAACCGATTCGAGCGTCCATCTCGGCCGACGATCGACGCGATTCGCACGGATCGTTGAACGGTGCGTCGCGACGCGCGGGGTTTCCGGGCTTTCGATAGGCGGCTAGGGTCGCGCGCGTTTCCAGCCGGACGCTTCGCCGGCCCCACCGTCAAAGGATCACCGATGCCGTTCAGCAACTCCCTTCTTGCCGCCGGCGCCCTCCTCGCCGCCTTCGCCGCCGCGCCCGCGTCGGCGCAGCAGATCGGCGTGCCGGCCGGCACCTACGCCGCCGATCCGGGTCACACCAACGTCCTCTGGACGGTCAGCCATTTCGGCGTTTCGAACTACATCGGCCGCTTCAACACGGTCGCCGCCACGCTGACGCTGGACCCGGCCGATCCGACGAAGTCGCAGCTCACCGCGACGATCGATCCGGCGTCCGTCGACACGAGCTACCAGGGCGACAAGGACTTCGACGCCGAGATCGCCAGCCCGATGTTCCTCGACGCGGGCCAGTTCGGCGAGATCAAGTTCGTGTCGACCAAGATTGAGACCACCGGCGCCGACACCGGCACCGTGACGGGCGACCTCACGTTTCACGGCGTGACGAAGCCCGTGACGCTCGACGTGAAGATGAACGCCGCCCTCAACCCGCATCCGATGTCGCAGAAGCCCACGGTCGGCTTTTCGGCCACCGGCACGGTAAAGCGCTCAGAGTTCGGCGTCGCCGCCCTCGCCGGCCCGATCGGCGACGACGTGAAGCTGACCATCGAAACCGAGTTCGTGCCGCAGTCCTGACGCCGCGCGCGCGGGTCCGGCCGGTGGCTGCGAGGTTTCGGCCGGGCTCGCGCGGCGCTTCAGTCCGGCTCGCCGGGCGATCGGCGCTTGCCCGACCGGAGGAGCGACCAGCCGCCGGCCAGCATGAGAGCGCCCCAGAGGAGAAAGCCGAGGTCCCAATAGATCCATTGCTCGCGCGGCACCGTTTCGTTGACGTGGTGCAACCCGAGAAGGTGATGGTCGACGACGCCTTCGACGAGGTTGAACAGGCCGAAGCCCATCAGGAGCGTGCCCACGAGGAGCCGTCCCGACCACCACAGGTGCGAGCGGTGCGCGGCGCGCCAGAGAAGCGCGAGGCCGATCACCACGAACAGGTAGGTGCTGGCGTGGAAGAGGCCGTCCAGAAGCGTGTTCAGCTCCAGGTTCTCGACGCTGTTCGCCGGGTAGCCGGCGCTGGTCACCATGTGGTGCCACTGCAGGATCTGGTGCAAGACGATGCCGTCGAAGAAGCCGCCGAGGCCGAGGCCGAAGAAGATGCCGGCGCTGACGGGGAAACGGCGGCCGGCTCCGGTCGGCGTCGAAGAAGTCGACATGGCGTCATCTCGCGGCAAAGACTGTTAACGGACGGATCACCGCGCCGGTTCGGGCGGCGGCGCGTCCTGCTTCGAACTGACCCACCGCGACGCGAACCGCACGAAGGACGACGGGCATGACGATCACCGGCACGCGGCGCGTCGAGGGCTACGACGCGGGGGCGATGCTCCTCCACTGGACCATCGCCGGCGCCATCCTCGCGCAGCTCGCCGGCGGCTTCGCCATGACGCGCCTTGCCGTGGTGCCGGACGCGGCGCGCTTCGCCGTGTTCCAATGGCACAAGACGATCGGGCTCCTGGTTCTCACCCTGACGCTGGCGCGCATCGCTTGGCGCCTGCTCAACCCGCCGCCGCCGCCGCACGCGCCGATGCGCCGGATCGAGTCGGTCGCCGCGAACGCGGTGCACCTCCTGTTCTACGGGCTGATGCTCGCCGTGCCGCTCGCCGGCTGGACGATCGTGTCCTTGTCGCCGACCGGCATCCCGACGCTGCTGGCGCTGTCGGAGCGCCTGCCTTGGCCGCATCTGCCGCTGCCCGACACGTGGCGCAGCGCGTCCGGCGAGAGAGCGGCCGCGACCGTTCACGCCGCGCTCGCTTATTCCACGGCCGCCCTGCTCGTGCTGCACGTCGCCGGCGCCTTGAAGCACTCGATCGTCGACCGCGTTCCGTCCTTGTCGCGCATGGCGCCGGTGGGCCGCATCCGCCACCAGCCGGTGGCGCGGCGCGTCGCCGTGCCGATCGGCGTCGCCCTCGTGGCCGCCTTCCTCGGTTCGGGCCTCCTGCTCGGCCGGAACGAGGGCGCGGCCGTCGCGCAAGCCGATGCCGAAGCCGGAGCGCCCTCCGCCGCTGCAGCCGCGTCGGGTTGGACGATCGACAAAACGGCGTCCCTGATCCGCTTCGAGACCACCTTCTCCGGCAAGCCGCTCGCCGGCACGGCGGAGCGGTGGACCGCCGCGATCCGCTTCGACCCGGACGACCTCGCGGCGGCGAAGGCGACGATCAGCGTCGACGCCGCCTCGATCGCGGTGCCCGACCCGTTCGTGCGCTCCAACGTGCCGGGTCCCGACGGCTTCGACACGGCCAAGCACCCGACCGTGACGGTGGAGCTCAGCAGCTTCGCGCGCGCCGCCGAGGGCTTCCTCGCCCGCGGCACGCTCGCGATCCGCGACAAGCGCCTGCCGGTCGAGGTGCCGTTCACGTTCGAGCGGTCGGCGGACGGCGCCGCCAAGGTCGCGGGCCGCGCGAGCGTGGAGCGCCTCGCCTTCGGCCTCGGGGTCGCGAACGACCCGACCGGGCAATGGCTGGGGAAAACCGTTTCGGTTTCCTTCGAATTGCGCGCCACCGAGGCGCCGGCGGCGGGGCCGGCGTCTTAAGGCAACGGACGCTCGCGGCGTCCGGCCGAGCCCCCCCGCACCCGCGCCCCGATTATCCCCGCCCGGCGCGCCTGGCCTTAAGCTTGCCCTCCCGTTTTTCGACCGGAAGGCAATCCCTTGGCCGACACGACGCCCAACCTTTCGCTGCCGCTCCTGATGCCGTCGCAGGCCCAGAAGCACCTGACGCACAACGACGCGCTCCTGCGCCTCGACGCGCTGGCGCAGATATCCGTGCTCGACCGGCGCCGGGCGACGCCGCCCCCGAGCCCGGCGGACGGCGATCGCTACATCCTTACACCGGACCCGGCCCGCGCATGGGCCCGCAAGCCCGGCCACCAGGCGATCGGGTGGAAAGGCGGCTGGGACCTCGTCG
>CAXUCL010000046.1:12894-13872 GCA_964249395.1 uncultured Rhizobiaceae bacterium
TGCTGGGCATCGGCACCTCCGCGAACGCCGCCAACCCCTTCGCCGCCAAGCTCAACAAGGCGCTGTGGACGGCCCGCACGCTCGCCGAGGGCGGCGACGGCGACCTGCGCTGCACGCTGAACAAGGAAGCGTCCGGCGACGTCCTGTCGATGCTGTTCCAGACCGGCTTCTCCGGCCGGGCCGAGTTCGGACTGGTGGGCGACGACGACGTTTCGCTGAAGGTTTCCGCGGACGGGACCAGCTGGAAGACGGCTCTCGCGGTGAGCCGGGCGAGCGGCCGCGCGGCGATGCCGAAAGGCCTGGACGTCGGGGGCGGGCTCGTTCTCGCGCCCCGAGCGGGCGACCCGGCGGACCCGGCGGACGGACATGTCTGGCACGACGCCGCGAGCGGGCGGCTGAAGGCGCGATCGGGCGGTCGCACGACGGTGCTCGGGGCGCAGACGCAAGTCCTGGTCGAGCCCGAGCCCGGCCGCTGGGTCCGGACCGGCACGGGCTCCGGCACCGCTACCGCGACGCTGACGCCCGTGGCGGATCGCATCTACCTCTACCCGTTCCTGCCGCACGGCGACCTGGCCGCGGACCGAGCCGCGATCAACGTCGCGACGGCCGCGGCGGGCGCGAGCGCGCGCATCCTGTTCTACGACAGCGACGCGCGCGGCCGGCCCGCAAGCCTTCTGCACGAGACCGCCGACCTCGGTTGCGCGACGGTCGGCGCCAAGGAGGCGGGCGTCGCTCTGGAGCTTCGGAAGGGCCGGCAGGTCTGGATCGGCGCGCGCGTTTCGACCGCTGCGGTGACCGTGTCGGCCTGGCAGCCGAGCGACGCGCCGGACCTCGACACGGCAACGGCCGCGGCAACGGTCAACAAGACGCTGGTGCGCGCCGTGCCCCACGCCGCGAGCGCTCCCGACGCCTGGACCTATGCGGCAACGGACGCGTCGCCGTCGCTTTGCCCGGGGCGCTGGCTGCGGGCGGGCGGGC
>CAXUCL010000046.1:13882-15138 GCA_964249395.1 uncultured Rhizobiaceae bacterium
GCGCGGGGCGGCGCCCGGCCGGGGGGGCGCCCGCCCCCGTTGCCGAAGGACACGTTTCATGCCGTTCCGTTCAACGAGCGCGCCGCTCGTTCGCGCCCTCGCCAAGCGCGGCTTCGCCGAGCCGACAGCGGTGCAGGCCGCGGTGCTGGAGGGGGAGACCGCCGGCCGCGACCTGCTCGTTTCGGCCCAGACCGGCTCCGGCAAGACCGTCGCCTACGGCCTGGCGCTGGCGGAAACGCTTCTCGGGGACGCGGAGCGCTTTCCGCCCGGCGACGCCCCGGCCGCGCTCGTCGTGGCGCCGACCCGCGAACTGGCGCTGCAGGTCCAGACCGAGCTCGCCTGGCTCTACGCCGACACGGTCGCGCGCATCGTGCCTTGCGTCGGCGGCATGGACCCGCGCGCCGAGCGGCGGCGCCTGGAAAGCGGCGCCGACGTCGTGGTCGGCACGCCGGGACGGCTGCGCGACCACCTGGAGCGCGGGGCGCTGCGCATCGACGCGCTGCGGGCGCTGGTGCTGGACGAGGCCGACGAGATGCTGAACCTCGGCTTCCGGGAGGACCTCGAGTTCCTTTTGGAGGCGACGCCGCCCGAGCGCCGCACGCTCCTGTTCTCGGCGACGCTGCCAAAAGCCGTGATCGCCATCACCCGGCGCTACCAGCGCGACGCGCTGCGCCTCGAGGTCGCGCGCGGCGAGGCGGGCGGCCACGCCGACATCGAATACCGGGCGGTGCGCGTCGCGCCCAACGAGATCGAGCACGCGGTGGTGAACATCCTGCGCCACGCCGACGCGCCGGGGGCGCTCGTGTTCTGCAACACGCGCGAGGCGGTGCGCCACCTGCATTCCGGCCTGGTGGAGCGCGGGTTCCTGGCGGTGTCGCTGAGCGGCGAACTCAACCAGTCCGAGCGCAACGGAACCATGCAGGCACTGCGCGACGGGCGGGCCCGGGTGTGCGTGGCCGACCCGGCCTTGCGGGAGCCGCCGAGCGAGGAGGAACTGGCCAACGCCGCCGCGCTGGTGGAAGCGCACGGCGCCGAAGCGCTGGCGGTGGCGCTGGGACGCTTGTTCCGCGCGCGGCTGCCGGCGCCGGAGGACGTGTTCGACCCGGGCTTCGCGCCCGGCAAGACCGAGCCGCGCGACTACAACAACACGACCGGGCGACGCGGCCCGGCCGAGCGTGACGGGGTGCGCGACAACGGGCGCGAGGGTCCCGCCATGGCGCGCGGCGGCCCGATGGTGGTGTTCCGCATGAACGTCG
>CAXUCL010000047.1:0-14982 GCA_964249395.1 uncultured Rhizobiaceae bacterium
GTCCTGCAGGTAGTGGCGACGCACCGCCTCGTCGCCGATGCCCCGCACCAACCCCTTCACCCGGTGCTCCAGCTCGGCTCGCCGATCCGGCGTGTCGAACACGTCGCCGGCGGTTTCGCGCATCCAGAGAAGGTCGGCGAGCGGCCGGGCGCCCGCCAACGCGTCGCGGAACGCGTCCGGCCCGGCGTCGCGCACCAGGTCGTCCGGGTCCTTGCCGGCCGGCAGCAGAACGAAGCGCAGCGAACGGCCCGGCTTGAGAAGCGGCAGCGCGAGGTCGGCGGCCCGGTGCGCGGCCTTCGCGCCGGCCGGGTCGCCGTCGAAGCACAGGACGGGCTCCGACGCAGTGCGCCAGAGAAGGTCGAGCTGCCGGTCCGTCAGCGCGGTGCCGAGCGGCGCGACGGCGTTGCCGAACCCCGCCTGATGCAGCGCGATCACGTCGACGTAGCCTTCCACCACGACGAGCGTACCGGCGGTCTTGGCGGCGCGGCGCGCGGACGCGAGGTTGTAGAGCGTCGCGCCCTTCACGAAGACGTCGGTTTCCGGCGAGTTGAGGTATTTCGCCGGCGCTTCGCTCGACAGGGCGCGGCCGCCGAAGGCGATCGTCCGCTCGCGGGCGTCCTGTATCGGAAACATCACCCGGTCGCGGAACCGGTCGTAGGAGACTGCGATCCCCTCGCCATGCACCACGAGGCCCGCCGCCTCGATCTCGGCCTTGCCGATGCTCTTTCCGGCCAGGAACTCCTTCAACCGCGAGCGGGAGTCCGGGGCGAAGCCAAGACCGAAGGTCTTCTGCGTTTCGGCCGTCAGGCCGCGGTCGCGCAGGTAGGCGCGCGCCTTCGCGCCGTCGGCCTCGTGCAGCGTCTGGCGGAAGAAGTCACCGGCGAGCCGGAGCGCGTCGAGGATGGTGGCGCGCGCCTCGTCGCGCTTCTCGGCTTCCGGGTCGCGCGCTGGCAACGAGAGGCCGGCCTCGGCCGCGAGCCTCTCCACCGCTTCCGGAAAGCTCATGCCCTCGCATTCCACCAGGAAGCGGAAATGGTCGCCGGACACGTTGCAGCCGAAGCAATGGTAGCGGCCCTTGGCGTCCTCGCAATGGAACGACGGCGACTTCTCGCCGTGGAAGGGGCAGCAGGCCCACCAGTCGCCGCGACCGGGCTGCGACTTTCGCCGGTCCCACGCGACGCGCCGGCCGATCACGTCCGAGATCGGCACGCGGCTGCGGATGTCGTCGAGAAAGGTCGGTGAGAAGCGCATCGGTTCCGCGGGATGCGACAGCCGGACCGTCCGACGTGCCGCTCTTTCATCTAATGCGCCCTGCCGGCAGCCGCGAGACCCGCGCGGCCGTCGCGTCTCGCCGCCCCTGTGCGAAGCAGCCGCGTTCCCCCGCTCTTGACCGCTTCAAGCCGTCTATTTCGCGTCCTTCAACGTCGCCATGTCGATCACGAAGCGATAGCGCACGTCGTTCTTCAAAAGCCGTTCGTAGGCGTCGTTGATGTCCCGCATCGCGATCATCTCGACGTCGGGCAAGACGCCGTGCTCGGCGCAGAAGTCGATCATCTCCTGCGTTTCGGCAAGGCCGCCGATCGCCGACCCCGCGATGGACCGACGTCCCATGATGAGATGGGCGCCGACCAGCGGCTCGAGCGGCGTCAGCGCGCCGACCAGCACCATCGCGCCGTCGAGCTTGAGCAACTCGGCATAGGGGTTCAGGTCGTGACCGACCGGCACCGTGTTCAAAAGGAAGTCGAACGAGGCCTTCGCCTTTCCCATCGCCGCCTCGTCGCGCGAAACCAGCACCTCGTCCGCACCCAGGCGCACCGCGTCCTCGCCCTTGCTCGGCGACGTGGTGATCATCACGACATGCGCGCCGAGGGCCTTGGCGAACTTCACGCCCATGTGGCCGAGCCCGCCGAGGCCGATTACGCCGACCTTCTGTCCCGGCCCGACCTTCCAGTGCTTGAGCGGCGAATAGGTCGTGATGCCGGCGCAGAGCAGCGGCCCGACGGCCTTCAGGTCCATCGTATCCGGCACGCGCACGACGAACCGTTCCTCGACGACGATCTCCTCGGAATAGCCGCCGAAGGTGAGCTGACCGCCGTCCCGCTCGCGGCCGTTGTAGGTCGGCGTCGGCCCTTCGGCGCAGTACTGCTCGAGGTCGGCCTCGCAGGCGGCGCAGCGCCGGCAGGAGTCGACGAGGCAGCCGACGCCGGCGTGGTCGCCGACCTTCAGCTTCCGCACCGCCGAGCCGACGGCGGCGACGCGTCCGACGATCTCGTGGCCCGGCACCATCGGGTATTGCGAGTTGCCCCAGTCGTTGCGCGCTTGGTGCAGGTCGGAATGGCAGACGCCGCAGAACAGGACCTCGATGCGCACGTCGTGCTCGCCGACGTCGCGCCGCTCGAACTCGAAGGGCGCGAGCGGCTGGTCGGCGGCGGACGCGGCGAAGCCTTGGCAAACGAACATGGAATGATCCGGATATCTGAAAACTCCCGGAACAACCTAGGGCCAGGCGGACGTGGAACGAGAAGCGGCCCCGCGCCGGGGGTTCAGCTCAGCATCGCCTTCACCACGCCGTTGGCCTTGGCGAAGTCCATGCGGCCGGCGTGGCTGCCCTTCAGCGCGCCCATCACCTTGCCCATGTCGCTCATCTTCGTCGCACCGGTCTCGGCGATCGCCGCGCGCACCGCGTCGGTCACCTCGGCCTCGCTCATCTGCGCCGGCAGGAAGCGCTGGATGATCGCGATCTCCTCGCGCTCGGCTTCGGCGAGTTCGGCCCGTCCGTTGTCGGCGTAGATCGTCGCCGACTCCTCGCGCTGCTTGATCATCTTGGCGAGCAGGCCGCGCAGTTCGTCGTCGTTCGCCTCGCCCTTGCCGGCGGTGCGGTTGGCGATGTCACGGTCCTTGATCGCCGCGCTGACGAGGCGCAGCGTGCCGGTGCGGCGCTTGTCCTGCGCCTTGGTCGCTTCCTTGAGCGCCGCCGTGATCGCCTCGCGCATCGCCCCGCTCCTTCAACGCCGGTGTGCCGGCCGAGGTAGCGGCGACACGCTCCGCCCGCAAGGCTCTTGCCTTCGCCCGGCCCGGCGGCGATATGCGGGACGATACGAACAGAACCGGCGACCGGTGGCCT
This sequence comes from uncultured Rhizobiaceae bacterium, assembly GCA_964249395.1. Classification (GTDB taxonomy): domain Bacteria; phylum Pseudomonadota; class Alphaproteobacteria; order Rhizobiales; family Rhizobiaceae; genus Plantimonas. The sequence goes on from CAXUCL010000047.1 coordinate 3,125, forward strand.
GCGGCGGCCGATCTCCGCCGCGCGCCGGTCCGTGGTTGAGCCCAAACGAGGCATTTCCCATGACCGACGGCTGGTCGATCCAAAAGCCCACCGCCCTTCTGGTTCTCGCCGACGGCACGGTGATCGAGGGCGAAGGGATCGGCCGCGTCGGCGCGGCGGTCGGCGAGGTCTGCTTCAACACGGCGCTCACCGGCTACCAGGAGATCCTGACCGATCCATCCTACGCCAGGCAGATCGTCACCTTCACCTTCCCGCACATCGGCAACGTCGGCGCGAACGAGGAGGACATCGAGGACCTGGTTCCCGCCAACGCCCATGGTGCGGTCGGGGCCGTGTTCCGCGCCGCGGTGACGGAGCCCTCGAACTACCGTGCCACCGGCGGCCTCGACGCCTGGCTCAAGCACCGCGGCGTTGTCGCGATCTCCGGCGTCGACACGCGGGCGCTGACGGCGCACATCCGCGAGAACGGCATGCCGAACGCGGTGATCGCCCACGACCCCGACGGCCGCTTCGACGTCGAAGACCTGAAGCGCCAGGCCGCGGCCTGGGGCGGCTTGGTTGGGCTCGATCTGGCGAAGGACGTGGCGTCCGGCCAGTCGAGCGTCTGGGACGAGGAGCCCTGGGCGTGGAACGGCGGCTACAGCAAGTCCGGCGAGCCGCGCTGCACCGTGGTCGCGATCGACTACGGCACCAAGCGCAACATCCTGCGCCTGATGACCGGCCGCGGCGCGCGCGTCGTGGTGGTGCCGCCGACGGCGACCCCGGACGAGGTCATGGCGCACGAGCCGGACGGCGTGTTCCTGTCGAACGGCCCGGGCGATCCGGCCGCGACCGGCGCGTACGCCGTGCCGACCATCCAGGCGCTGGTGAAGACCGGCGTGCCGATGTTCGGCATCTGCCTCGGCCACCAGATGCTAGCGCTGGCGCTCGGCGGCCGGACGGAGAAGATGCACCAGGGTCACCATGGCGCCAACCATCCGGTGAAGGACTTCACCACCGGCAAGGTCGAGATCGTCTCGATGAACCACGGCTTCGCGGTGGCCGGCGACTCGCTACCCGCGACGGTGGAGCAGACCCACGTCTCCCTGTTCGACCACTCCAACTGCGGTCTGAAGCTGAAGGACGCGCCGGTGTTCTCCGTGCAGCACCACCCGGAAGCCTCGCCTGGCCCGCAGGACTCGCACTACCTGTTCGACCGCTTCTTCGCCCTGATCGACGCCCGGAAGGCAGCGGCGGAAACCGGCTGAACGCGGCGAACGCTGCGGTTGCCCCGGTCGCGCCGGAGCGCCCTGCGTCGGCAGCAACCCAACCGATAAGCGTCGTCCACAGATACTTTCCCACAGCGACGTGGGACCAAGGCCCGGCCCTTCTCTTCGCTCCGGGACGTTTTCTGCTAGCATCCGGCCGGTCGCGTTTGGGGGACAGGCTATGTCGTTGATGGACGCGGTGCGCGCGGACGGCCGCTTTTCGCAGCTCGACGGATCGAGCCTCGGCTTCGGCCGGCAGACCGTCGTGGTCCTCGACACCGGCATCGACCGCGACCATCCGGATTTCGGGGCGATCGCGGCGGACGGCGAGTCGGAGCGGATCGTCTTCTCTTACGACTTCTCCGGCGGGAACGACGCGGACGCGATCGACACCGATGGTCACGGGACGCACGTCGCCGGCATCGTCGGGTCGACCGATCACGGCGTCGCGCCGGACGTGGACATCGTCACGCTCAAGGTTTTCCCGGACGGCGGAAAGGAAGGCGCGAGCGACGACGACATCGCGGAGGCGCTGGACTGGGTCATAGCGAACGCGGCCGCCTATAACGTCGTCGCCGTCAACATGTCGTTCGGCACCTTCGGCAACCTGAACACGCCGACCGATTCGTCGTACAACCCGCAGTTCAGGACACTCGCCGTCGATCAGCGCGTGGCCCTGGTCGTTTCCGCCGGCAATGATTTTGAAGACTTCAAAGCGCCGGGCGTGAGCTCGCCGGCGGCCGATCCCTACGTTTCAGCGGTCGGCGCCCTCGACGGCGGCGAGACCGGTCTTGCCGACTTCTCGCAACGGCACCCGACCCTGGTCGACGTCGTCGCCCCGGGCTCGTCGATCTATTCGACCGTTCCGGACGACGGCTACGACTACGCGTCCGGAACGAGCATAGCCGCTCCGTTCATGACCGGCATCTACGCGCTCGTCCAGCAACTGATGGTGGACATCTCCAACTACTACACGCCGACCTATCACCTGCAGCCCAGTCTGATGCAGTACTTCCTCGACAAGACCGCCGACCGGTTCGTCGATTCGGCGACCGGCGCCGAATACAAGAAGATCGACCCGCTCGCGTTGTTCGACTACATCTACCACTACTGGCTCAGCGGCGACGCCACGAACCAGACGCTCGACGGCGTCGAGGGCGACGACGACATCGACGCCGCCGGCGGCGACGACACGGTCACCGGCGACTACGGCGACGACCTCCTCAAGGGCGGCGCCGGCGGCGACCGCCTCGAAGGGGAATGGGGCGACGACACGCTCGACGGCGGTTCCAACGTCGACCAGCTCGTCGGCGGCGACGGTGACGACACGATAATCGTCGACAACGCGCGCGACGTCGTGGTCGAGGTCGCCGGCCAGGGCGACGACACCGTCGTCGCCGGCGCGTCCTTCGATCTGGCCGACGGACAGTCGATCGAACACCTCCTGGCCTCGGTCGGCGCAGGGTCGGCGGCGTTGCGGTTGTCCGGCAACGAAGTCTCGCAAAGGATCGAGGGAGGGTCCGGCCACGACGTCATCGACGGTGAAGGCGGTGCCGATGCGATGTTCGGCGGAGCCGGCGACGACGTCTTCTTCGTCGATCAGCCGGACGATCGGGTGGTCGAACTTGAGGGCGAGGGAACCGACCTCGTCTATTCGAGCGTCAGCCACACGCTCCATGCGTCGTTCGCCGAGAACCTGACCCTTCTGGGGACCGCGAAGATCGACGCCACCGGCAACGCCGACGCGAACGAACTCGTCGGAAACGCCGGCAACAACCGGCTGAACGGCATGGCGGGCGGCGACTCCATGGCGGGCGGTCTGGGCGATGACCGATACTACGTGGACGACGTCTCGGACGTCGTCGTCGAGGTCGCCGGCGAAGGCCGGGACACGATCCTCTCCTATCTATCGTGGTCGCTGTTCGACAGTGCCGTGGAAAATCTCCGCCTTCTCGGCTCCGCCAGCAGCAAGGCCGTGGGAAACGCGCTCGCGAACACCATCGTCGGCAACAAGGGAAACAACAGGATCGACGGTGGCGCCGGCGCGGACACCCTGTCCGGCCACGCCGGAAACGACGTGTACTACGTGGACGACATCGGCGATCGCGTCCGCGAGAAGGCGTCGGGTGGCGCGGATACGATCCACTCCGCCATATCGTTCGGCCTCGCCGACGAAGTCGAGACGTTGCGCCTCAGCGGCACTGGCGACATCGCGGGCACCGGCAACGACCGCGATAACCGCCTCTTCGGCAACGGCGGCGACAACCGCCTCGACGGCGGCCTAGGCGTCGATCTGATGCGGGGCGGTGCGGGCGACGACGTCTATCATGTCGACAACATCCGGGATCGGGCGATCGAGGCGGCTGGCGGCGGTGACGACTCCGTCTACTCGTCCGTATCCTTCGCGCTCAGCGCCGACGTCGAAGCGTTGCGCCTGACCGGCACAACCAACATCAAGGGCACCGGCAACGTCCTCGACAACGTCCTCACCGGCAACGCGGGCAACAACGTCCTCTCCGGCGGGCTCGGCAGGGACACGCTGAACGGCAACGGCGGCAACGACCGCTTCGACTTCAACGCCCTCGCCGAGTCCGGCCTCGCCGGCGGCACCGCCGACCGGATCGTCGGCTTCGCCTCCGGCGACCGGATCGACCTGTCGACCCTCGATGCCAACGTCTTGCGTCCGAACAACGGAGCCTTCAAGCTCGACAAGGGCGACGCCTTCTCGGCGGGCGAAGTTCGACAAACGGTGGAGGGGCACAGCCTGCTCGTCGAGTTGAACGTCGATGACGATGCGGCCGCGGAGATGGCGCTGCTCCTGCAGGGCCGAACGGCGCTCCTCACGGCCACCGACTTCATACTTTGAGCGTCGGCGGACACGTTCGGGCCGTCGATTTCGCTGATCGGGGTGGACGGTGGTTCAGCGGCCCCGTGCGAACTCCCGGCAACCTTGCGAGCCGATATCTGCTTGACGGACTCTGGGAAGCATACGCCGGCGCAGCCGGAGGGACGATGAAGCGATGAGCGAGCGCGGTTGGAAATTCGCGGAAGACTGGGTCGCGCGGAACGTGACGCGCGCGACGCTCGACGACATGGGCGAGATGCTGAACCTGCGCGAGCGCGTCCATGCGTTGCGCGACCGGCTGTTCATCGACGCCAAGCGGGAGGACATCACCGCGGTCGAGATCGAGGAATACTACGACCTCGAAGGCTACATCTCCGACGCGATCGCCCGCGAAACGGGCAAGGACGTTTGACGAAGCAGGCTCGCGGCCGCAGTATCGCGCGTCGGTTGGAGCCCATCGGCCTCTACTGTCCGGGCGGCGGAACGGGGCAGCTGACGTCGCCTTCCGGGCACGTCGAATAGGCCTTCAGGTCCTCCACTCGGCGCCGGGTCGCCGCGTCCATGCATTGGTTCTCGACCATCGGCCGGGCGCTGGCGCCCTCCAAGCCCGATGCCTCGAACGCGCAGCCGGCGTCGCGGAAGCCGATCCAGGCGCGCTGCGCGGCCACGAGAAGCCTCGCTCTGTCCGGATCGCCCTTCAGGCGAGCGGCGAGTTGCCGGTAGACCGCGTTCAGCTCCCGGTCCGACGCCTCGAACGCTCGCGCGAAGCAGGCGTTGAGGCCGGACTGCGTCGTTTCGAGCTCGGCGCAGCGCTCGGCCCCGTCGGCCGGCACGCCGGCGCCGAGCGTCGCGGCGGCGAGGGCGACCGCGCGCGTCCTCACAGCATCGGCACCCCGCCGGTCACCGACAGCACGGCGCCGGTGATGTAGCTGCCCTCGCGCGAGGCGAGGAGCACGAAGGGCGGGGCGACCTCGGCCGGCTGGCCGGGCCGGCCGAGCGGCGTGCTTTCCCCGATGTTCGACAGCTCCTCCGAGTCCTTGGCGATCGGCTGGATCGGCGTCCAGACCGGCCCCGGCGCCACCGCGTTGACCCGGATGCCCTGCGGCGCGAGGAGGTTCGACAGGCCGACCGTCAGGCTGGAGATCGCGCCCTTCGTTGCCGCGTAGACGATCATGCCCTTCGAGTTGACCTTCGCCTGCACGCTGGTCGTGTTGATGATGGAGGCGCCCGGCTTCATGTGCTTCGCCGCCGCCTTCGCCAGGTAGATCGGCGCGAAGACGTTGGCCGCGAACGCGCCTTCCACGTCGGCGGCGACGATGTCGTCGAGGCCCTCGTTCACCGTCTGCGCCGCGGCGTTGTTGACCAGCACGTCGAGCCGTCCGAACTCGGCGACGGTGCGCTCTACCAGGCTCCGGCAGTGCGCCTCGCTGCGGATGTCGCCCGGCAGCAGCAGGCAGCGCCGCCCGGCCTTCTCCACCCAGCGCTTGGTTTCCTCGGCGTCCGCCTGCTCGACCTCCAGGTAGGAGATCGCGACGTCCGCCCCTTCCCGCGCGTAGGCGATGGCGACGGCGCGGCCGATGCCCGAGTCGCCGCCGGTGACCAGCGCCGCATGGTCGGGCAGGAGGTTCTTGCCGACGTAGCTCTCCTCGCCGTGGTCCGGCGGCGGGTCCATCTTCCAGGACAGGCCCGGCCGCTCCTGCGTCTGGCCCCCTGGAAACGGCGGGACCGGTTGGCTGGTGCGCGGGTCTTCGGTCATGGCGTGCGGTTCCCGTTCGACAGGTCCGATGTAGGCCGGCGGTCGACCGGGCACAGGCGGTGCGGCGAAGGCTTCCGCCCCGCGGCGCTTTTCCCTATAAGCCGGCCTTAGCTCGAAGAATCCAAGCTCGAACGGCCGGCGGTCCCAAACCTCCGGCCGGTGTTCGCGCGCGAGAAGGACCCCATGCCGAAGCGCACCGACATCAAGTCCATCCTGATCATCGGCGCGGGGCCGATCATCATCGGCCAGGCCTGCGAGTTCGATTATTCCGGCACCCAGGCCTGCAAGGCGCTGCGCGAGGAAGGCTACCGGATCGTTCTGGTCAACTCCAACCCGGCGACGATCATGACCGACCCGGATCTCGCCGACGCGACCTATATCGAGCCGATCACGCCGGAGGTGGTCGCCAAGATCATCGCCCTGGAGCGGCCGGACGCCCTGCTTCCGACCATGGGCGGCCAGACCGCGCTCAACACCGCCCTCAGCCTCAAGCGCATGGGCGTCCTCGACCGCTACGGCGTCGAGATGATCGGCGCGGATGCCGCGGCCATCGACAAGGCCGAGGACCGCGCCCTGTTCCGCGAGGCGATGACGAAAATCGGCCTCGCGACCCCGAAGAGCTTCCTCGCCAACGCCACGGACGCCAAGCGCCTCGACCGGCAGGCGCACGAGGAACGCCGCGCGAGCGCCGTCGCCACGCTCGACGAAGGCGAGGCGCGCGACGCGGCGCTCGCCGCGCTCGACGCCGAATGGAACGCCGGCGAGCAGGACCGCAAGCAGCGCTACATGGCCCGCGCCCAGGCGGCGGCGGTGGAAGGGCTGGAGCAGATCGGCCTGCCCGCCATCATCCGTCCGAGCTTCACCATGGGCGGCACGGGCGGCGGCATCGCCTACAATCGCTCGGAGTTTTTCGAGATCGTCGAAAGCGGCCTCGACGCCTCGCCGACCACCGAGGTCCTGATCGAGGAGTCGGTGCTGGGCTGGAAGGAATACGAGATGGAGGTGGTCCGCGACCGGGCGGACAACTGCATCATCGTCTGTTCCATCGAGAACGTCGATCCGATGGGCGTCCACACGGGCGACTCGATCACGGTGGCGCCGGCGCTGACGTTGAGCGACAAGGAATACCAGATCATGCGCAACGCCTCGATCGCGGTGCTGCGCGAGATCGGCGTGGAGACCGGCGGCTCGAACGTGCAGTTCGCCGTGAACCCGGACGACGGCCGGCTCGTGGTGATCGAGATGAACCCGCGGGTTTCGCGCTCCTCCGCGCTCGCCTCGAAGGCCACCGGCTTCCCGATCGCCAAGGTCGCGGCCAAGCTCGCGGTCGGCTACACGCTGGACGAGCTCGACAACGACATCACCGGCGGCGCGACGCCCGCCTCCTTCGAGCCGGCGATCGACTACGTCGTCACCAAGATCCCGCGCTTCGCCTTCGAGAAGTTCCCCGGCGCCGAGCCGGTGCTGACCACCGCGATGAAGTCGGTCGGCGAGGTCATGGCGATCGGCCGCACCTTCGAGGAGTCGCTGCAGAAGGCGCTGCGGGGCCTGGAAACCGGGCTCGACGGGCTGGACGAGATCGCCATTCCCGGCATCGGCGAGGGCGACGACAAGAACGCCATCCGCGCCGCCCTCGGCACCGCCACCCCCGACCGGCTGCGCATGGTCGCCCAGGCGCTGCGCGTGGGCTTTCCGGAGGATCAGATCTACCAGTCCTGCCGCATCGACCCGTGGTTCATCGCGAAACTCAAGCAGATCGTCGACTTCGAAGCTCGCATCCGCGAGCATGGGCTGCCGACTGATCCCGAGAACCTGCGGGCGCTCAAAAGCGCCGGCTTTTCCGACGCGCGGCTCGCGAAGGTCTCCGGCGAGGACGAGCGGATGGTGCGCGCCCGGCGCGAGAACGCCGGCGTCCACCCGGTGTTCAAGCGCATCGACACCTGCGCGGCCGAGTTCGCCTCGCCGACGCCCTACATGTACTCGACCTACGAGCGGCCGTTCGCGGGCGCCGCGCGGACCGAGGCCGGCGTGTCCGACCGCCGCAAGGTCGTGATCCTCGGCGGCGGCCCGAACCGCATCGGCCAGGGCATCGAGTTCGACTATTGCTGCTGCCACGCTGCCTTCGCGTTGAAGGACGCCGGGTTCGAGGCCATCATGGTCAACTGCAACCCGGAAACGGTGTCCACCGACTACGACACGTCCGACCGTCTGTATTTCGAGCCGCTGACGGCGGAGGACGTCCTGGAGATCCTGCGCGTCGAGCGGTCGCGCGGAACCCTGCACGGCGTCATCGTCCAGTTCGGCGGCCAGACGCCCTTGAAGCTCGCGGACGCGCTTGAAAAGGCCGGCGTCCCGATCCTGGGCACCTCGCCGGACGCGATCGACCTCGCCGAGGACCGCGACCGCTTCCAGCATTTGCTGCACGACCTGGACCTGCGCCAGCCGCGCAACGGCATCGCCCGCTCCGTGGAGGAGGCCGCCGGCATCGTCGAGCGCATCGGCTACCCGGTGGTGATCCGGCCGTCCTACGTGCTCGGCGGCCGCGCGATGGAGATCGTGCGCGGGCCCGCGCAGTTCGCCCGCTACATGAAGGAGGCCGTGGTGGTCTCCGGCAAGTCGCCGGTGTTGATCGACAGCTACCTGACGGACGCGATCGAGGTCGACGTCGATTGCCTGTCGGACGGGCGCGACACCTTCGTCGCCGGCATCATGGAGCACATCGAGGAGGCCGGCATCCATTCCGGCGACTCGGCCTGCTCGCTCCCCGTCCATTCGCTGTCGGACAAGGTCGTTTCCGAGATCGAGCGGCAGACGCGCGAGCTGGCGCTGGCGCTGGAGGTCGTCGGCCTGATGAACGTCCAGTTCGCGGTGAAGAACGACGAGATCTACGTGCTGGAGGTGAACCCGCGCGCGTCGCGCACCGTGCCCTTCGTCGCCAAGACGGTCGGCCGGCCGATCGCCAAGGTCGCGGCGCGGATCATGGCGGGCGAAACGCTGGCGGCCGCTTTCGCGGCCTATGGCGGGCCGAGCGACTGGCGGACCTTGCAGCACGTCGCGGTGAAGGAGGCGGTGTTCCCCTTCGCGCGTTTTCCGGGCGTCGACACGCTGCTCGGCCCGGAGATGCGCTCCACCGGCGAGGTCATGGGGCTCGATCGCGGTTTCGCGGTCGCCTTCGCCAAATCGCAGCTCGGCGCTTCCATCGAGCTGCCGCGCGCCGGCACGGTGTTCGTGTCGGTCAAGGACGGCGACAAGGACCGCGCGCTGGAACCCGTGCGCCGCTTGGCCGCGCTCGGCTTCCGGATCATCGCGACCGGCGGCACGCAGCGCCATCTCGCCGAGAACGGCGTCGCGGCGGAGAAGGTCAACAAGGTGCTGGAGGGCCGCCCGCACATCGAGGACGCGATCCGCAACCGGCAGGTCCAGCTCGTGCTGAACACCACGGAAGGGCAGAAGGCGTTGTCCGATTCGCGCTCGCTGCGCCGCGCGGCGCTGATCCACAAGGTGCCCTACTACACGACGCTCGCCGGCATGGCGGCGGCGGTCGAGGCCATCGAGGCGCTGAAGAGCGGCGGGCTTGAAGTGCGCTCGCTCCAGTCCTACTTCGCCGCGGCATGACGGGCCGCGCGAGCGGCCTTTTGCTTGTTCGACCGGCGATCTGCACGATTTGACAGCATCGTCGGCGAGCCGCATCATCGCCGCACCGGCCGCGAGACCCTCGCGGCCATTCGCGTTCAGGGCGCCGGTCCGGTTCGAGCGATCGTCCGGCGACGCGACCTCGTCGCCGTTCGGCGCATCGCCGGGCGGCATCGGCAAAGGAAAGGACCGTCGGCCACCCGGCCGACGTTCGGTCAAGGTGAGGGCATGGACAAGTTTCCGATGACCACGCACGGGTTCGAGGAGCTCAAGGAAGAGCTCCGGCGCCGTCAGCAGGAGGAACGCCCGCGCATCATCGCGGCGATCTCCGAAGCACGCGCCCACGGCGACCTGTCGGAAAACGCCGAATACCATGCCGCCAAGGAGTCGCAGAGCCTGAACGAGGGTCGCATCGCCGAGTTGGAGGACCTGACGGCGCGCGCCGAGGTGATCGACGTCGCCAAGCTGTCGGGCGAGAAGGTCAAGTTCGGCGCGACGGTCAAGCTCGTCGACGAGGACTCGGAAGAGGAGAAGGTCTACCAGATCGTCGGCGACCAGGAGGCCGACGTGAAGAAGGGCCGCATCTCGATCTCCTCGCCGATCGCCCGCGCGCTGATCGGCAAGGGCGAAGGCGACACCGTCGAGGTCTCGGCGCCCGGCGGCGCAAAGTCCTACGAGATCCTCGAACTGCGCTGGGGGTGAGGACAGGCCAACAGGCGATGAGTGAGGCGCGAGCAAAAGGTTGGACGCTGGACGAGTTCCTCGCTTGGGAGGACCGACAAGAGCGCAAGCACGAGTTCGTCGGTGGCCGCGTCGTGATGATGACCGGCGGCACCGGCGCCCATGCCCTGATCGCCGCCAACATCATCTCCGTGTTGCGCCCGATGCTCCGCGGCTCGCCTTGCCTGCCCTTCGGTTCCGACCGTCGCGTTCCGATTCCGGCCACGCGCAACTCGCGCTATCCGGACGTCACGATCGACTGCGGTCGGTTCGACCCGACGGCACGCGACGCGTCGGAGCCGATCGTCGTGTTCGAGGTGCTGTCGAAGTCGACCGGCTGGTACGACCAGACGCAGAAGCTTCGCGACTACGACAGCGTCCCAACAGTCCGGCAATACGTCTGCGTTTCGCAGTCCGAGGCGCGCGTCAGCGTTTGGCTGCGCGACGACAACGGGCGCCTCGCGCAGAAGCCGGACATCCTTACCGGCGGCCTGCCGCTCGCGCTCGACCGCCCCGTCGTTCTGTCGCTCGACGCGATCTACGAGGACATCCCCTTCACCGGTTCGCCGGAGGCGCCTGCCTGACGTGCCGGCGCCTCGCGCATCCGTTCGAAACACCCTCGTCGTCGCGCCGAACTTCAAGCGGCGGCTTTCCGGGGTCACGTCCACCATCGTCCAACTCGTGCCGCTGCAGGCCCGCACGCTTGCCGTCGCGGCGCTCGGGCCGGGCCTGCCGCCGCACCTGCCACGCTTGCGGCTCCGCGACCTGCCGTGGTTGTGGCGCAGGCCCGCGGAACGGCCGTTCCGCATCTGGCACGCGCGGCGCAACAACGAGATGCTGGCCGGCGTCGTCCTGCGCGACGTGCTGCGCATGCCGATTCGCCTCGTCTTCACCTCCGCCGCCCAGCGGCGCCACAAAGCCTGGACGCGCTTCCTGATCCGCCGCATGGACGCCGTGATCGCGACGAGCGGCAAGAGCGCCGCCTTCCTCGAAGTGCCCGCCACGGTGATCCTGCACGGCATCGACCTGCGACGGTTCGGGCCGGACGGGCCGGTCGCCCACGCCCTGCCGCCCGACCGGCTCGTGGTCGGCTGTTCGGGGCGCATCCGGCCGAGCAAGGGCACCGATCTGTTCGTCGCGGCGATGGTCGAGCTTCTTCCCCGCTATCCCAACTGGACCGCCGTCGTGACCGGCCGGGCGACGCCCGAGCACGCGTCCTTCTTGGCTTCGCTGCGTCGACAGGTCGAGGAAGCGGGGCTCGCCGAGCGCATCCTGTTCGTCGGCGAGTCGCCGGACGTCGCCGGCTGGTTCCGGCGCTTCGACCTTTACCTCGCGCCGCCGCGCGTCGAAGGCTTCGGCCTGACGCCGCTGGAAGCCATGGCGTCGGGCACGCCGGTGGTGGTCAGCGACGCCGGCGCCTTCGCCGAGATCGTCGTCGAGGGCGTCACTGGCCGCATCGTGGCCGTTGGCGACGCCGGGGCGATCGCCCGCGCGGCCGAACCCTTCATGGCCGACCGGGCCCTGCGCGAGCGCACGGGCGCGGTCGGGGTCGTCCTCGAGCACCCGCCTGATGGCCTGGAGGGGCATGAAGCGCTCCTCCTGCAGCTGCTTGATCAGCCGGATGCGGTCCACGAACGAGGGCGGGTACCAGGGCATG
>CAXUCL010000048.1:0-11369 GCA_964249395.1 uncultured Rhizobiaceae bacterium
GTCGGAGCGCAGCTCGACGCGCCAGCCCCGGCCGGCCGACGGGACCGGGAGGGTCGCGGCCGCCTCCGTCCGGGCGGCGTTGAGATAGACCAGCACCGCGTCCGCTGTTTCCGACGCGTCGCCGTCATCGGCCAGCGCGGCGAGGAGGAGACCGAGACAGCGGCGCTCCGGGTCCTGCCAGTCGGCCTTTGTCATCGCCGCGCCGTCTTCGTGCAGCCAGGTCGCGTCCGGACGGTCGAGGCCGTTCGCCCGTTCGCCTGTCAGGAACCTGTCGGAGCGCACGGCCGGATGCCGGCGGCGAAAGCGGGCCAGCCGGGAAACGAACGCGATCAGCTCATGGTCGGTGCGCCGCCAGTCGAGCCAGGTGGTCTCGTTGTCCTGCGCGTAGGCGTTGTTGTTGCCGCCTTGCGTGCGCCCGCACTCGTCGCCGGCCGTCAGCATCGGGTTGCCGCGCGACAGGAACAGCGTCGCGAGCAGCGCGCGCACGTCGCGCCCGCGCGTTTCCCGGACGGCCGGGTCGTCGCTCGGCCCCTCGACGCCGTTGTTCCAGGAATGGTTGTCGTTGTGGCCGTCGCGGTTCCATTCGCCGTTCGCCTCGTTGTGCTTGGCTTCGAAGGCGACGAGGTCGGCGAGGGTGAAGCCGTCGTGGGCGCAGACGAAGTTGACGCCGGTGGCGGCCGTGCGCCCTTCGCCGCGAAACAAGTCGCTCGACCCGGCAAGCCGCGTCGCGAGCGCACCGACTTGGCCGGGCTCCCCGCGCCAGAAGCGGCGCACGTCATCGCGGAACCGGTCCTGCCATTCGTGGAAGGGCGGCGGGAAGTTGCCGACCTGGTAGCCGCCCGGCCCGATGTCCCAGCTTTCCGCGACGTGAATGCGGTCCCGCAGCACCGGGTCGGCTTCGAGCGCGGCGAAGAACGGCGCGTCGCGCGAGAAGCCGCGCTCGCCGCGCGCGAGGATCGGCGCGAGGTCGTAGCGGAAGCCGTCGACGCCGGTGGACTCCACCCAGCGCCGGAGCGTGTCGACGAAGAGGCGCACGACCGGCGCGCGATCGGCGGCGAAGACGTTGCCGCAGCCGGCGTCGTTCACGTAGTCGCCGTCGGCGGTCAGGCGGTAGTAGAGCGCGTTGTCGAGGCCGCGGTAGCAGACGGTCGGGCCGCCTCTATCGCTCTCGGCCGAATGGTTCAGGACGACGTCGAGCAGCACGCGGATGCCGCGTCCGTGCAGCGCGTCCACGGCGCGGCGGACGTCGCCGAGGCCGCCGGGCGCCAGGCGCGGGTCCGGCGCCATGTGCGCCACCGGGTTGTAGCCCCAGCTGTTGGTAAGGCCAAGGCCGGGCAGGTGCCGCTCGTCCAGCACGGCGGCGAGCGGCATCAGCTCCACCGTGTCGACGCCAAGCGTCTCCAGATGATCGAGCAGCACGGGTTCGGCGAGCGCGGCCACCGTGCCGCGCAGCCGCTGCGGCACGTCCGGGTGCGCCTGCGAGAAGGCGCGCACGTGCAGCTCGTAGGTGAAGCCGGGCGCGGCGGAAGGGAGGGGCGTCGCGTCCGTTTCGGCCGCCACCGCGAGGGCGCGCGGCCCGTTCGTGGGGCGCCGCGAGTTCCGGGCGATAGACGAAGGGCCGGTCGAGCCGCAGGGCGTAGGGATCGACGAGCAGTTTCAGCTAGTCGAAGCGGTGGCCGTCGCGCGGCGCGAACGGCCCCTTGGCGCGGAGCGCGTAGCGGGTGCCCGCCGCCATGCCGGGCGCGAAGCCGAAGCGGACGTGGCCGTCGCGCCCCGGCAGCCGCAGCCGCTCTGTTTCGCGGCACCCCCACTCGTCGAAGAGGCAGAGATGCACCTCGTCGGCGTTCTCGGAGTGAACCGCGAAATGCACGCCGCCGGGCACGACCGTCGCCCCCAAGGCAGCCGGACAGCCGCGCTCGGCGGTCAGCGCCGTGGGCATCGGCCGATCCCGCCCGTCAGGTCACGACGTCCGGCTCGTTCCGACCCGTCCAGCGGCGGATCTCGCCGATGGCCTCGGCCGTGTCGATCAGCTCCCGGAGGGCTTCCGCCGGCGGGAGATCGTGTCGAACCGGGTCCGGCTCGAAGCGCTCGATGTAGACGCGCAAGGTCGCGCCCTTCGTGCCGGTGCCCGACAAGCGGAACACGATGCGCGAGCCGCCGGAGAACACGATGCGCACGCCCTGGCCGGTGGAGATCGAGCCGTCCACCGGGTCCTTGTAGGAGAAGTCGTCGGCCTCCGACACCACGAGCGTGCCGAAGCGCTGGCCGCTCATCGAGGCGAGGCGGTCGCGCAAGCTGTCCATCAGCGCGTTGGCGCCCTTGGCGTCGACCTCCTCGTAATCGTGGCGCTGGTAGTAGTTCCGGCCGAACTCGGCCCAATGGGCGGCGAGGATGTCCCTGACGCTCTTGCCCGTGGCGGCGAGCACGTTCAGCCACAGCAGCACGGCCCACACGCCGTCCTTCTCGCGCACGTGGTCGGAGCCGGTGCCGGCGCTTTCCTCGCCGCAGATGGTCACGCGGCCGGCGTCGAGCAGGTTGCCGAAGAACTTCCAGCCGGTCGGCGTCTCGTAGAGGCCGATGCCGCGCTTGCTGGCCACGCGGTCGGCGGCTTGGCTGGTCGGCATGGAGCGCGCGATGCCGGCGACGCCGCGCCGGTAGCCGGGCGCGAGGTGGGCGTTGGCGGCGAGCACGGCGAGCGAGTCGGACGGCGAAACGACCACGCCGCGCCCGACGATGAGGTTGCGGTCGCCGTCGCCGTCGGAAGCCGCGCCGAAGTGCGGGCCGTTCTCGGCCATCAGGCTGTCGATGAGGTCCTTCGCGTAGACCGCGTTCGGGTCCGGGTGGCCGCCGCCGAAATCGGGGAGCGGCGTGCCGTTGACGACGGTGCCGGCCGGCGCGCCGAGCATTTCCTCGAAGATCGCGCGGCCGTAGGGCCCCGTGACGGCGTGCATCGCGTCGAAGCGCATGGTGAAACCGCCCGCCAGCAACGCCTCGATGGCCGGGAAGTCGAACAGCGACCGCATCAGCTCGGCATAGTCGGCGACCGGGTCGACCACTTCCACCACCATCTCGCCGAGCGTGGTCTCTCCGAGGATCGAGAGGTCCGGCGCCGGTTCGGAGACGATCCGGTATTCGCTGATCTCCTTCGTGCGCTTGAAGGTCGCTTCCGTCACCTTTTCCGGCGCCGGGCCGCCGTTGGCGATGTTGTACTTGATGCCGAAGTCGCCGTCCGGGCCGCCGGGATTGTGGCTCGCCGACAGGACGATGCCGCCCGACGCTCCGCGCTTGCGGATGAGGTTGGAGGCGGCCGGCGTCGACAGGATGCCGTTCTGCCCGACCACGACGCGGCCGTAGCCGTTGGCCGCCGCCATGCGGATGGCGATCTCGATCACCTCGCGATTGAAGAAGCGTCCGTCGCCGCCGATCACCAGCGTCGCGCGCTCCGGGCGCTCGGCGACGTCGAACAGCGCCTGGATGAAGTTCTGCGCGTAGTGCGGTCGGCTGAAGTGCGGCACCTTCTTGCGCAGGCCCGAGGTGCCCGGCTTCTGGTCGTCGAAGGGCTTGGTCGCGACGGTCTCGATCATGGCGTCTGCTCCGCAATCAGGCCCCGGTAGAGCTCGGCGTATTTGGCGGCGCTCGCCGTCCAGGACACGTCGGTCGCCATGCCACGCTTCTGCATCGCCTGCCAGAGAGGCGGCTGGTCGTAGAGCTGGCGGGTGCGCACCACCGCGTCGACGAGCGACTTCGCCGTCACGGGCGCGAAGATCGCGCCGGTCGCGACGTTCGACTGGACGGCGGCGTAGTTGGCGTTGATCACCGTGTCCGCCAGCCCGCCGACGCGGCTGACCACCGGCACGCAGCCGTAGCGCAGGCCGCAGAGCTGCGTCAGCCCACACGGCTCGAAGCGCGACGGGATCAGGATCGCGTCCGCACCGCCCTGGATGCGGTGCGCCAGCGCCTCGTCGTAGCCGATCCGCACGCCGACCTCTGCCGGATGACGGGCGTGCGCGGCGTGGAACGCGCCCTCGATCATCCGGTCACCCGAGCCGAAGATCGCCAGCCGGACGCCGTTCGCGACGATCTCGTCCACGGCCTCGGCGAGGACGTCCATGCCCTTCTGCCACGTGAGGCGGCTGATCACGCAGAAGATCGGCCCCGGCCCGGGCTTCAGGCCGAACTCTGCCTCCAGCGCGCGCTTGTTCTTCTGGCGGCTCTTGAGCGTGCGCGCCGAATAGGTCGCCGGCAGCGCCGGATCGGCGGACGGGTCCCACGCGTCCGTGTCGATGCCGTTGACGATGCCGACGAGACGCTTGCCGCGCCCGTGCAGCAGGCCGTCGAGACCCATGCCGCCCTCGGTGGTGAGGATCTCCTCGGCATAGGTCGGCGACACGGTGGTCACCACGTCGGCGGCGTGCAGGGCGCCTTTCAGGAAGCCGACCGAGCCGTAGTATTCGACGCCCTCCAGCGACCAGGCCGAGCGCGGCAGGCCGAGCTTCGGGAACACGTCGGCCGCGAACGAGCCCTGGAAGGCGAGGTTGTGAATGGTGATGACGGATTTGACCCGCCGGTCGCCGCCGAACGCGAGGTAGACGGGCGCGAGCGCCGCCTGCCAGTCGTGCGCGTGGACGACGTCCGGCAGGAACTCGCCGACCCCGGTCTCGGCGATCGCCGCGGCGGCCTTCGACAGGGCGCCGAAGCGCGCCCAGTTGTCGGGGTGATCGGTGCCGCTCTCGTCGACGTAGGGACCGCCCGGCCGGTCGAAGAGGTGCGGCGCGTCGAGGAGCAGGAGGTCGAGGCCGGCGAAGCGCACCGACAGGACGCGCGCTTCGCCGCCGAACAGGTCGGGCACGGTCAGGACGACGTCCTTGCCCTCGTCCGCCAGCTTCGCGAGAACCGACGGATAGGCCGGCATCAGGGTGCGGACGGACACGCCGAGGTCGTCGAGCGCCAGCGGCAGGGCGCCGGCCACGTCCGCGAGACCGCCGGTCTTGACGAGGGGATAGACTTCGGAGGCGACCGCGAGGACGCGCAGGCTCATCGATAGGTGAGCCTGTCGATCATCGGCTTGGTGACGAGGCAGACGCCGCTTGCGGTGCGCCGGAAGCGCTGCGCGTCGAGCTCCGGGTCCTCGCCGATCACCAGGCCGTCCGGGATGTGGACGCCGCGGTCGATCACGACGTTGGAAACGCGCGCGCCGCGGCCGATATGGGCGTGCGGCAGCACCACGGCGTGGTCGAGCGTCGAGTAGGAATGCTGGCGCACGCCGGTGAACAGCAGCGAGCGGCGCAAGCTGCCGCCCGAGATGATGCAGTCGCCCGACACCAGCGAGGACAGGGCCGAGCCGCGGCGCCCGTCCTCGTCGTGCACGAACTTCGCCGGCGGCGTGATCTCCGAATAGGTCCAGATCGGCCAGTCGCGGTCGTAGATGTCGAGCGGCGGCACGACGTCGGTCAGGTCGATGTTCGCCTGCCAGTAGGCGTCCACGGTGCCGACGTCGCGCCAATAGGCGTCCGTTTCCATCGCCGAGCGGACGCAGGAGCGGTTGAACGAGTGCGCCAGCGCCTTTCCGTGCCGCACGATGTGCGGGATGATGTCCTTGCCGAAATCGCGGTTCGAGTTCGGGTCGGCGGCGTCGCGGCGCAGCTGGTCCATCAGGAACTTCGTCTCGAAGACGTAGATGCCCATGGACGCGAGCGCCGTGTCCGGCCGGCCGGGAATGGCGGGCGGGTCCTTCGGCTTCTCGACAAAATCGGTGATGAGGTTCTGCTCGTCGACGTGCATGACGCCGAAGCCGACCGCCTCCATGCGCGGCACTTCCAGGCAGCCGACGGTCACGTCCGCTCCCGAATCGACGTGATTCTGGAGCATGATCTCGTAGTCCATCTTGTAGATGTGATCGCCCGCCAGGATGATCATGTATCTGGGCGCGTAGTCCTCGATGATGTCGGCGTTCTGGTAGACGGCGTCGGCGGTGCCGGCGTACCACTGATCCTCCGAGACGCGCTGCGAGGCGGGCAGGACGTCGAAGCTCTCGTTCCGCTCCGGCCGCAGGAAGTTCCAGCCGCGCTGCAGGTGGCGGATCAGCGAGTGCGCCTTGTACTGCGTCGCGACGCCGATGCGGCGGATGCCGGAGTTGAGGGCGTTGGAGAGCGCGAAGTCGATGATGCGCGTCTTGCCGCCGAAGTAGACGGCGGGCTTGGCGCGGGTGTCGGTCATCTCCATCAGCCGCGAGCCGCGGCCGCCCGCCAGGACGTAGGCCATGGTGTCGCGCGAGATCGGCGCGTGGCGCTTCTGGTCCGTCATCCTGCTTCCTCCCGAGACTCGACGCGGCCGTGTTGTTCGCCGCCACCCTCCCGGCGTGGCGGCCTTTTCAAGGTTCTAGCAGCTTCTTCGCCGCCGGAAAGGCGCGGGCGCCCGACGGCCCCCGGTGTTTTTCGCGGGCGAGCCGGCGGCGGGACCGCAACGATTCCGCTCGACCGCCGTCAGGCGTTGGTCGGCGCGTTCCAGATGTCCTTGGCGTATTCGCGGATCGAGCGGTCGGACGAGAACCAAGCCATTCGCGCCGTGTTGCGCACCGCCTTCGTCCCCCAACCGTCGCGGTCGGCCCAGAGGCCGTCGAGCCGCCGCTGAGTTTGCCAATAGGCGTCGAAGTCGTTGGCGATCATCCACCAGTCGTTGCCGTAGAGGGCTTCCACCAGGTTGTCGTAGCGGCCGGGCTCGCCGAACACGCCCTGTGCGACCGAGTCGAGCGCGCCCTTGAGGAGGGGGTTCGCCTCGATGATCGCGCGCCCGCCGCCGTTGTCGCGCCGCCGAACGGCGACCTCCTCGGCGGTGAGGCCGAAGATGAAGATGTTCTCCTCGCCGATGTGCTCCAGCATCTCGACGTTCGCGCCGTCGAGCGTGCCGACCGTGAGCGCGCCGTTCAGCGCGAACTTCATGTTGCCGGTGCCGGACGCCTCGAGCCCGGCCGTGGAGATCTGCTCCGACAGGTCCGCCGCCGGCATGATGATCTCGGCGAGGCTGACGTTGTAGTTCGGCAGGAACACCACCTTCAGGAGGTTCTGCACGGACGGATCGGCGTTGACGACGCGCGCCACGTCGTTGGCCAGGTGGATGATCTGCTTGGCGTTGGCGTAGGACGGCGCCGCCTTGCCCGCGAACACCTTGACGCGCGGTTGCCAGGCGACCTCCGGGTGCGAGCGGATCTGGTCGTAGAGCGCGATCGCCTCGATGATGTTCAGGAACTGGCGCTTGTATTCGTGGATGCGCTTCACCTGCACGTCGAACATCGCGTCCGGGTCGACGGACACGGCCAGCCGCTCCTCGATCACCTTGGCGAGCCGTTCCTTGTTGCGGCGCTTGACCGCCATGAACGCGTCGCGGAAGGCCCCGTCCTCGGCGAGCTTGTCGATGTTCTTGATCTTCGTGATGTCGTCGCGGAAACCCGGCCCGATCGCTTCCGTGACGAGGCCGACGAGACCGGGATTGCATTCCAAGAGCCAGCGGCGCGGCGTGACGCCGTTGGTCTTGTTCTGGATGCGCTCCGGGTAGAGCTCGTGGAGGTTGTGGAACACCGTCTTCTTCATGAGCTCGGTGTGCAGCGCCGACACGCCGTTGATGGCGTGGCTGCCGACGAAGGCGAGCGAGCCCATGCGCACCCGCCGCCCGGATCCCTCGTCGATCAGGGAAAGCGCCGAGACCTTCGCGCCGTCGAGGCCCTTGCCCTGCGCCTCGCGGATGACCTGAGCGTTGATCGCGTAGATGATCTGCATCTGGCGCGGCAGCAGGCGCTCGAAGAGGTTCACCGGCCAGGTTTCCAGCGCTTCCGGCAGCAGCGTGTGGTTGGTGTAGGAGAACACGCGCTGCACGACGCCCCAGGCGTCGTCCCAGGCCATCGCGTGCAGGTCGACGAGGATGCGCATCAGCTCGGCCACCGACACGGCCGGGTGCGTGTCGTTGAGCTGGATCGCCACCTTGTCGGGCAGGGTCGAGAGGTCGCCGCCGTTGCGCTTCAGGTGGTGCCGGACGATGTCCTGCAGCGAGGCGGAGGAGAAGAAGTATTCCTGCCGCAGCCGCAGTTCCTGGCCCGCGAGGTGCGAGTCGGCCGGGTAGAGCACCTGCGTGATCGCCTGCGCCCGGTTGGCTTCCTGCATGGCGCCGATGTGGTCGCCCGAATTGAAGGCGTCGAGCAGGATGGGATCGAGCGAATGGGCGCTCCACAGCCGCAGCGTGTTGACGCGCGCCGCGCGCCAGCCGACGATCGGCGTGTCGTAGGCGACGGCCAGGATGCGCTCAGCCGGCCGCCAGACCTGCCGCGGCGGCTTTCCCGCCTCCTGGATGGTGGCGACCGTGCCGCCGAAGCCGATCTCGAACGAGCGCTCGCGCCGCTCGAACTCCCACGGGTTGCCGTGGGCGAGCCAGGTTTCCGGCAGTTCCACCTGCTCGCCGTTGACGATCTCCTGCCGGAAGAAGCCGTGGACGTAGCGGATGCCGTAGCCGAAGGCGTGCACGCCGGTGGAGGCCATCGACTCCATGAAGCAGGCGGCCAGGCGCCCGAGGCCGCCGTTGCCGAGCGCCGCGTCCGGCTCCAGCATCTCCAGCAGGTCGATGTCGACGTCGTAGGCCGACAGCGCGTCGCGCACCGCCTCCGACAGGCCGAGATTGGTGATCGCGTCGCGCAGAAGGCGGCCGATCAGGAACTCCATGGACAGGTAGCAGACGCGCTTCGTGCCGCTCGACGCGTTGCGCTGGTTGGAAGACAGCCAATGGTCGATGATGCGGTCGCGCACCGCGAGCGTCACCGCTTCCAGCCAGTCGTGGCGACGGGCGTTCGCTGGGTCCTTGCCGATGGCGTAGGTCAGCTTCTCGGCGATCTCCTTGGCGAGCGCCGCCGAATCGTTGCGGCGCGGCGCGGGTTTGGGCGCGGCGAGCGCCACGTCGTCGCCGCCGCGCGACGACGGATCGTCGGAACGGCGGCTCTTCTCGGCGGCAGCAGTCATCGATTGGTCCTCATGTCGCGGATCGCCGCCACGAGCCCGCGCGTCGAGGCGTCGTGGCCGTCGCTGCTTGTCTCGCCGGCGATCACCGGCAACAGGCTGGTCGCGAGCTCCTTGCCGAGCTCGACGCCCCATTGGTCGAAGGAATTGATGCCGAACAGCGCGCCCTCCACGAAGACGCGGTGCTCGTAGAGCGCCACCAGCCGTCCGAAGGTGCGGGGGTCGAGCAACCGGTAGAGAAGGGTGATCGAGGGCCGGTCGCCGGCGAACTCGCGGTGCGGCGCGACGCGCTCGGCCTCCGCCGCGTCCGCGCCCTTCGCCAGGATCTGGTCGCGTGCCTCCGCCATCGTGCGCCCGCGCATCAGCGCCTCGGACTGCGCGACGCAGTTCGCCAGAAGCAGGTCCTGATGCTCGCCCAAATCAGGCTCGTGGCTGTTGGCGCCCATCATGAACTCGCAGGGGATCGCGTCGGTGCCCTGGTGCAGGAGCTGGTAGAAAGCGTGCTGGCCGTTGGTGCCGGGTTCGCCCCACACCAGCGGGCCGGTGACGGTGCGCGTCGGCTCGCCGTCGAGCCCGATGTGCTTGCCGTTCGACTCCATGTCGAGCTGCTGCAAGTAGGCGGGCAGGCGCGACAGTCGCTGGTCGTAGGGCAGGATCGCGCGCGCCGGGTAGCCTTGCGCGACGCGGTGCCACCACCCGACGAGGCCGAGCAGCATCGGTAGGTTTTCCGGGACCGGCGCCGAGCGGAAGTGTTGGTCCATGTCGCGCGCGCCGGCGAGCATGGCCCGGAAGTTGTCCGGGCCGATCGCGAGCATCACGGACAGGCCGACCGCCGACCAAACCGAGTAGCGACCGCCCACCCAGTCGCGGAAGCCGAAGACGCGCTCCTCGTCGATGCCGAAGGCGGCCACCTTGTCGAGCGCCGTGGACACGGCCGCGAAATGTCGCGCGACCGCCGCTTGCCCGAGCGCGTCCGCCACGAACCGCTTGGCGGTTGCGGCGTTGGTCATGGTCTCGATTGTGGTGAAGGTCTTCGACGCGACGATGAACAGCGTGGTCTCGGCGTCGAGGCCCTTCAGCGTGTCGCGGATGTGCGCGCCGTCGACGTTCGAGACGAAATGGGCGCGCGGTCCGTCGTGGTAGGGCGCAAGCGCCAGCGTCGCCATCGCCGGCCCGAGGTCCGAGCCGCCGATGCCGATGTTGACGACGTCGGTGATCGCCTTGCCGGTGGCGCCGGTGGTGGAGCTGGAGCGGACCGCATCCGCGAAGGCGCTCATGCGAACGAGCACGTCCTCGACCTCGCCGCCCACCGCCTCGCCGTTGGCGGCGAAACCGTCCTCGGGCTGCCCGCGCAACGCGACGTGGAGGACCGCGCGGTTCTCGGTGCTGTTGATCGGCGCGCCGGCGAACATCGCGTCGCGCTTCTCGGCGACGCCGGCCTGGTCCGCGAGCGCATAGAGCGCGTCGAGGTCGCCTTGCCCGATCGCGCATTTGGAGACGTCGAGGAGCATGTCCTCGAAGCGCCGGCTGAACGCGTCGAAGCGGTCCGCGTCCGCGGCGAAGCGGTCGCGGATGCCGGCCGCCTTGGCCGCCGCGCCGCGCTGGCGAAGCCCCTTGACGGCTTCACTCATGGTCGTGCCGGACATCGCGTGTCCCCCGCGCCGTTCCTGTTCCCCGTCCACGACTTATCACCGCGGACGCCCTGGTCGATAGGCGGCGCGCGACAATTTCCGCGTCGGCACCCGTCGCCGGACGCGGTCGCAAGCGTGATCCGCTGCAACCGGGTCCGGCGTTCGTCGGGCGAGGAAGCGACGCCTCTCCCCGCTGGCCGCGATCGCTCCATTTTCGACGCGACGCGACGCGACGCGAACGGTCGGGAGGGACGCTGCGGATGACATCACGGCTGGTTGCGGGCCCCGCTCTCGCGCTGCTGCTTCTCGCGGCCGCCGGCTGCGTCGTGCCGGGCGGCACCGGCGGGCCGGGCGACCGTTACACGATCAACCGGGTGTCGGCGGCCGAGGTCGCGATCGGCAACGACAAGGAAACCCGCACCGTCAACCGCAACACCCGTCCCGGCGTCGTGCGGCGGCAGATCGCCAACCACCCGGGGCTGGAAGAAGCGCTCCAGCGCAACGGCTTCGATCCGGCGGAGATCGTCAACGTCCGGGTCCGGCCGACCAACGTCGTCGACGTCTACACGAGGACCTGATGCACCTTGCCGTCGCCTGCCTGCTTCTCGCCGCGCTCGGCGGCTGCGCCAGCTCGTCCGGCACCGGCGGCGGGGCCGCCCCCCCCCCCCCCGCCAACCAACCCCCGCCACCCCCCCACCACCCGAGACGTGTACGCGGCGACCATTCACCCGTATTATCCGGG
>CAXUCL010000048.1:11379-14741 GCA_964249395.1 uncultured Rhizobiaceae bacterium
GGTTCGGCCGCTGCAGGTCGCCACCGGCCCGACCTTCCGCGGCATCCTCGCCGCGCCCTCGGCGGAAGCGAGCCTCGGCAGCCTCGTCTACGGGGAACGATCGAGCGCGGCAGAGGTACAGGCGGTGATCGACAGCAATCCGGGCCTGCGCGCGGCGCTCGCCGACAACGGCGTGGATTTGTCGACCGTCACCGCGCTGCGCGTCGAGCCGACCGGGGTCGTGAAGGTCTACCGTCGCGGCCTCGGCGCGGAGCCGGACTAGAACTCGTCCTCGTAGAAGACGCCGACCTCGCCGCCGCCGGTCGCGGTGACGGCGCCGCGCGCCTTCACGCCGCGGCCGATGTCGATGTTGATCGAGGCGCGGCCGGAGGAGTCGAGCCCGAGATAGGTCCGGTCGTTGATGTATTTGCCGACGCCGACCGCGGTCTGCCCATCGGCGGTGGTGCGGATGTCGATGTCGTCGACGCCGAGCTGCGAGCGCAGGTTCTCCAAAAGCCCAGTCGAGCCGCCGACGCCGGCGAGCTGCGCGGCGGCCTCCGCCAGCTGCGCGATCTGCAGCGGCGACAGGTTGGTGGTGCCCTGGTTGAAGATGAGGCGCGCCAGCACCTCGTCCTGCGGCAGGGCGGGGGAGGAGGAGAACGAGAAGCTCGGGTCGTTCGCCGGCCCAGTGACGGAAACGTTCACCGTCACGTCGCCGGACTCGGAGGTCGCCAGGAAGTCGAGCAGCGGGATCAGCTCGCCGGTGAAGGCGAGGCGGCCGCGCTCGAAGTCGAGCCGCTTGTTGAGGATCACCAGGCGGCCGCGCTGCAGCTCGAAGCCGCCGGTGATGGCGGGCGAGGCCGCCGACCCAGAGATCTGCAAACGTCCGCCGAGCTGCGCGTCGAGCCCGCGGCCGCGCACGAAGATCTGGCTCGGCGCGTTGAAGGCGATGTCGAGATTGATGCCCCCGCCGCCTCCGCCGCTCCGCGTCGGCGGAAACAGCTCGGCCTGCTGCTTGCGGACCCGCGGCGGCGCGTTGCGGCGCGTCACGTCGATCCGCGCGAGCGAGGTTGGGAACGAGGCGGGCACCAGGATGTCGAGCTTCACCACGTCGATGCGGCCGGCGAGCAGCGGCGTCTGCACGAGCGGTCCGGTGATTGTCAGGTCCGCATTGACGGTCGCCGCGACGAGCTGGCCGTCGACGTAGCGGGCGTTCGCGCCCCGGATGCGGATATCGGCCGGGAAGCCGTTCGCGAGGCCGACCGTGCCGCTGGCGCTCACCGTGCCGCCGGCCGCCAACGTGCCGGAGAAGGTGGCGATCGTCGCCGTTTGGCCGTTCAGATTGATCGTAGCGTTGATGCCGCGCAGCGCGACGTTGGCGCCGGTGTCGGTGAACGTGGCGCCGGCCGTGGTGATCGTGCCGGAAACGTTCGGCGCGGCCGCCGTGCCGGTCGCGGCGACGTTCACCCGAACGGTCCCTTGCGCCGCCCGCCCGCCTTCGGCGAGGACGCGGTTGGCGAGCGACAGCGGCGCCGTGCCGTCCGCGCGCACGTCGAAGCGCGGCGTCCCGGCGACGTTCACCGTGCCGTTCGCCGCGAAGTTCAGCCCGCCGCCGCCAGTGAGGTTGGTGTCGAAGCGCAGGGTCCGGTTCGCGAACTGCCCGTTGGCGCGGATGCCGAGAGCCCCGACGCCGGCGTCGCGCGTTTGCTGCACGGAGAAGCCCGTCAAGTTCAGGTCGAAGGTGGCGGCTGGGTCGGTGGCAGCGCCCGTCGCCCGCGCCGAACCGTTCAGCGTGCCCTGCGGGTTCAGGCCGGCTGCGGCAGCCGCCCCGAGCGAAGCGGGCAGGTTGCGGATCGCGACGTTCAGGTCGAGCTGCTGCCCGGCGCGGCCGGTGATCTCCACCGCACCGCCGCCGACGGTCGCCCGCGCCGAGCGGATGGAGACCGCCTGGTCCGCGTAGCTGCCGGCGGCGACGGCGTCGATTGCCGGTGCGCGGGCGGCGCGCGTTTGCGTCGTCGAGATGCCGTCGGCCCGGATGTCGAACGTCGCCGTCGGGTTGCCGATCGGCCCGTCCGCCGAAGCCGTGCCCGACACCGTGCCGCGCGCGCCGAGGCCCGGCACGAAGCCGTCAGCCAGCGAAATGGGCAAGCGGGTCACCGTCACGTCGACGTCGAGCGTTTCGCCGACCGTGCCGGTCGCCGTGACCGAGCCGTCGCCGACCCGAACGCGGGCCGTGCCGATCTCGGCCGTGCCGCCGGCGTAGCGGCCGGACAGGTCGAGGAGGAGGGCGGGCACGTTCGCTTGGCGGCCCTGCGCCGTGGTGATGCCCCGGCCCTCGATCTCGAAGGTCGCGGCCGGGTCGGCGAGCGAGCCCGTCGCCTCCGCGCTGCCGGACAGGGTTACGCCCGCGCCGCGGCCGGGCCCGCAGCCCTTGGCGAGCGCGCCCCGCAGGTCGTCGATAGCGATCTGGAAGTCCAGTGCCTGCCCGACCGTGCCGCTGGCCGACAGCGAGCCGTCGCCGATCGTCGCGCGCGCCGTTTCCACCGTCGCGGTCCCGGCGGCGTAGCGGCCGGCGACGTCGAGCTCGACCGGGGGCAGGTTCGCGGCTTTGGTCTGCGTCGTCGTCAGGCCGTCGCCGGTGAGCCGGAACGTCGCGGCCGGATCGGCGAGCGCGCCCGTCGCCACCGCTTCGCCGGATATCGTGCCGCCGGCGCCGAGCTCGGGCGAGAAGCCGTTGAGGAGGCCGACCGGCAGGCGCTCGGCGAGGACGCGCAGGTTCAAGGTTTCCCCGACCGTGCCGGAGGCGGCGAGCCGACCGTCGCCGACCGCGACGTTCGCGCGTTCGATCGTCGCCGTCCGGCTCGCGACGGTTCCCGCGACGTCGAGCGACAGCGGCTGGATGCCGGAGGCGGCGATGCGCTCGGCCGTGATGCCGGAGCCGGTGAGGGTGAAGGCGGCGTTCGGGTCCGTGGTCGTGCCGGTGGCCGGCGCCTCGCCGGAGATCGTGCCGGAGGCGTTGAGGCCCGGCACGAAGCCGTTGGCGAGCGCGACGGGGACGCTCGCCAGCGTCGCCCGAAGGTCGAGCGTTTCGCCGACCCTGCCGCTCGCCCGGATCGAGGCTTCCCCGAGCGTGACGACGGCGGTTTCGAGATCCAGCGTGTTGTCGGCGAAGCCGCCGTTGACGCGAAGCTGCGCCGGGGAAACGCCGGCGCGCGCGACCTCTTCCGCCGTGATGCCGGTGCCGGACAGGTCGAAGCGCGCGTTCGGGCGGCCCACCGGGCCGGTCGCGGTGGCCGAGCCGGAGAGCGTGCCGGACGCGCGCAGGCCTGGCACGAAGCCGTTGGCGAGCGCGACGGGGACGCTCGCCAGCGTCGCCCGAAGGT
>CAXUCL010000049.1:0-13647 GCA_964249395.1 uncultured Rhizobiaceae bacterium
CGCCGGGGGCGGGGAAGGGGACCCAGGCGAAGAAGCTCATCGAGCGTCACGGCATCCCGCAGCTCTCGACTGGCGACATGCTTCGTGCGGCCGTATCCGCGGGCACGGAAGTCGGTCAGCGCGCGAAGGCGATCATGGCGTCCGGCGGCCTGGTGTCCGACGAGGTGGTGATTCAGATCGTTGCGGACCGCATCGAGGAACCGGACTGCGCGAACGGGTTCATTCTGGACGGCTTTCCGCGCACGCTGGCGCAAGCCGATGCCACCGAGACTATGTTGCACGGCAAGGGATTGGGGCTCGACCACGTCATCGAGATGCGCGTGGAGGACGAGGAGTTGGTGCGGCGCGTCGCCGGACGCTTCTCCTGTTCGCATTGTGGGGCGAGCTACAACGACCAGAACCATCGTCCGCAGGTCGACGGAACTTGCGACAAGTGCGGCCGGTCGGATTTCGTCCGGCGGCCGGACGACAACGCCGACACCATGCGGACGCGTCTCAAGGCGTATTACAAGGAAACGTCGCCGCTCGTCGGGTTCTACTACTGCAAGGGCATCCTGAAGTTCGTGGACGGCATGAAGCCGATCGAAGAGGTCGCCGCGGATGTCGACAGGATCGTCGTCGGAGATCGAACCGTTTCCATCGCGTAGAACCAAAAGCCAGGGCGGCACCCGAATGCGATGCGGTCGTTGCTTGGTTGACTTCACGAGGTTTGGGAGCCTATAGCGGCTGCTCTATTCGATTCCACGCGATTGGAGCGGTGTTCGCCGAGCGAGGCGGGCTCTCCGATCGCCGTGGCTTTTCGACGGCAGTGAGCATTGTCCGGGCGTCGAGCCCGTTTCTTGAGGAGCGCGGTCCTTGGCCCGTATCGCAGGCGTCAACATCCCGAGCAACAAGCGCGTCGTCATCGGGCTGCAGTACATTCACGGCATCGGCAAGACCTTCGCTCGAGAGATCTGCGAAAAGGTCAAGCTGACGGCGGAGCGTCGCGTCAACGATCTGACCGATGCGGAAGTCCTGCAGATCCGCGAGATCATCGACCGCGATTACCAGGTCGAGGGCGACCTGCGCCGCGAGACGTCGATGAACATCAAGCGCTTGATGGACCTCGGCTGCTACCGCGGCTTGCGGCATCGTCGCGGCCTGCCGGTCCGCGGTCAGCGCACGCACACCAACGCCCGCACCCGGAAGGGTCCGGCGAAGGCGATCGCCGGCAAGAAGAAGTAACGCGGCACGTCCGGTTCACGGACGTCCGATTGGTGGAGCCGCTGGCATTACGGCGGTGTCGATATCTCAAGGAACTAGAGAATGGCCAAGGAGCAACGTGTTCGCCGCCGCGAGCGCAAGAACATTTCGACGGGCGTCGCGCACGTCCAGTCGACCTTCAACAACACCGTGATTACGATCACGGACGCGCAGGGCAACACGATCTCCTGGTCGTCGGCTGGGTCGCAGGGTTTCAAGGGCTCGCGCAAATCCACGCCGTTCGCCGCGCAGATCGCCGCCGAGGATTGTGCCAAGAAGGCGCAGGAGCACGGTATGCGCACGCTCGAAGTCGAGGTCTGCGGTCCGGGTTCCGGCCGCGAGTCGGCGCTTCGGGCCTTGCAGGCGTCGGGCTTCACCATCACCTCCATCCGTGACGTCACCCCGATCCCGCACAACGGCGTTCGACCGCGCAAGCGCCGCCGCGTCTGATCGAACCTCGATCGACGAAAGACTTTTGCCGCTCCCTCACAGGGGCGGCATTCGCGTTGATGAACACCAGAGTTTCGGGCGGCGAGCAGCCACCCATCCCGGATCTATCGCCACGATTGGATGGTGGCGAAGATGGAAAGGCAAATGCCATGATCGCTAGCAACTGGCAAAATCTCACCAAGCCCGACCAGGTCGTGTTCAAGAGCGGCGGCAACCGCACCAAGGCGTCGCTCGTCGCCGAACCATTGGAGCGCGGCTTCGGCCTGACGCTCGGCAACGCGCTGCGCCGCGTACTCCTGTCGTCCCTCCAGGGCGCGGCCGTCACCGCGATCCAGATCGACGGCGTTCTGCACGAGTTCTCCTCGATCCCCGGCGTGCGCGAAGACGTCACGGACATCGTGCTGAACGTCAAGGAAATCGCCATCAAGATGCAGTCGGACGGGCCGAAGCGCATGGTCGTGCGCAAGTCCGGTCCGGGCGTCGTGCGGGCCGGCGATATCGCGACGGTCGGCGACATCGAGATCCTCAACCCCGAGCACGAGATCTGCACCCTGGACGAGGGTGCCGAGATCCGCATGGAGCTGACTGTCAACACCGGCAAGGGCTACCGTCCGGCCGACCAGAACCGCGCCGAGGACGCGCCGATCGGCCTCGTCCCGGTCGACTCGCTCTTCTCGCCTGTCAAGCGCGTGTCCTACCGCGTCGAGAACACGCGCGAAGGCCAGGACCTCAACAAGGACAAGCTGACGATGGAGATCGTCACGGACGGGTCCGTGTCGTGCGAGGACGCCATCGCCTACGCCGCGCGCATCCTGCAGGACCAGTTGGCGGTGTTCGTGAACTTCGAGGAGCCGCAGCGCGAGTCGCGTGGCGGTATGGGCGGCGTCGCGGGCGTAGCCGACGAGCAGCTCGCCGAACTCGCGTTCAACCCGGCGCTGCTCAAGAAGGTCGACGAGCTCGAGCTCTCGGTCCGTTCGGCCAACTGCCTGAAGAACGACAACATCGTCTACATCGGCGACCTCATCCAGAAGACGGAAGCGGAGATGCTGCGCACCCCGAACTTCGGTCGCAAGTCGTTGAACGAGATCAAGGAAGTGCTGGCCTCCATGGGCCTGCACCTTGGAATGGAAGTGCCGTCCTGGCCGCCGGAGAACATCGACGACCTGGCCAAGCGCTTCGAGGATCAGTACTGATCCCAGCCGCCCTGACCCGTCGCCCGCAACGGGCGGCGGGTTCTTCACATGCCCAATCGTTCAAAGGCACATGCACCCGGCTCGCCGGGTTAGCGAGGATGCCGTCCGCCGGCCAAAGCCGGCTCGCTTCGAGGAACCAAACCCATGCGTCACGGAAACCGCGGCCGGAAGCTCAACCGGACCCACGCCCACCGCAAGGCCATGTTCGCCAACATGGTCGCCTCGCTCATCGAGCACGAGCAGATCGTCACGACCCTGCCGAAGGCGAAAGACCTGCGTCCGATCGTCGAGAAGATGATCACGCTCGGCAAGCGCGGCGACCTGCACGCTCGCCGTCAAGCGATCAGTCAGGTCCGCGACCCGAGCGTCGTCGGCAAGCTGTTCGAGGTGCTCGGCCCCCGTTACGCGGAGCGCAACGGCGGCTACACCCGCGTCCTGAAAGCCGGCTTCCGCCGTGGCGACAACGCCCCGCTGGCGGTGATCGAGTTCGTGGACCGCGACCCGGACGCGCGCGGCAAGCTCGACCGCGAGCGCTTCGAGGCCGAATCGTCCGAGACCGAAGCCGCCTGATCGGCGTCTCCATCCTCGCAGACGCTTTGCAAAGGGCCCTGTGGGCCCTTTCGCATTTCCAGCCGCGGCGCGACCGTCCGGCCATTTTCGGACTCCCACAAGATGTCGAACGGTGACCGCGTCCTGCTGACCGGCTTGTCCGGTTTCGTGGCGCGTCACGTCGCCGTTGCCGCCTTGCAGGTCGGCTATCGCATCCGAGGAACGGTGCGCTCGCAAGCGAAGGGGCAGGAGGCGCTCGACGCGATCCGGCAGGCGGGCGTCGACCCAAGCGACGTCGAAGTCGTCGAAGCCGACCTCACCGACGACGCGAACTGGTCCACGGCGGCGTCCGGCTGCCGCTTCGTGCTTCATACGGCGTCGCCCTTCCCGAACCGCCTGCCGCGCGAGAAGTTCGCTCTCGTCCCGATCGCGCGCGACGGCACAATGCGGGTGCTGCACGCGGCCGAAGCGGCGGGCGCCGAGCGGGTCGTCGTCACGTCGTCGATCGCCGCCATCTACTACGGGCATGAGAAGCGCGCGGGTCAGCGCTTCACGGAAACGGACTGGTCGAACGTCGCCAGTCCGTTGATCGGCGCCTACGCCGTGTCCAAGACGCTCGCGGAGCGAGCGGCATGGGACTTCGCCGCGAACGCTCGGTTCGAGCTGGTGACGATCAATCCGTCCGTCGTGTTCGGCCCGCTGATCGGCGATGAATACGGCACGTCGGTCGGCCTGCTGCGCCAAATGCTGCGCGGCCGCATGCCCTTCGTGCCGCGCGTCGCGCTCGGCATCGTCGACGTGCGCGACGTCGCGGCGGCTCACGTTCGCGCGTTGACCGTTCCGGCCGCTGTCGGCCGCCGTTTCATCGCAAGCGGCGGCTCCCTCGCGATGACCGAGATCGTCGAAGCCGTCGGCGCCGCGGCGCCGAAGCGTCGATGGCGGCTGCCCAAGGCGACGCTGCCCGACTCGCTCGTGCGCGTCGCGGCGCGCGTCCTGCCGGAAGCGGCGCAAGCCGTTCCCGAACTCGGCGCCCGCAAGGAATTGGTCGCGAACGCGGCGCGAGAAATCCTCGGCGTGTCGTTTCGGCCACCGCGTGAAGCCATCGCGGCAACCGTCCGCGACCTGACGGCTCGCCGCCTGCTTTAAGCATAAACCGTCGAAGGCACTGCGATTTCGGACTTCGTTGCCGGTGTTGCATCCGCGCGATAGGCGCCGCGCGCCGGCCGTGCGAAAGCCGCCGCACGGGATCCGCACAGCAAATTTTCCGCTCGACGAAACGAATAGCCGATCACGGCATTCTGAAGGCGAGTGAAAGACGCTGCTGCGCAACACCTCGGCGCTTTACGGGGGATCAAGACCTTCGATGTACGATACGACCATTCCCGCTGTCGCGAGTAAGAGCACCATGCGCCGCACCCTTCTCACCCTTCTCGCTGCCTTCGGGGCCTTCGGCATCATGACAGCGAGCTACGCCACCGCCGAGCTGCCGGACCCAATGCCGGCGGGTCAGGTCGTCGCCGTCCGCTGAACGTCGGCGGAACGAAACGATGTTTGGCAGGGGCCGGCGACGGCCCCTTTTTCGTTGCGATAGGCTGCCATAGAACAGCGCGGTCGCGTCTGCGGCTTGTTTCCGTTCCGATGGGGCCTCGATACGTGAAGACCTCGCCATCCATTCTCGCGCTCGCCGCCGCACTCCTTTCGAGCGTGACGCCAACGGCATTCGCGCAGGCGCCGGAGCCCGTCCTTCCGGCGACGGATGGGAACGCCGAGACCAGGGTGCCGTCGAGCATCGGCGAGATGAAGATGTCCTTCGCGCCGCTCGTCAAGACGAGTGCGCCCGCCGTGGTCAACGTCTACGCGGCGAAGGCGGTACCGCAACGTTCCCCCTTCGCGGACGACCCGTTCTTCGAACGCTTCTTCGGCCGCGAAGCGCCGCGCCGCCGGCCGCGCGTGCAGTCGTCGCTCGGTTCCGGCGTGATCGTTGATCCGGCAGGTCTCGTGGTCACGAACAACCACGTCATCGCGGATGCCGACGAGGTGCGCGTGGCGCTGGCCGACGGTCGCGAGTTCGACGCGCGCATCCTGTCGAAGGACGACCGCATCGACCTCGCGGTCCTGAAGATCAAGGACAGCCGGCCGCTGCCCTCGATCGGCATCGCAGACTCGGATCGGATCGAGATCGGCGATCTCGTGCTCGCCATCGGCAACCCGTTCGGCATCGGGCAGACGGTGACGAACGGCATCGTCTCGGCGCTGGCCCGCACGCATGTCGGGCGTGAGGACTT
The DNA here is from genome assembly GCA_964249395.1 of uncultured Rhizobiaceae bacterium. Classification (GTDB taxonomy): domain Bacteria; phylum Pseudomonadota; class Alphaproteobacteria; order Rhizobiales; family Rhizobiaceae; genus Plantimonas. Next base: position 5,720 of record CAXUCL010000049.1, read on the forward strand.
CGGCTTCTTCATTCAGACCGATGCGGCCATCAATCCAGGCAATTCCGGCGGCGCGCTGGTCGACACGAAAGGCCAGCTCGTCGGCGTCAACACCGCGATCTTCTCGCGCTCCGGCGGTTCGAACGGCATCGGCTTCGCCATTCCGTCGAACATGGTGCGGGTCTTCGTGGAAGCGGCCCGCACCGGCAAACGGTTCGAGCGGCCTTTCATCGGCGCGACCTTCGCGCCGGTTCGGCGCGACATTGCCGAGGCGCTCGGGCTCGATCGCCCGCGCGGCGCCTTCGTCGAGCGCGTCATGCCCAAGACGCCGGCCGCGACCGCCGGCTTGAAGCCCGGCGACGTGGTGCTCGCCATCGACAACTTCGAGGTCGCCGATCCGGACGTTCTGGGCTACCGGCTCGCCACCGCCGGCCTGAACCGGGACGCTCGCCTGACCATTCTGTCGGACGATCGTCGCACGCAACTCACGCTTGCTCTGCGTCCGCCACCGGAGGAGCCGCGGGCCGACCGTCGGACCCTCGACGGCAAGACGCCCTTCAGCGGCGCCAGCATCGCCAACTTGTCGCCGAAGCTCGCCGACGAACTGGAGCTGTCAAATCGGCTCGCCGGCGTCGTCGTGACAGAGGTCGCGCGCGGCTCGCTCGCGGCGCGCTTCGGCCTGCGTCCAAAGGACGTCGTGCTGACGTTGAACGGCGACGAAGTCACCTCGACGGCCGATTTGGAAAGCAAGGCGGAGCGCGCGCGGCGCGGCTGGCGGTTCGAAATCGAGCGCGACGGCGAGCGCTTGGCGCAGATCGTGCGCTGACGGCCCGGCCGATGGCGGACCTCTTCGGACCCGCCGACGCGCCGGCGACCGGCGCACCGGAAGCAGGTCGGCCGCTCGCGGACCGTCTGCGGCCGCAAACGCTGCTGGAGGTCGTCGGGCAGGAGCATCTGACCGGTCCGTCCGGCGCGCTGACGCGCCTGCTCGGCGCGCGGTCGCTCGGCTCCATGATCTTCTGGGGCCCGCCCGGCACCGGCAAGACCACTGTCGCCCGCCTCTTGGCGGGGGAGGTGGACTTCGCCTTCGAGCAGGTGTCGGCGATCTTCACGGGCGTCGCCGATCTGAAGAAGGCGTTCGAGGCGGCGCGGCTTCGAGCCGCCAGGGGGCGGCGGACGCTGCTGTTCGTCGACGAGATCCATCGCTTCAACAGGGCGCAACAGGACTCCTTCCTGCCGGTGATGGAGGACGGCACCGTCGTCCTCGTCGGCGCCACCACCGAGAACCCGTCCTTCGAGCTGAACGCCGCGCTTCTGTCGCGCGCCCGCGTTCTCACGTTTCGCGCGCACGATGCGGACAGTCTCGGCCGCCTGCTCGATCGCGCCGAAGCGGCGGAAGGCCGGCTGCTGCCGCTCGACGAGGCCGCGCGCGCCGCGCTTCTGCGCATGGCCGACGGCGACGGCCGGGCAGTCTTGACGCTGGCCGAAGAGGTCTGGCGCGCCGCGCGGCCGGGCGAGGTGTTCGACGCCGCCGCCCTGCAGGACGTCGTCCAGCGCCGCGCGCCCCTCTACGACAAGTCGCAGGACGGTCACTTCAACCTCATCTCCGCTTTGCACAAGTCGGTCCGCGGCTCGGACCCCGACGCGGCGCTCTACTACTTCTGCCGCATGGTCGACGCGGGCGAGGACCCGCTGTTCCTCGGCCGCCGTCTCGTGCGCATGGCCTGCGAGGACATCGGCCTCGCCGACCCGCAGGCGCTCGTCGTCGCGAACGCCGCCAAGGACGCCTTCGAGTTCCTCGGGTCGCCGGAAGGCGAGCTCGCGCTGGCCGAGGCGGTGATCTACCTCGCGACCGCGCCGAAATCGAACCGCCTCTACGCCGCCTACAAGGCCGCGATGCGGGCTGCCAAGGAGAACGGCTCCCTGCCGCCGCCGAAACACATCCTCAACGCGCCGACCAAGCTGATGAAGGGCGAAGGCTACGCCGACGGCTATCGCTACGACCACGACGAGCCGGACGCCTTCTCCGGCCAGGACTACTTCCCGACCGACCTCGGCCGCCAGGACTTCTACCAGCCGAGCCCGCGCGGCTTCGAGGCGACCCTCGCGAAACGGTTGGAGCATTGGGCCAAGCTGCGGCGCGAACGCGAGTAGGTCGATTGCTTTCCGCCGTAGCCGCTCCCACGCTCGCACGGCGGCGCTGCGGATGCTATCGGAGCGCCGGACGGATGAAGGCATTGGCATGGCGGCTGTCGCGCAGGTGAGGATCGAACCGGACGAGGGGGGGCTGCGTCTCGACCGCTGGTTCAAGCTGCACTATCCGGGCCTCGGCTTCGGTCATCTCCAGAAGCTGCTGCGCTCGGGCCAGATCCGCGTCGACGGCGGGCGGGTAAAGGCCGACACGCGCGTCGCCCCCGGGCAGATGGTGCGGGTGCCGCCGTTGGAAGCCGACGCCGCGCGCGGCCGCGCCGGCCCGCTGACGATCAACACCATCCGCGACCGGCACGACGGCGACGTCCTGTCCCAGATGCTGATCTACGAGGACGACAAGGTCCTCGTCTTCAACAAACCGGCCGGGCTGGCGGTGCAGGGCGGCTCCGGCGTGTCCCGCCATGTCGACTCCATGCTGGAGGCTTGGCGCAACAAGAAGGGCGAGAAGCCGCGCCTCGTCCACCGCATCGACCGCGACACGTCCGGCATCCTCGTGGTCGGGCGCACGCGCGGCGCGGCCGTCGCGCTGACCAAGGCGTTCCGCGAGCGGGTGACGGAGAAGCTTTACTGGGCCGTGGTGAAGGGCGTGCCGCGCGAGCGGGAAGGGCGCGTTTCCAGCTATCTCGTCCGGGAGGCGACCCCGGACGGCGACCGCATGCGCACGGCGCGCCACGGCGATCCGGGCGCCGACCACGCGCTGTCGCACTACCGCGTGGTGGAAGCCCTGGCGCAGCAATTCGCCTGGTTGGAAATGGCACCCCACACCGGCCGGACCCACCAGCTCCGCGTTCACGCCGCGCATCTCGGCCACCCGATCATCGGCGACCCGAAGTATTTCGAGGACGACCCGAACTGGGAGTTTCCCGGCGGCGTCCAGAAGCGCCTGCACCTGCACGCCCGGCGCATCCGCATCCCGCACCCGGACGGCGGCGGCGTCGTCGACCAGACCGCCCCGCTGCCGCCGCACATGGTTCAGACCTTCAACCTCTTCGGCTTCGACGAAACGCTCGGCTCCGATTGACGATGTCCGACTACCGCAAGGCGGCGCAGCCTGAACTTCCGAAGCGCTTCTACGAGGATGCGACCGTCGCCGCTTCGGACGGCGGCTTCGCGGTCCTGCTCGATGGCCGTCCGGTGAAGACGCCGGCGCGGCGTTCGCTGAGTCTGCCGCGGCGCGACGTCGCCGAGGTCGTCGCCGCCGAATGGAACGGGCAGGGCGAGCGCATCGACCCGGCGACGATGCCTGCGACGCGGTTGGCGAACACCGTCATCGACGGCATTGCCGACGATCCGATCGCCGTGCGCGACGACGTCGCGTGCTTCGTGGAGACCGATCTCCTGTATTACAGGGCGAGCATGCCCGAGCCGCTGGTGGAGCGCCAGCGTCGGTACTGGGACCCAATCCTGCGCCGTGCCGAGGAGCGTCTCGGTGCGCGGTTCGTGCTCGGCGAAGGCGTCATGCACGTCGCGCAGCCGAAGGCCACGCTGGAGTCGGCGCGGTCGCTGATCGGCCGCGAGACCGACCCGTTCCGTATCGCGGCCCTGCATCAGATCACGACGCTCACCGGCTCGGCGCTGATCGCGCTCGACCTCGCGGCCGGCGGGCTCGACCTCGACTCGGCCTGGGAAGCCGCCCATGTCGACGAGGACTGGAACCGCGAGCAATGGGGCGCCGACGAAGAAGCCGACGCCCGCCGCGCCGCGAGGTTCCAGGACATGCGCGCAGCCTGGTTGTTCGTCTCGGCTGATTGAGCCACCGGAGACGCCGGCGACCTCGTCTTCTCAGATCCCCGCGAACCAGTCGTAGCCGCGGTCTTCCCAATAGCCGCCCCGACCGCCGCCGATGTTGTCGAGCGTGTCCGTCAGCCGGATGGCGCGGACGTATTTCGCCATCTTGTAGCCGAGCTGCCGCTCGACCCGCACTCGCAGCGGCGCGCCGTTCGCGATCGGCAGCGTCTGGTCGTTGACCCCGTAGGCGAGGATGGTCTGCGGGTGCCGGGCGTCGATGAGGTCGATCGACTCGTAGTATTTCACCGACCCCAGCAGGGTCTGCTCCAGCGTGTCGAAGCACTCGAACACGACGAAGCGGGCGTTCGGCTTGATGCCGGCCCGATCCAGCAGGGGGCCGAGCGGCGTGCCGGTCCATTTCGCGATGCAGCTCCAGCCCTCGACGCAATCGTGCCGCGTGACCTGCGTGCGCGCCGGCATGGCCCGCACCTCGTCGAGCGTCAGGCTGAGCGGACGGTCGACCAAGCCACCGATCTCCAGCCGGTAGTCGCGGAAATCCTCGCGCGCGAGGGCAACGTAGTCCGCGTCGCTCGGGTTGGTGATGCCGTTCGGCCGCGCCGGCTGCCGGATCTCGCTTTCCGCGTATTCCACCGCGAGATGATCGGCGCGCAGCAGCATGCGCTGGACGCGATAGCTCAGCGAGTTCGCCTGTTCCAACACGCCGCGCACCGGACCACCGACCTCGCCTGCCGCGTCGAAGCAGCCGGCGAGCGGCAGCGATGCCGCAGCGGCCGCCGAGCCCGTCAGGAAGCGGCGCCGGGACAGATCAAGCTTCGGCATCGCGGGCCTCCGGTCGCGCGCGATACCAGCCGGTCACGATGGAGCGCATCTCGTTGAACGGACCGGCGAGCACCACCATCAGGACGTGGACCACGAAAAACGCGATGAGGGCGAGCATCACGAGGAAATGGATGCTGCGCGCCGTCTGCCGGCCGCCGAACACGTCGAGCAGCCATGGAGCGTAGGCGTTCGCGCCGGGCGACATGCAAAGGCCGGTCGCGATCATCACGGGCAGGGCGACGAACAGCACGAGGCCGTAGGACAGCTTCTGCAGCACGTTGTAGTCGCGACGGTGCTCGAAGCGCAGGCGCAGGTGGTTCCAGACATCCCGCGGCAAGGCGCGCAAATCGCGGCCTCGCGGCACGAGATCGCGCCACAAGTGACCGTTCAGCGCGCTCGCGACGAGCCAAAACAGCAGCGCGAAGACGAGACCCCAGGCGAAGAAGAAGTGGACGACGCGGCCCGTCCCCAGATCGCGGTACGACGGGATCGTCGCCCAGCCCGGAAAGGTCCGCGCGACCGTCCCTTGCGGCGTCTCGACCACGCCGAGCCAGCCCGTCGTGTCGAAGCCGCGGCCGAAGACTTCCGTGACGCCGCGCAGCGAGCCGTCCGGCGCCTGCACCGCACCGATCGTCAGGAACGAGTTGTCGAACTGGAAGCCGGACTGATGGCCGATGTAGAGGTCCGGCCGCGCCATGAAGATCTGCAGGCCGGACAGCAGCAGGAAGAACAGGCAGATCGTCCACGCCCAGTGCGCGATGCGGGTTGGCAGCCGCTGCCGGTAGACGAGCGCTGAGGGTCGGGTCGCGGCAGCCATCGTCGACAATGCAAGGCTCTTGGGGCTCGAACGCACGGGGAGCTACGAATGTGTGGTCGGTTTGGCTTCGGTGAAAGGCTGCGTCAATAACGCTGCGGCAGCCAATCATTCGCATTACCGTGACGGCCGCGGCTTGGGCTAGGGTCGCCGCCGATCCGCACGACGAGGTTTTGAATGCCGACGGCCCCACGCATCCTTTCCATCGCGACGGCGGTGCCGGACCACGCGCTGCCGCAGAGCGAGGTCGTGCAGCACGCCGCCGAGACGTTCGGCCGCCGGTTCCGCGACTTCGAGCGGCTGCGGCCGGTGTTCGAGAACACCGGCATCGAGATGCGCTATTCCGTGCGGCCGTTCGATTGGTTCCACCAGCCGCAGGATTGGGAGAAGCGCACCGAAGCCTATCTCGACGGCGCGACCCGCCTGTTCGTCGACGCCGCGCGCCGCGCGCTCGACGAAGCCGGTCTTCGGGCGGACGAGATCGACACCGTCGTCGCCGTGTCCTCCACCGGCATCGCGACGCCGTCGCTCGAAGCGCGCGCGCATGACGAACTCGGCTTCCGGCCGGACGTGCATCGCGTGCCGGTGTTCGGCCTCGGCTGCGCCGGGGGCGTGTCCGGCCTGTCGCTCGCCGCTCGCTCGGCACGCGCCCAGCCGGGGTCCAAGGTGCTGCTGGTGGCGGTCGAGATCTGCACCCTGGCCTTCCGCTCGGACGAGATGACGAAGAGCAACATCGTCGCGACGGCCTTGTTCGGCGATGGGGCGGCGGCCGTGGTCTTATCCGACGACGAGGGCGAGGGTCCGCGCATCTCGTCCGTCGGCGAGCACCTCTGGCCGAACACGCTCGGCGTCATGGGCTGGCAGGTCGATCCGGTCGGCTTCGGCGCGATCTTCTCGGCCTCGATCCCGGACATCGTTTCGACCAAGATGCGGCCGGCGGTGGACGCCTTCCTCGGCCGCCACGGCGAAAGCCTCGACACGCTCGACGGCTTCGCCTTCCATCCCGGCGGCGCGAAGGTGATCGCCGTCCTGGAAACTGCCTTCGACATGGCCGAAGGTGCGTTGCAGGTCGAGCGGGACGTCCTGCGCGAGTTCGGCAACATGTCGGCCCCGACCGCGCTGTTCGTCCTGAAACGCAAGCTGGAGCGCGAAACGGTGAGCAAGCGCCTGTTGGCGGCGCTCGGCCCGGGCTTCACCGGCAGCTTCGTGCGCATCGACGCATGAGCGCCGCGCTTGCCCCGAGCCTGACCTTGGCCGCGGCGATCCTCGCCTACGTCACGCTGCAGCGCCTGCTCGAACTGTTCGTCGCCAACGCAAACACGCGCCGGCTTCTCGCGAACGGCGGCATCGAGCTGAACGCGAAGCACTACCCGCTGATCGTCGCGGTCCACGCCGCGTGGCTCGGCTCGCTGTGGCTGCACGCGCTGGCGCGGCCGATCCTGGTCGCGCCGCTCGTCCTCTTCGCGCTCGTTCAAGGGCTGCGGTTCTGGACGCTCGCGTCGATCGGCCGGCGCTGGACGACGCGCATCGTCGTCGTGCCGGGCGAGACGCTCGTCGCGCGCGGGCCGTATCGCTTCCTGCGCCACCCGAACTACACGATCGTCGCGCTGGAGATCGCGCTGCTTCCGGCCGTGTTCGGCCTGTGGTGGCACGCCGTCGTGTTCTCGGCGCTGAACGCCGCGGTGCTCGCGATCCGCATTCCGGCCGAGGCCGCCGCCTTGCGCGAACACACGGTCCGACCTCAGCCCGGCATGGCCGCCGAACGACGCAGCGCCTGATCGAGCGCTTGGCGGAAGCGGGAGCGGTCGGCAGCCGTGAAGCTCCGATTGTAGCCCTTGCTTTCGCCGGTCTCGCGCAGATGCTGCTTGAAGGTCCGCATCGACAGCGCCGTCCCGATCGACTCGGCCGTCAGCGTCCGCCCGTCCGGGTTCAGCACGAAGGCGCCTCGCTCCAGCGCGCGAGCCGCGAGCGGGATGTCGGCCGTCACCACCACGTCGCCGGGCCGGGCTTGCGCCGCGATCCAGTCGTCGGCGCCATCGGCGCCGGCCGGGACCGTCACGATCCGCGCGCCCGGATAGCGCGAAGGGCGCATGCCGCCGTTCGAAACGAGCACGAGCGGCACGCCGTGCCGGAGCGCGATCTCCAGCGCCTCGTCCTTCACGGGACACGCGTCGGCATCAATCAGGACGGTCGTCAGCGCCAACCCATATCGGATGCCGGCTCGACTGGCGACGGCGGCGCGCGAGCGGTCTGGGTGCGTGGTAAAGGGCGGAAGGAGAGCGAGGGGCTGACGCTCCCCGCAAAGGGCGGCGCGGCGCTCGCCGCCTGGCTCGCCGTGCGGCGCACGCTCGACGGG
>CAXUCL010000050.1:0-8404 GCA_964249395.1 uncultured Rhizobiaceae bacterium
GCGCTGGCGGGGGCAGGGGCCGGCGTGGGCGAGGCCGCGTCCTCGCTGTTCCAGCTTCCCGGCACCCTCACCAACGTCGTCGGCGCGTTCCAGTCCGACACGGTCGGCATCGCCCGCACCGAACAGATCGGGGTGTCGAAGGTGACGAACGTCGGCTCCACATCGCTGGAGAGCGTCGGCAAGTTCAAGAAGATCGCCGTTGGCGAGGAGTTCGTCATCGAGTGCGGCGACTCGAAGTTCATCATGAAGGCAAACGGCGAGGTCATCATTCTCGGCAAGACCTTCAACTTCGTCGCCACCGATCACTTCCAGATGCGCGGCAAACCCATCGACCTGAATTGACGAGGGGCGACGGGCACAAGGAGAAGCTGGCTTGAGCACTCCGCCGGAAATCAGCGCGGGCGTCTTCCCCACGCAGGAGCAGGTCGGCGACGACCCGGCTTATCCCGCGCCGTGGACGACGAGCCAGCCACTTGAAGCGCTGCGCGACACTGACGCGGCAATCGTGGTCTGCCTCGCACCGGACGTCTGCCTGACACCTGTCGGTTCGGCCGTTGTGCCGATCCCTTACCAGGTTGTTGATTATTGCGGTCACGACGCGAACTACGCGGAGAGCGTGCGCTTTCGCCGTCTCAAATCGATGGTGCTCCGCTCGCACACCACCCATGTCCACGGCGACAAGCCGGGCACGCGCAAAGGCGTGAAATCGGGAACGGTGGAGGATATCTGCGAACCAATCGGCCACGCCCCGCAAGTGCGTGCGGAAGGCTCGCCGATCATCCGTCATCTCGATCGGTTCTGGATGAACAGCCGCAACACCGTCGGCGAGGCAGTGTTCGTGCGCGACACCGCGACCTATCCGGCGCCGCTAGACGACGATCCGGTGCCGGGGTCGCTCGTGCTGGTTTCCGGTCATGTCAGGGCGGCGCCGGTGTTCCGCGGTCAGATGCAGCAGTCACCCGAGGCGGCGGCAGCCGCGCGAAACGTTCCTGGAATAAGCGTGCCCGACGTAAGGCCGGTCCTGCGCCGTCTCGGGCCGCTGGGACGGGCGATCACGATCATCGAGTCGATGCCGACGATCCCGGCGCCGGGCACGCCGGATGCGCGCGCGCAGGGAATAATCAGCTCGGCGCAGGGGCAGCAGACAATCGTCTCCGAGCGACTGGTCGGCGGCCAGCGGCAAATTGGTGGTCAGGCCGACAGCATTGGCGACCTGTTCCGCGGCGAAACGTGGCGCTCGTACGGCAGGGACGTCGCCGGCCTGTTCAGCCGCTCGGCTTGGGAAGGCAAGTACGGGATGACGGTCGGTGACGCGGAACGCATTCCGCTCGCGAACGACATCCTAAGTGCGCGGGCCGGCGGGCGGGTCGACTTCCGCGACCTGTCGGATGCCGACGTCGAGGCGGTGCTTGAGGGACGACTCACGGCGCGCGAGATTCAAGCGCGCCAGCGAAACCCGCAGCAGGAGCCGGAACAGCCGCGCAGGGTGCCGCTGCCAGTCCCCGCAAACGGCCGGATCGAAGGCGACGAAATCGACTGCCTGGTCGGCGCATACGAGGACATCGAGCCGCTGTGCGCCGGCCAAGCACACCACATTGTGCCTGACATGTCGTATCGTCTCGGCGCTCGCCCGACCACCGCGGCGGCGATGCGCTCGACCGCTGACAGGATCCCGAACGCCCCGACCTTCAATCGTGGCATGGCGATCTGCCTGACACCGACGCAGCACGGCAGCGGACCGACCGGCATCCACGGCCGCCTCAACGCCAAGTTCGCCCCGATCGACGGCAGCGGACCCAATGGGGTGGCGGGCACCGCTCCCTACGGTCTCGTCCTACGCGACTCGCTCATCTCGCTCGACGAGGTGCAGGGGCTGTCGCCGGATTGCAAGGCGCGCGCCCGTGCCATGACGACGGGACAGGCCCGGAGTCAGGGACTCTCTCCAGCTCAGCCGGCGCGAACCTCGCGCAGCCTTCCTTCCGCTAGCGCGCAGGTCGTCCTGCGCCGCGGCAACTATTGAGACCTCCGATGATTCACCGCGCTCGAGGCTGGAAACCGATGATGGTGGCGGCGGCTTCTCGCGCCCCCGACGCGTTTGCCTTCGCCTTGTCGGAACTAGAGCTGGATGAACCCTTCAGTGCTGTCCTTACCTATGACGGGGCCTTCACCCAGCCCTGGTCGCGCATCGAGGTCGGCCGCGAGATCGTCGACGTCGCCTATCTCGGGGCGGATGCCGTTGCGCTGTCGAACGAGGGGGAGGTGTACTTCCTCGACGAGGACGCCCGGCACGAGGCGATCCCTGGCGCCGGAGTGCTCCGTTCCGACGCCGACGGGAGCGGCGCTACGTCAGCGCTCCTGGTACGAGATGGCGCGCTTCTCGTCAGCGGCAGCAACGGCCGCATCTACCGGCGAAGCGGGCGCGACCGTTGGTCGACGATCGCGGCAGGCGACGCGTTAACACTTCCGAGCTACCGGCCGCCGGACTTCGGCCGCGCAGTCGTGGCCGGCCCCGAAGTCTGGGTGATCGGCGTCCACTACAACGCGTCCAAGGGTGCGCACGACGCGGCGATGGCGACTGCAACGGACTGGGATGCTTGGGGTACAGCGTTCGAAGTGGATCGGGCCGAAACGAAAGCGCCGCGCTGCAGCCTCTTCCACCTCTCCGGCGACACGCTGCGAGCGACCGACGTCGACGTTCCCGGTGTGCTGCTGGAGCTGTTCTTCGATGCGCCGACCGATAGCCTTTGGGCGCTCGGCTACGATGGTACGGTGCTTCAAGGTGGGCCGGGGCGGCCAATGGCCCCGCTCGCCCCCGTTGGCACGTCGGCCGGCCTCCATACAATGACGCGCTTCGGCGAACGTCACGTGATTGGCGCAGATTATGGGCTTTTCTGGTTCGACGGGCACATCGTGAAGCCGCTGCGGCCGCGCATCGATCCAGCCGTCAACCGCGGCGTGCCGGTGCCGTTGCGCGTATCCGGCCACGGCGACACGCTTCTCGTATTCGACCGCAAGCACGGCGTCCTGACGCTGCAAGCGGACCGCTGGAACACAATCGTCCCTCCCGACGAGCTCCTCGCACGGCGGTGATGGACCGAGTCGCCGATGCGCGGGAGGGCCCATGAAGCTTGACAACCGGCTGCCCCTACCGGCCCTGGCGTTTCGGCAGTTCGCCGAGGGCGACCGCTTCGACTGTGTCGTCGCGGTGCGCGGCACATTTCTACACCGGCAGGACGAGGCGGCGGCGCCGGCTGTGCGGATGGAGCCGTTCCAGTACGAAGACGTCTATGCGGGCGATCCGCACGAGACTTGCCTCGTGCGTCAGACGGATTTGACACCTGGGAAACCCGGAACCGACGTGACCTTCCTCGGCTCCAGCTTCGCCCCGGGCGGCGAACCGCTGCCGTCCTGGACGTGCGGGCTGCGCGTCGGCCCAGTGAGGAAAGAATTGCGGGTGACTGGGCCGCGGCGCTGGTGGGCGGAAGACCTTAGTTCGCAAGCGCTCGAGATTGGCACTGACTTCCGATGTTCCAAAGAATACATCCGGCGCTACCTGCAGAGCTACCATCAGGGCCAGTTCCGAATGCAGCCTGACCAGCTGGTGCGCGGACAGAAGTCGGGGCTGACATCAGAACAAATCGGCGCCGTTGGCAACCGCGTGCGCTGGACCAACCAGACGTCCGGCCCAGCGCCACGCTGATTAAGGAGAGGCAACGATGAGCGACGCCCCTCCCGGTCCGAGCCAGACCGCGGTCACTATGATCGACGCGATCGCCGTTGAGCGTGGCTACTTGTACATTGCGCAGGCCTACGACACGGACGTTGCGGACGACGATATTACCGCCACGCTGCTGTCGCAGGTGCTGTTCGATTCAGACGAACCGACCTGGTTCGCGCATCTGCGGCCCTGGAAGACGAACTCGCTCGCGGCTTGGTACGGCCTGCCGGGAACTGAGCGGGTTTACGTCGCGATGTCTGACGAGGGTGATGTCGAGCTGATCGGACCCGGTGGCAACACGACGCTGGAGGAGCGGATCGATGGTGCGGGACTCAATCGGCCATGGTCGCGCGGACTCGGCTACTTGAACAAGGTGCGTGAGATCGGTACGTCGCTCTACGCCGTCGGCGGCGCAAACCAAGTCTACCGGCGCAGCCCTGATCAGGATTGGGCGCTGATCAGCGCCTCGATACTTGTCGATCCGGCGGCGAGGCGCGCTGGTCCGGACCCGATGCGCGCAATCAGGCATCTGAGCGACGTCGTCGGCACTGCGGAGGACGATATCTACGTCGCCGGGTTGATGGGCGAGGTCCATCACTTCGACGGCAACCGCTGGCGCCGCGTTGCGACGGACACGACCAAGCACCTCACTGTCATGTGCCAGGCGGCGAAGGACGACATCTTCGTCGGCGGCGGGTACGGCGCGCTGCTGCGCGGCAACAAAGACGTCGGCTTCCAATCGATATGGCCGCTCATCGACGAGATTTACGTCACCGGCATGGCCGTCTACGGCGCGACGCTGTTCGTTGCGGCCGGCACACGTGGCCTTTACACGTATGATCTCGCGACGGGGGCTGCGGCTCCGTACCGTACCGGCCTCGAGCCGGAATTCATCGAGCCACATCGTCTCGAAACACGGGACGGCGTGCTCTGGTGCTTCGGTTTCAAGGATCTCGCAGTGTTTGACGGCGCTGGTTGGCGCCGGATCGACCATCCCGACAATTCGCCGATCCGATGAAGCTCGATAACAGGCTCCCCCTGCCGGCGCTCGCGTTCCGCCAATTCGCTGAGGATGGTCGCCTCGACTGCGTCGTCGCCGTGCGTGGTACCTTCGTGCACCGGCAGGACGAGGCGGCGGCGCCGGCTGTGCGGATGGAGCCGTTCCAGTACGAAGACGTCTATGCGGGCGATCCGCACGAGACTTGCCTCGTGCGTCAGACGGATTTGACACCTGGGAAACCCGGAACCGACGTGACCTTCCTCGGCTCCAGCTTCGCCCCGGGCGGCGAACCGCTGCCGTCCTGGACGTGCGGGCTGCGCGTCGGCACCGTCCGCAAGGAACTGCGCGTGACCGGGCCGCGGCAATGGGTGCCGCAAACGAAGCACACGTGGAAGAGGCTGATCGACCGTGATCCGAAGCCGGTGCTGATCGGCTGGCAGCTGTCCGAGCCGGAGCCGGCTCGAGAGGTTCGGCTTGGCTGGGACAAGGCTTTCGGTGGTCCGTTGCCCGCGGCCGACGGCGAGACGCCGGACGCCCATCGCGACAACCCGCTCGGTCCGGGTCTGCTCGACTTGTCGCTCGGCGACGCCGAGCAGTCCGTGCCGGCGCACCAGATCGAGGACCCGGAGCGGCCGATCATGGATTGGCACGAGCGCGACGCGCGGCCGGAAGGCTTTGGCCTTGTGTCGCCGTGGTGGCGGCACCGGCAACGCCATGCCGGCACCTACGACGAAACCTGGCTGGCCGAGCGGCATCCCCTTCTACCCCATGACTTCGATCCGCGCTTCTGGCAGTCGGCGCATCCGGACCTAGTCGCGACGCCGCACTTGCGGGGCGACGAGGCCTACGAACTCACCAACCTGCATCCATCCGAGCCTACCATGGTCGGACGTCTTCCGGACATCGCGCTCGCGGTTCTGTGCGAGGGCGGCGACCGGACGAGCGAGGGCTGGCACGTTCTCGCGCTGGACGGCGTGCACTTCGACTTCCGCGACGGCGCGGAACGGGTGATGCTGACTTGGCGCGGCCGCTTTCCCTTGAACAAGCCCGAGCGCGCGCGGCTGACGCTGCGACGCGTGCGGCTCGCCGAGCCGGCCAAGCACCCGGTCGAGGAGGCCGCGTCGTGAGTCTTCCGCCGCCCCTGGACGACTACGTCGGCGAGCCGGACTACCCTTCGCCCTGGACGACAGATCGACCGCGCGAGGGCCTGCGCGACACCGACGCGGTGCGCATCGTCTGCCTGGCGCCCGACGTCTGCCTGACGCCGGTCGGCTCCTCGGTGGTGCCGGTCCCCTACCAGATCGTCGACTATGGCGGACACGACCGGAACTACACGCCGAGCGTGCGCTTCACGGGCCTCGACGCCATGGTGCTGCGCTCGGAAACGACGCATGTCCACGGCGACGCGCCGGGCACGCGAAAGGGCGTCAAGTCCGGCACCGTGGAGGACGTCTGCGAGCCGATCGGCCATGCCGCACAGGTGCGCGCCGAGGGCTCGCCGGTGATCCGCCACCTCGACCGCTTCCACATGAACCGGAAGAACACGGTCGGCGAGGCGATCTTCGTCCGGAACACGAACACCTACCCCGCACCACAGGACGACGACCCCGTGCCGGGGTCGGCGACTTACGCTTCACAAAGCGAAATTCAGCGATCGGGGGTCTGGGGCGACAATGCTGAACCCACGGTGCAACTGGCTCAAGCTTGGGTCCTGCCACGAGGTCCACTAATTCTTCCTCGGACTACGCCACTTCCCCGACCATTGCTGAGACCCGTTCCAGCCCCGAGACCGGTTCCAAGGCCTGCTCCAGCGCCGGGACCGTCCGAACCGACTCCTCAACCGCAGACGGGACCGCGTCCACCTCTGCCTGGACCAACTGTTGACCCTGATCCAGGATCGGCACCCAGACCAGCACCTCGACCTGGTGAGGATCCTGGTGACGATGTTCGGGTCGACGAGCAGTGTCCCGTGACCATCATCTGCTTCTTGCCAAGGGGCAGTCATAACCGCGATGAGTATAGACGTCAGCTGAAAATGCAGGAGGCGCAACTCAACCGAACAACGATCGCGGGGTACCAGGCGAACCGCAGTGCATTCACGTCGTCGGTGACAGGACCGCAGATACGGAGGCAAGCGGCAAACGCGCGCAACAACTACCGCTCCCAATTGCGATCGCGTCTACATAGGCAACACGGCACGGTGCCAGGAGAAATCGAGTATCAAAGACAAATCTGGGGGCAGGATGCACTTCATCGCCTCGATACCGTGGCGGGCGGCAATCCTAGTGACATCGCTCGACTGGGCGGAAGCGCCGAAAATCAGCATATCGGACGGTCGTGGGTAGGGCCGGAAAACCCGGAAGCGTCTCGCCCATCGCAAACCCGCGTAGGCAAGCTCGACGAACATGCGAGGTACCTGCAAAGGCGAGGTTGCACGATGATGCGGGCGGTCTTGGAAGTGTGCGAAATTGTCTACACTTACCCACCGGAGATAGCATGAACGAGCCCGTCGATTGGCATAGGGACTTCCTTGCACTCTACGGCCCTCCGAGCGGAGGCAGGCCGGTCGATCCGGCCTATGCCCGATCCTTCGAGGGTCGCTTGCCGGACTTCCTTCTCCGCTTGTGGACGGAGTTCGGGTTCGGGACATACGGGGAAGGGCGATCGCGCCTGTGCGACCCCCAATACTTGGCGCCGGTGATGGAAACCATTTTTACGGGTGATCCGGAGATTGATTGGCGCGACGTATTGGCCATCGCTCATGATCCCTACGGCAACATCAGAGCTCACCATCCGGCCTTTGGCTCGTTACAGATCGACAGTCTGACTCAGTTCTGGGTGCTCTACGACGAACTGGCCAAGGCCGACCGAAACCCTTCGTCTCTGGATTGCGATGTCGGAGGCGCGCTGGCGTTGCCGGAAGACGCCATTGGGGACGACGGTATCGAACTTTTCCCGAGTGCCTTGGCATCGCATGGTCCTTTGTGGGGAGACGAGATTTACGGCTTCTTCCCGTCGCTTCGAATGGGAGGCGCCATGCTTGTCGAGAACATCAGGAAGGTGCCGATGCGCGAGCACATGCTCTTCGTCGCCCAACTCGGGCCTTTTCGCCTCGAGGAATACTTCTATCGCGAGAACGACCCCGATCATCCCTTCGGCGGCAGCCGCTTCATCCGCATGATCGGGCCGCAGTCATAGCCAGCGCGTGACCCTGCCGCGCAACGGAGCGTACGAGCTCTACGAGTATCCGGCGCGCGCGCTCGACGCGAACAGCAACGAGGCGGCCTCGCGCTTGCGGATGCAGGCGACGGAAGCCGATCACGAGCGCATCGAAGGGCTGTCGACGGTGCGCACGCTGGCGCCGGGGGCGAAGCTGACCCCCTACGACGTGGCGAACCCCGAACACGGGTTCGAGGCGGCGGTCGAGGTCGCGGTGCGCCACGAGGCGCAGGACCCTCGTCCCGGCCGAAGCTCGCGCGGTCGCCGACGAAGCGTTCCGCCCGCTTGCTCGCCGGCTCGCCCGTGGCGGCCAGGACGGTCCCGCCGCGCGCTCGACAGGCCGAGCCGGCCGATCGGTTCGGGCCCGCCCGGCAAGGGAGCGGTCGGCAAGTCGGGCGGCGGGGGGGGCCCGCCGCGCCCGCGGGCGCCGGGGGGGGGGGGGGGGGGGGGGGGGGGGGGGGGGGGGG
>CAXUCL010000050.1:8414-9756 GCA_964249395.1 uncultured Rhizobiaceae bacterium
GGTCGGCAAGTCGGGCGGCGGGACCATCCCTTCGCCGCGGCGAAGGGATGGTCCCGTCGAGGGGTTCGCGAAGAGGGCGCTTCCGAACCGCGGGCATCGCGGCATATTCCGCGCGAAGCCGAAGAACGCGATGGATGCCGCAACCATGGAGAAGCTCCGGGCGCTTTACGAGGGCGACGACGCGGCGGGCCATCGCTTCCGCTACGCGCTGTTCGCCTTCGACCTCTTCACCATCCTCTTCGTGATCGTTTCCTCGTTCACGACGCACGGTCCCGTCTTCAAGGCTGTCAGCGCCGCGCTCGGCTGCGTCGTCCTCGCCGACTTCGGGGCGCGGCTCGCCATCAGCCGGCGGCGCCCGCACGAGTTCCTGCACGCCTCCACCTGGGCCGACATCGTCGCGATCGTCTCGTTCTTCGGCGTGATCGTCGGCGAGGGGGCCGGTTTCCTGCGCATCCTGCGCACCCTGCGGCTCCTGCGGAACTATCAGTTCCTCCAGCGCCTGCGCGTCGACAGTCCATTCTTCCAACGCAACGAGGAGGCGGTGCTGGCGGCGACCAACCTCGCGGTCTTCGTTTTCGTGATGACCGGCATCGTCTACGCGACGCAGGTCGGGCACCATCCCGACATCCGCAACTACATGGATGCCCTCTACTTCACGGTGACGTCGCTGACCACCACCGGCTTCGGCGACATCACCTTGCCCGGCACGGGCGGCCGGATCATCACGGTGGTGATCATGATCGCCGGCGTGACGCTGTTCCTGCGCCTGGCGCAGGTGCTGTTCCGGCCGAACAAGGTGCGGTTCTCCTGCCCGCGGTGCGGCTTAGGCCGCCACGACGCGGACGCCGTGCACTGCAAGGCCTGCGGCATCCTCCTCAACATCCCCGACGAGGGCGGCGATTGACGCGAAACGCGAACTTGCCGCCGCGTTTGCGCAGGATCGAGAGCGGCAACGCCTTCGGTCGTTCCGCAAAGGCGCACGGGGCAAGGATCTGGCGGAGAGAGAGGGATTCGAACCCTCGATACGGTTTCCCGTATACACACTTTCCAGGCGTGCGCCTTCGACCACTCGGCCACCTCTCCGCGCCCCGAACGCGTCGGACGCGTCGCGGACGCCCCGCAGGCTCGAACCCGCGGGTCGGTCGGGCCGGACTTATAGCCGGATCGATGCGGCGTTCAAGCCGCCCTCCGTTCGGGCCGCCTTCCGTTCGGGCCGAGCGTCGCGCGGCAATCCGGTGCCTTGGATCCCCGCGCGTTGCTTCCGGTTGCTTCGCGGCGCGCGCGGCCCCATCTAACACGCACGGACGCGAGCCGGCGCGCGGCCGTGCGTGTTAGATGGGGC
>CAXUCL010000050.1:9766-13280 GCA_964249395.1 uncultured Rhizobiaceae bacterium
GGGGGGGGGGGGGGGGCGCCCCCAACACCCCCCCCGGGCCCCGCGCCGGCGCCGGGCCGCCGGGTCCCGCGTCGTTCCGAGAGTTCATGCGCTTCCTGTTCAATCTTCTCGGCGGCCTTCTGCTCGCCGTCGCCCTCGTGTTCGCCGTGGCCGACATTGCCCGCACGCTCGCCGACGGCGAAACGCGCCTGACGACGCTCGCCGAAGCGCTCGCCGTTCTCGGCCTCGGGGCGGAAACGGCACCCGGCCTGTCGGGGGGCGCCGTCGATCTCTTCGCGGCCGCCTCCGCCTGGGCGGCCTCGGTCGGCTTCGGCATCGCGGCCCTGCTGCTCCTGTTTCTCGGGCGCCCATCGCGCCGCCGCCGGCCCGGTCGCTTCGTCCGCTGACCGCGTCCCGTTCCTCGAAGGAGAATCCCGTCATGTTCATCCTCGACATGTTCGCGAAGAAGACGAAGCTGCCGGCGCCCGGCGAGGCGCTGCCGGGGCGGCCCGAGCCGCTGCCGACCGCCGAGCGGCATTTCGTCAATGGCAACCCGCTGAAAGGGCCGTTTCCGGAAGGGTTCGAGACCGCCGTGTTCGGCCTCGGCTGCTTCTGGGGCGCCGAGCGCGTATTCTGGCAGGTGCCGGGGGTCTTCGTCACCGCCGTCGGCTACGCGGCGGGCGCGACCCAGAACCCGACCTACGGGGAGGTCTGCACCGGCGGGACCGGCCACAACGAGGTGGTGCTCGTCGTGTTCGACCCGGGCGTCGTTTCGTTCGAGGCGCTCGCGAAGCGGTTCTTCGAGAGTCACGACCCGACGCAGGGCATGCGTCAGGGCAACGACGTCGGCACCCAGTACCGCTCCGGCATCTACGTCGTGAACGAGGCGCAGCGCCAAACCGCCGAGCGCGTGAAGGCGGCCTACGGCGAGGCTCTCGCGCGGGCCGGGCACCGCGGCGCGATCACGACGGAAATCGTCGACGCGCCGACGTTCTTCTACGCCGAGGACTACCACCAGCAGTATCTCGCCAAGAATCCCGGCGGTTATTGCGGGATCGGCGGCACGGGCGTTTCCTGCCCGGCGGGCTTGGCGACGGCGCATTAAGGCGCCGCGCGGTTGCCCCAAGATTTTAGATGAAATCGTCCTCCCGCCGTGCCAGTGTCCCTGGCATGGCGGGACGTCGCACGCGTCCGGCCGCATCCCTCCCGCGCGCGGCCTCCTGTCCGCGCCGGCCACGAAAACGAGGTGCCGACATCATGCGGAAGACCGTTCTCGCAATGCTGGCGGCCGCGATGGCCGCGTCCGCCGCCGCGACGACCCTGCCAGCGGCGGCGCAGGACACCGGCCCGGCGATCATCTACGACCTTGGCGGCAAGTTCGACAAATCCTTCAACGAGGCCGGCTACAACGGCGCCGAGAAGTACAAGGCTGACACGGGCACGGCCTATCGCGAGTTCGAGATCCAGAACGATTCGCAGCGCGAGCAGGCCCTGCGCCGCTTCGCCCAGCGCGGCGCCTCGCCGATCCTGGCCATGAGCTTCTCGGCGGCCAGCGCGGTGGAGAAGGTCGCCAAGGAGTTTCCCGACACCAAGTTCGTGATCATCGACGCGGTGGTGGACCTGCCGAACGTGCGCTCGGTGCTGTTCAGCGAGGAACAGGGCTCCTACCTCGTCGGCCTGCTGGCGGCGCTGAAATCGCAGACCGGCAAGGTCGGCTTCGTCGGCGGCATGGACATCCCGCTGATCCGCAACTTCGCCTGCGGCTACAAGGGCGGCGCCAAGGCCGCCAAAGCCGACGTCCAGGTGTTCGAGAACATGACCGGCACCACGGGCGCGGCCTGGAATGATCCCGTCCGCGGCGGCGAGCTGGCGAAATCCCAGCTTTCCCAGGGCGCCGACGTGATCTACCACGCGGCGGGCGGCACCGGCATCGGCGTCCTGCAGGCGGCCACCGACGCCGGCAAGTTCGGCATCGGCGTCGACTCCAACCAGAACATGCTGCATCCGGGCAACGTCCTCACCTCCATGCTGAAGCGCGTCGACGTCGCGGTCTACAAGGCCTTCGACGACGCGGCCAAGAACCAGTGGACGGCGGGCACGCAGACGCTTGGCCTCAAGGAGGACGGCGTCGGCTACGCGGTGGACGACAACAACAAGTCGCTGCTGACGCCTGAGATGACGGCCGCCGCTGAGAAGGCGAAGGCCGACATCATCGCCGGCACGGTGAAGGTCCACAACTACAACATGGACGACAACTGCCCGTACTGAGCCGCCGCGCACGACGACGGGCGCCGTCCACCGTGCCCGTCGTGGTTTCTCGTGCTCAATAGTGCGGCGGCGGGGTGACTGGGGGCGCCGGCAGGGCGGCCTCCATCGCCTCGAAGCGCTCGAAGGCGCGCTCCAGCGCGCGGCGCAGGTCGTCGAGAAGACGGCCCTGGCGGCGCACCTCCTCCGACAGGTCCTCGATCGTCCGCCCCTGATGGGCGATCGTTTCCTCCAGGTGCCGGACGCGCTCGTCCATTCCGCTTCTCCCACGCTTCCCCGGCCCCGGCCGTCCGGGCCGCTTTCCAACCGTCCGCCGCCCGGCTAGTTTCCGTTCGAACATAACGGACGACGGCATGGCGCAGGCGATCGAGCTGATCGGCATCGACAAGAGCTTCGGCGCGGTGCACGCCAACCGCGACATCCACCTGTCGGTGACCAGGGGCACGATCCACGGCGTCGTCGGCGAGAACGGCGCCGGCAAGTCGACGCTGATGTCGATCCTCTACGGCTTCTACCAGGCCGACCGCGGCGAGATCCGGGTGAACGGCCGCCCCGTCGCCATCCCCGACACGGACGCCGCCATCGCCGCCGGCATCGGCATGGTGCATCAGCACTTCATGCTGGTCGAGCCCTTCACGGTGGTCGAGAACGTCATGCTCGGCGCCGAGCGCTCGCCGCTGCTGCGCCGGGGCATCGCGACCGTGCGGGCCGAGCTGCAGCGCCTGGAGCGCGAGCACGGACTCGACGTCGACCCGGACGCGGTGGTGGGCGAGCTCCCCGTCGGCCTGCAGCAGCGGGTCGAGATCCTCAAGGCCCTCTACCGCGGCGCCGAGATCCTGATCCTCGACGAGCCGACCGGCGTCCTGACCCCGGCCGAGGCCGACCAGCTCTTCGCGGTGCTGCGCGAGCTGCGCGACCGGGGGGTGACGATCCTTCTGATCACCCACAAGCTGCGCGAGATCAAGGCGATCACCGACGCGGTGTCCGTCATGCGGCGCGGCGAGATCGTGGCGACGCGGCCAACCGCCGACGTTTCCATCGCCGAGCTCGCCGAGCTGATGGTCGGCCGGCGCGTGCTGCTGCGCGTCGACAAGGGGGACGCCAACCCCGGCCCGGTGAAGCTCGCCGTCCGCAATCTCTCCGTTCGCGACGCGCGGGGCGTGCGGATGGTGGACGACGTCTCGTTCGAAGTGCGGGCCGGCGAGATCGTCGGGGTCGCCGGGGTGGCGGGCAACGGGCAATCGGAACTCTTGGAAGCACTCGCCGGCAT
>CAXUCL010000051.1:0-13088 GCA_964249395.1 uncultured Rhizobiaceae bacterium
CTGATCAACACGCCGGCGAACGACCTTCTGCCGGACGGCATGGAGGCGGCGGCGCGCGCGCTCGCCGCTGAACACGGCGCGGACGCCCGGAGCGTCGTCGGCGACGCGCTTCTCGCCGAGAACCTGCCCATGATTCACGCCGTCGGCCGCGCCGGCGCCGTCGCGC
This sequence comes from uncultured Rhizobiaceae bacterium, assembly GCA_964249395.1. Taxonomy (GTDB): domain Bacteria; phylum Pseudomonadota; class Alphaproteobacteria; order Rhizobiales; family Rhizobiaceae; genus Plantimonas. The sequence goes on from CAXUCL010000051.1 coordinate 167, forward strand.
CGCGCCTCGTCGAGTTCGGCTGGGGGCGGAGGGACGCGCCGCGCGTGACGCTCGTCGGCAAGGGCGTGTCGTTCGACACGGGCGGCCTCGACATCAAGCCGGCCGCCGGAATGCTTCTGATGAAGAAGGACATGGGCGGGGCGGCGAACGTCCTCGCGCTCGCCCGAATGGTCATGGGCGCGAAGCTGCCGGTTCGCCTGCGCGTCCTGGTGCCGGCGGTGGAGAACGCGATCGCCGGCAACGCCTTCCGGCCGGGCGACGTGCTTCGCAGCCGGGCGGGCAAGACCGTCGAGATCGGCAACACGGACGCCGAAGGCCGCTTGATCCTCGCCGACGCGCTCGCTCTCGCCGACGAGGAGGCGCCGGACCTCCTCCTCGACATGGCGACGCTGACCGGCGCGGCGCGCGTCGCGCTGGGCCCCGAGCTGCCGCCGTTCTTCACGGCCGACGAGGCGTTCGCTGCGGACCTTTCCGCCGCGTCGCTCGCGGTCGCCGACCCGCTCTGGCGCCTGCCCCTGTGGAAGCCCTACGCGACGGGGCTCAAATCCAAGGTCGCCGACACCAACAACGTGACAAGCGACGGTTTCGCCGGCGCGATCACCGCCGCGCTGTTCCTGCAGGGCTTCGTGGATCGGGCGACCTGCTGGGCGCATCTCGACGTGTTCGGCTGGCGGCCGAACGCCGGGCCGCTCGGCCCCGCCGGCGGCGAGGCGCAAGCGGTGCGGGCGATCTTCCACCTCCTCGAACATCGCTTCCCGCCGGGCTGACCGCGTATGTTTCACGTGAAACATTTCGGAAGGCTTTCGCCCCGGACGATCCGAAACGAACGGCTGCCGCGCGTCCCATGATGTCCACCCTCGACCGCCGCACCAACGCCTTTCGCGCCGACCTCGCCGACGCGCGCCTCCGAGGGCTCGTCGAAGCGGAGCGGTTCGTGGAAGGAACGCCGATGCGCGTGGCGGGCGGGGTCGCGCCGCTGCGCCGCGAGCCACGCGCCGACGCGAGCCAAGAAACCGAGGCGCTGTTCGGCGAAACGGTGCGCGTGTTCGAGACGGACTCGGACGGCTGGGCCTGGGTGCAGCTCGACGCCGACAACTACGTCGGCTGGATGCGGGCCGACGCGCTCGCCGCTCCCGGCCCCGCGCCGGCGACGCATCGCGTTTCGGCGCCCTCGACCATCCTGTTCCCGGAGCCCGATATCAAGCGGCCGCCGCTCGGCGTCCTGCCGATGGGGGCCGTGGTCGCGCGGGTCGGCGAGGCCGAGGACCGCAACGCGCGCTACGCGCTGGTCGAGCCCGACGGCGCCGTCGTCGCGCAGCACCTCGCGCCGCTGGAGGCGACGCAAGCGGACTTCGTCTCGGTCGCCGAGCGCTTTGTCGGCGCCCCGTATCTTTGGGGCGGCCGGACGGTGGCGGGGATCGACTGTTCCGGCCTCGTGCAGGTCGCGCTGGGCGCGGCCGGCATCCCCGCGCCGCGCGACACGGACATGCAGGAGGCGGCGCTTGGGGTCCGGCTCGCCGGCGTCGAGCCGCTACGGCGCGGCGACCTGGTGTTCTGGCGCGGCCACGTCGGCATCATGCTCGACGCCGACCAGCTGCTGCACGCCAACGCCCACCATATGGCGACGGCGGTGGAGCCGCTGGCCGCCGCCGTTCGCCGCTTCGAGGCGCGGGGCGTCGCGGTGTCGTGCGTCAGGCGGTTGTAGGCGGAGAAACTGAAGCGCTGTGGCTGGCGATCGGCCGCATCCCCTCTCCCGAATCGGGAGAGGGTGGCCCGAAGGGTCGGGTGAGGGAATGAAAAGCGCTCCCTTTCGAAGGTTGGCGCTCTTCACACCCTCATCCGCCTGCCGGCACCTTCTCCCGGTTCGGGAGAAGGAAGAAGCGGCGCCAGTAGCGCTCAATACCCCGCTTCGCGGTCCACCACGTGCCGCAGCGGCTCGCCGCGTTCGGCGGCGTCGATCTGGGCGGCGATGATCGGGGCGAGCGCGTCGGGGTCGGACACGGCGGCGGCGTGCGGCGTGACGAAGACGCGGGGATGGCGCCAAAGCGGGCTCGCCGCCGGCAGGGGCTCGGTCTCGAACACGTCGAGCGAGGCTTCCGACAGGCGGCCCGCCTCCAGCGCGGCGAGGATGTCGCGCTCGTTCTGCAGGGAGCCGCGCCCGGCGTTGATCAGTACCGGCGGCTCGCCCAGCGGCGTCGCGCGCTTCAGCTTCGCGAACAACGGCGCGGCAAGGAGGCCGCGCGTGTCCGACGTGTCGGGCAGGAGCGCGACGAGGATGTCGGCGCGGCCGAGGAACGCGTCGAGCCCAGCCGCGCCGGCGAAGCATTCGACGCCCTCGACCGACTTCTCCGTCCGCGACCAGCCGGCGACGCTGAAACCGATCACGCGGAGCTTCCTCGCCGCGTTTCGGCCGAGCTCGCCGAGACCCATGATGCCGACCGTCACCGCGCCCGCAGCCGGCTGGACGCGCTCGTGCCAGAGGCCCTGCGCCTGGTTCTGCCGGTAGCTCGCGCCGCGGCGGAAGTGGTCGAGGACGCGCCAAACGACGTATTCGCTCATCCGCGCCGTCAGGTCCGGCGCGACGACGCGCACCACCGGCAGGTCCGGCAGGGTCGGGTCGGCGAGGACGTGGTCGACGCCGGCGCCGAGCGAGAAGACCGCCTTGAGGTTCGGCAGGGAGCTGAGCAGGCCGGCCGGCTGCTTCCAGACCACGGCGTAGCGGATCGCCGGGTCGTGCAAGGCGGCGGGCTCGGTCGCGACGCGCAGGTGCGGCGCGTGCCGGCCGAACGCGGCGAGCCAGCGCGCCGGGTCGAAGCCGGACACGGCGAGAAGGACGCTCACGTCAGACCTCGCCCTCGTTCGGAACGAGCGTCGCGGCCAGCGCCGCGGCCCGCGCCCGGCCGTGGCGGGCGAACCAGTGCGCGCAGGCGATCACGAAACCGTTCTCGACGCGGCCCGCGTCCACCGCCTCGATCAGGGCGTCGGCAGGGGCGGCGATCGGTCGGATGTCCTCGTGCTCGGCGGCGAGGCCGGCCGCCGTTTCGAGCCGCGACGCGTCGACGATTGCCAGATAAACGAAGGCGTATTCGTCGGTGAGGCCGGGCGAGGGGAGCATGGTGAACAGCTTCTCCACCGCGCGCGCCCGCAGGCCCGTTTCCTCGAACAGCTCGCGCGGCGCCGTTTCTTCCGGCGCCTCGCCGTCGTCGCAAACGCCGGCCGGCAGCTCGATCGCCGCCGCGTTCGCGGTCTTCAAGGCGGCGCCGATGCGGAACTGCCGGATCACCACGATCCGGTCGAGCGCCGGGTCGTAGGGGATCACCACGACCACCGAGCCGGTGGACAGGAGCTCGCGCCGCAGCGGCCCGATCCTCTGCGTCCCGTCGAGCGACTCGTGCGTGACGGTGACGGCGTCGAAGGAACGGAACCCGTCCTTCAACCGCTCGCGCGAGACCACCGAAACGTCGAGCGGCTGGTCGGCGACGGCGTCGCGATAATGGCTCGCCGTCACTGCGCGACGGCGCTCGTTGCGGTGGTCTCGATGCGGAAGGCGGCGGCCATTAGCGCCTTCGTGTAGTCCGTTCGCGGCCGCTCGAAGATGTCGGCGGCGGGCCCGCGCTCCACCACCTGGCCCGAGCGCATCACGATCACCTCGTTGGCGAGCGCGCGCACCACGCGCAGGTCGTGGCTGATGAACAGATACGCGAGGTCGTGCTTCTTCTGGAGATCGCGCAGCAAGTCGACCACCTGCGCCTGGACGCTCATGTCGAGCGCCGAGGTCGGCTCGTCGAGCATCACGAAGCGCGGGTTGAGCACCATCGCCCGGGCGATCGCGACGCGCTGGCGCTGGCCGCCCGAGAACTCGTGCGGGTAGCGGAAGCGCGCCGTTGGATCGAGCCCGACCTCCTCCAGCGCCGCGACGACGCGGCGGTCGCGGTCGGGACCGGACAAGCGCGGCTCGTGGACGGCGAGCCCTTCGCCGACGATGTCGGCGATCGACATGCGCGGGGAAAGCGAGCCGAACGGGTCCTGGAACACGATCTGGATGCGCTTGCGCAAGGGCCGCATCGCGCCGAACGAGCGGTCGTCGACCCGCGCGCCCTCGAAGCTGATCTCGCCCTGCGAGGAAATCATGCGGGCGAGCGCCAGACCGAGCGTCGTCTTGCCGGAGCCCGACTCGCCGACGACGCCGACCGTCTGCCCGGCGCGCACGGTCAGGTCGATGCCGTCCACCGCGCGCACGTGGTCGGTGGTGCGGCGGAAGAAGCCGGTCTTGATCGGGAACCAGACCTTGACGCCGCGGCCCTCCATCACGACGGCAGCATCGGCGCGGCTCGCGGGCGGACGGCCCTTCGGCTCGGCGGCGAGCAGGCGCCGGGTGTAGTCGTGCTGGGGCGCCGCGAAGATGCGCTCGGTCGGTCCTGCCTCGACGATCTTGCCTCGGAACATCACGCAGACCCGGTCGGCGATGCGCCGGACGATGCCGAGGTCGTGGGTGATGAACAGCATCGCCATCCGGCGCTTCTGCTGCTGCACCTTCAGGAGCTCGAGGATCTGCGCCTGCACCGTCACGTCGAGCGCGGTGGTCGGCTCGTCGGCGATCAGGAGGTCCGGCTCGTTGGCGAGCGCCATGGCGATCATTACGCGCTGCCGCTGGCCGCCGGACAACTGGTGCGGATGGGCGCCGAGGCGCTTTTCCGGCTCGCGGATGCCGACCTGGTGGAGGAGGTCGAGGACGCGGGCGGTTGTGTCGCGCTCGTTCAGGCCCCGGTGGAGTTTCAGGATCTCGCCGACCTGCCGCTCGATGGAATGGAGCGGGTTCAGCGAGGTCATCGGTTCCTGGAAGATCATCGAGATGCGGTTGCCGCGCACGCGGCGGAGATCCCGCTCGTCGTCGTCGATGAGGTTCTCGCCGTCGAACAGGACGGCGCCGCCAGGGTGGCTGGCCGCCGGGTAGGGCAGGAGCTTGAGGATCGACAGGGCGGAGACCGATTTGCCCGAGCCCGACTCGCCGACGAGCGCCAGGGTTTCGCCGCGCCGAATGCTGAACGACACGTCGTCCACGGCGAGGCTCGTGCGCCCGCCCTGGTGGAAGGCGACCTTCAGGCCGCGCACGTCGAGGAGCGGCGCGTCGGCGGATGGCGCGTCAGCGGGCGTTGGGGCGGGCGCGCTCATGCCGGCGATCCGATCGGGGCGTGGGACGGGTGACGATGGTCGTGGCCGGCGTCGTGCCCGCCGCACGGCTGGCCGTTATCGTCGGCGCAAGAACCGCGCTCGATCTCGACGGTCGCGTGGGTGATGCCGAAGCGCTCGGCGAGCAGCGCCTTGATCGCGCGCACCGCGACGGTCGCGTCCTCCCCGTCCGCCAAGCGGGCGTGCAGCGTCGCCGCCCGCCGCCGCGGCGTGATCGCCCAGGCGTGGACGTGGTGGACGTCGGTCACGCCCGGCACCGCGCGGGCGATCGCCGGGCCGATCGCGCCGGTCTCCACCCCGTCCGGCGCGCCTTCGAGCAGGATGTGGCCGCTCTCGCGCACCAGTCTCCAGGCGTTGCCGAGGATCAATAAGCAGACCAGCACGGACAGGATCGGGTCGATCGGCGTCCAGCCGGTGGCCAGGATGACCAAAGCCGCGGCGATCGCGGCCACCGAGCCGAGCATGTCGCCGACGACATGGAGCAGCGCGCCGCGCAGGTTCAGGTCCTCCCGGTCGCCGCCGTGCAGCGCGAAGAACGCCGCGACGTTGACGAGGAGGCCGGCCGCCGCGACGGCGAGCATCGGGCCCCCGAGCACCGGCGCCGGGTTCAGCAGCCGCCCGGCGGCCTCGAACAGGATCGCGGCGGCGATCAGGAACAGCGCCAGGCCGTTGGAATAGGCGACGAGGATCTGCACCCGGTCGTAGCCGTAGGTGTTGCGCGCGTTCGCCGGCCGGCGCGCGATCCGGAACGCGAGGAAGGCGAGCGCCAAACCGGCGAAGTCGACGAGCATGTGGCCGGCGTCGGCGAGAAGCGCCAGCGAGCCGGACAGGAGCCCGCCGGCGACCTCGGCGACGAGGAACAGGCCGGTGAGCGCGGCGGCCAGCGCGACGCGGCGCTCGGAGGCGTGCGCGGCGTGGTCGTGGGAATGGCTGTGATGGTGCAAAGGTTCGGGGGACATCATGGCAGATCAGCCAGCCCGTCGAGATCTTCGATGGCGACGCGCCGGATGTCCGGCGCCACCCGCAGGCGCTGATCGGACGACACCACCAGCTTGCAGCCGTTCAGCATGGCGGTCGCGACGTGAATGGCATCCGGAGACTTGCCGCCCATCGTGGCCCGCAACTCAGCGCTCAGCCTGAGAACGTTTCTGCTTACCGATGCGACGACGATCCCCGCGCTGCCGCGCAGAAAGGTCTCGTAGCTGTCGATGAGCCGCCGGTCCTTTTCGCGCAACGGGACGACGAGAACCTCGGCCAAGCTGATTTCACTCGTGCAGATCGCCGCTGCGCGCTCTTTCATTCGGTCCAGAAGCCGCAGCAAAGGCGCGTCACGATGTTCGAGCAGCCGGATAATGGCATTTGCGTCGAAATAAACGGGAGCGGTCACCGCTCGTCCCATTCGTCGCGAAGCTCCCTGACGCGTGCCACTGCTTCGTCGATGCTTGTATTGCGATGAGCGGCGATCCCCCAGAAGCGATGGTAGTCGAAACCTCCGCCTCGGTTCGTCGCCGATGTCTTCTCCGTGACCACCACGGTGATCCCCGTGGTTGGTTCGATGCCTCGACGAAAGCGTTCCGGCAGTTCCTCGGCGGTGGCGTCTTCGGTGACTATTCTTTTGGCTTCGCTCATACTCATTACCTGCCGAACGTCTTGCGCGGGTCGAAGGCGTCGCGCACCGCTTCGCCGACGAAGACCAGCAGCGACAGCATCAGGGACAAGACCACGAAGCCGGAAATGCCGAGCCAGGGCGCCGTCTGGTTGTTCTTGCCCTGCTGCAGGAGCTCGCCGAGCGAGGGGGAGCCCGGCGGCAGGCCGAAGCCGAGGAAGTCGAGCGAGGTCAAGGTCGTGATCGAGCCGTTCAGGATGAACGGCAGGAAGGTCAGGGTCGCCACCATCGCGTTCGGCAGGAGGTGGCGCACCATGATGGTGCGGTCGCGCACGCCGAGCGCCCGCGCCGCGTTGACGTATTCGAAGTTGCGCGCGCGCAGGAACTCGGCCCGCACCACGCCGACGAACGACACCCAGGAGAACAGGAGCATGATGCCGAGCAGGATCCAGAAGCCCGGCGGCAGGATCGAGGCGATGATGAGAAGCACGAACAGCGTCGGGATCGAACTCCAGATCTCGATGAAGCGTTGGAACAGGAGGTCGACCCAGCCGCCGAAATAGCCCTGCACCGCGCCCGACGACACGCCCACCACCGCCGAGAAGAAGGTCAGCGTCAGCCCGAACAGCACCGAGATGCGGAAGCCGTAGATGATCCGCGCCAGCACGTCGCGCGCCTGGTCGTCGGTGCCGAGCCAGTTGAAGTTGCCGATCGTGCAGTTCACGTCGGCGACGCCGTTCGGGTATTTCGCGCAGCGCTCCTCGGGCGACAGCAGCCACCAGGGCTTGGAGGGCGCGTTGGTCGGGATCTCGTTGTTGACGGTCCGGTAGGAATAGCGGATCGGCGGCCAGAGCACCCAGCCGTTGGCGGCGATCTCTTCCTGGATGAACGGGTCGCGGTAGTTCGTGGTCGGCAGGAAGCCGCCGAACGTCTCCTCGGAATAGTCCGTCACCAGCGGGTAGTAGAACGCGCCCTTGTATTGGACGAGCAGCGGCCGGTCGTTGCTGATCCCTTCGGCGAACAGCGTCACGACGAACAGCACGGCGAAGATCCAGAACGACCACAAGCCCCGCCGGTTCGCCTTGAAGTTCTCCAGCCGGCGGCGGTTGAGCGGCGACAGCCGCGAGCGCACGACTTGGGCGGCGGGCGCCAGCTGCGCCGTGCCGGCCGCGTCGACGAGGCGGTCCTCGCGCGCTTCCTGCGCTTCCGGCACGGGTTCGCGGTCGGGGGGCAGGTCGCCGGTCCGGTCGAGGGTGCGGTCCATCAGACTCCCCGCCGCTCGAAGTCGATGCGCGGATCGATCCAGGTGTAGGTCAGGTCGGACAGGAGCGAGGTCAGGAGCCCGATCAACGAGAAGATGTAGAGCGTCGCGAACACCACCGGGTAGTCGCGCTTGTAGACGCTGTCGAAGCCGAGCAGCCCGAGGCCGTCGAGCGAGAAGATCGTCTCGATCAGCAGCGAGCCGGTGAAGAAGGCCGAGATGAAGGCGCCCGGGAAGCCGGCGACGATGATCAGCATGGCGTTGCGGAACACGTGGCCGTAGAGGACGCGCCGCTCGCTGAGGCCCTTGGCGCGGGCGGTCGTCACGTACTGCTTCCTGATCTCGTCGAGGAAGGAGTTCTTGGTGAGCAGCGTCGTGGTCGCGAAGGCCGACAGCGACAGGGCGATCAAGGGCAGCGCCAGGTGCCAGAAGTAGTCGACGATCTTGCCCGGCCAGGACAGCTGTTCCCAGTTGTCGGAGGTGAGGCCCGACAAGGGGAACCAGTCGAAGAACGAGCCGCCGGCGAAGAACACGATCAGGAGGATGCCGAACAGGAAGCCCGGCACGGCGTAGGCGACGATCACCACGGCCGAGGTCCAGACGTCGAAGGTGGAGCCGTCCTTGACGGCCTTGCGGATGCCGAGCGGGATGGAGATGCCGTAGCTCAGGAGCGTGATCCACAGGCCGAGCGAGATCGACACCGGCATCTTCTCCAGGATCAGGTCGATCACCGACACGGATCGGAAGTAGCTTTCGCCGAAGTCGAAGCGCAGGTAGTTCCAGAGCATCAGGCCGAAGCGCTCCAGCGGCGGCCGGTCGAAGCCGAACTGCTGCTCCAGCTTGGCGATGAAGGCCGGGTCGAGCCCCTGCGCCCCACGGTAGCCCGACGCCTCGCCGGAGCTGTTCTGCCCGAAGTCGCCGCCGCCGCCGCCGACGCGCTCGGCGGCGCCGCCGCCCTGGCCCGACAGGTTGGCGATCACCTGTTCCACCGGGCCGCCCGGCGCGAACTGGATCACCACGAACGAGATCGCCATGATGCCGAGCAGCGTCGGGATCATCAGGAGGAGGCGGCGGAGGATATAGGCGCCCATGCACCCTCTCAGGCGGTTGGCCGACGGGAGAAGCGTCGGCGGCGACGGGATGAGCGGCCGGGTCGCTCCGCAAACGGCCTCAGGCCCGACCGATCGCCCTGGCGCGCGCCGCGTCGAACCACCAGAGCGATTCCACGGGGAAGGCGTAGTCGGGCTTCTCCTCCTTGAAGCCGAACATGTCCCAATATGCAACGCGGTGCACGCCCGCATTGATGTTCGGGATCCAATCGAGCCGGGCGCGCAGCACCCGGTCGAGGCAGCGCATGGCCGCGGCGAAGGTGTCGCGGTCCTCCGCCGCTCCGACGATCTCGATCAAGCGGTCGACGCCCGCGTCCCGCATGCCCGGCAGGTTGTAGGAGCCTTCGACGCCCGCCTGTTTGGACCCGAAGAACAACTCCAGGCTCGGCCGCGTCGGCGTCGCCGAGAGCGAGAAGGCGATCAGGATCATGTCGAAATCGAAGCGGCGCTGTCGGTCCTGGTACTGCGCCTCGTCGACGAGACGGAAGCTCGCGTCGACGCCGATGCGCTTCAGCGTTTCCAGGAACTTCCCGTAGACACGGCTCTGCTCGGCGCCGTTGATCAGGTATTCCAGCGCGAAGGGCTCGCCGCGCGCGTTCCGGAGGCGGCCGCCCTGCTGCGTCCAGCCGGCCTCGGCCAGCAGCCGCACGGCGTCGCGCAGGATGCGCCGGTCGAGCCCCGAGCCGTCCGAGACCGGCTGCACCCAGGCCTCGCCGAACGCCTCCGCCGGCACCTGGCCGCGCAGGGGCTCGAGGATCGCGAGCTCCGCCGGCGACGGCACCCCCGCCGCCTTGTAGTCGGAACCCTCGAACGGCGAGTCGGAATGGGTTCGCAGCCCGAACAGGAGGTTGCGGTTCGTCCATTCGAAGTCGAAGCACAGGTTGATCGCACGGCGCACACGCGCGTCCCGGAACCGCTCGCGCCGCTGATTCAGCGCCCAGCACTGGAAGCGCGGGCGCTTCTCTTCCGGGAACTCGGCCCGCACGACGCGCTTCTCGCGCACGGCCGGGAAGTCGTATTCCGTCGCCCAGGAGCGGGTGGTGAACTCCTCGCGGAAGGTGATCTGCCCCTTCTTGAAGGCTTCCAGCGCCGGCTGCCGGTCGCGGAAGAAGTCGATCCGCAGCGTCTCGAAGTGGTCGAGCCCGCGCGCGAAGGGCAGGTTCCGCGCCCAATCGTCCGCCCGCCGCTCGTATTCGATGAAGCGGCCGACGGCGAAGCGCTTGATCGCGTAGCGGCCGCTGCCGGGAATGGCGTCGAGGCCGGTGCGCTCGAACGCGCGGCCCTCGAAGAAGGCGGCCGGCACGATCGGCACCGTCAGCGCACCCAGCGCGTCCTGGTGCGTCTGTTGGCCGGAAAAGCGCAGGCGTACGGTGCGCTCGTCGACGGCCACGGCTTCCACCACCTCGCGCAAGGTGATGGCAAGGCTCGGATGGCCCTTCTCCTTCAGGATGCCGTAGGAGAAGGCGACGTCGGCCGCCGTCACCGGGGCGCCGGTCGAGAACCGCGCTTCGGGCCGCAGCGCGAAGGTGAAGCCGTTGCGGTCGGGCGAGATCGAGACGCTTTCGGCAAGCGCGCCGTAGATCGCGTCGGGCTCGTCGAGCGAGGACACCATCAGCGCGTCGTAGAGCCGCTCCAGCCGCGGCGCGGCGTTGCCGGCGAGCGTGAAGGTGTTCAAGGTGTCGAAGGTCTGCGGGCTCTGGTTCAGCGCCCAGTTGGCGACGCCGAGGTTCATCGCGCCGCCCCTCGGCGCGTTTGGCGAGGCGTAGTCGAAGTGCGGGTAGTCGGCGGGATATTTCAGGTCGCCGTAGGCCGACAGGCCGTGGACGAGCGTGTCGGTCGGCGATTGCGCGAACAGGGTGCGCGGCAGCGTCGCCGCACCGCCGGCCGCCAGCACGAATTGGCCGAAGCGGCGGCGCGAGAAGGAAAGCGCCGTCACGAGCGCGGGGCCGGAAGCTTGGCGGCCTTCGCCTCGTCGTACCACCAAAGGTCCGGCCAGCCGATCGAGTATCGCGGCAGTTCCGCCGGGTGCGAAACGCGGTCCCACAGCGCGACGCGCGCGTCGACGCCGACATAGCTCGGGACGATGTACTGGTTGGCGAGAAGGACGCGGTCGAGCGCCTTGGTCGCCGCGACCAGCGTCTCGCGGTCCTTCGCCTGCACGACCTGGACGACCAGCGCGTCGACGGCCCCGTCCTTGATGCCGGCGTAGTTCTGCGAGGCCGCCTGGTCGGCCGCGCCCGAGCTCCAATAGTCGTATTGCTCGTTGCCGGGCGACAGCGATTGCGCGAGGCCGCCGTACATCATGTCGTAGTCGCGGGCGCGGACGCGGTTGATGTACTGTGACGGGTCCACCGGCCGCAGCCGCATCTCGATGCCGATGCGGCGGAGGCTCTGCCCATACTGGCTGGCGACGCCGGCGAGGGTTTCCCCGTTCAGGAGCAGCTCGAAGGAGAATGGCTGGCCGGTCTCGGTGTCCACCAGGCGGCCGCCGCGCTGCTCGAAGCCGGCGGCCTTCAGGCGCTCCAGCGCCCGGCGCAGGTTGTCGCGGATCTTCGCGTTGTCGCCGCCGACCGGATTGCCGTAGGGGGCGGTGAACACTGCGTCGGGCACGCGGCCGCGCAGCGGCTCCAGGAAGGCGAGCTCGGCGGGCGAGGGCGGGCCGGCGGCGGCGAGCTCGGTGTTGTAGAAGAACGAGTTCGGGCGCTGGTACTCGCCGAAGAACAGCGTCCGCTGCATGGTCTCGAAGTCGAAGGCGTCGTTCAGCGCCTGCCGGACCTCCAGGCGCTGGAACAGCGGACGGCGCAGGTTCGGGATGAAGCCGACCATCAGTCCGGCGGTGCGGTAGGGATTCGGGTAGCGCTCGCGCCGCACGAACCCGTCGCGCACGGCCGGGAAGTCGTAGCCCGTCGCCCAGCGCGACGCCTTGTTCTCGGCCCAGAAGTCGAACTGGTTGGCCTTGAACGCCTCGAAGGCGACCGTGTCGTCGCGGAAGTAGACGTATTCGATGCGGTCGAAGTTGTGCTGGCCGACGTTGACGGCCAGGTCCGCGCCCCAGTAGTCGGGAACGCGCTCGTAGCTGAGGCCCCGGCCGGTGTTGACGCTCGCCACCCGGTAGGGACCCGAGCCGAGCGGCGGCTCCAGCGTCGTTTCCGCGATCGAGCGCTGGCGCCCGTTGGCGTCCGTCCCCGTCCACCAGTGCTTCGGCAGGACGATCAGCTGGCCGACGATGTTCGGCAGCTCACGGTTGTTCCGCTCGTCGAAAGTGAAGGTCACCTCGCGCTCGCCCGTTTGCGCGGCGGAAGCGACGTGGCGGTAGTAGAAGCCCTGGCTCGGGTTGTGTTCCTTCAACTGCTCGAAGCTCCACACCACGTCGTCGGCCGTGACCGGCCGGCCGTCGTGCCAGCGGGCGCGGGGGTGCAGGCGGTAGGTGACGGAGGAATAATCGTCCGGATAGGAGACGGCGTCGGCCAAGAGGCCGTATTCGGTGGACACCTCGTCCTCGGACGCGCGCATCAAGGGCTCGAACACGAGGTTCGCGCCCTCGGCGGCGTCGCCCTTGGCGAGGATCGGGTTTAGCGTGTCGAACGAGCCGACCGAGCTGAGGCGCAGCGTGCCGCCTTTCGGCGCGTCCGGGTTGACGTAGTCGAAGCGGGAAAAGCCCGTCGGGTATTTCGGCTCGCCGATCAGGCTGAGGCCACCTCGCCAGTTCCGCGTCGCGGCGGCCGCCGGCACCTTCGGCTGGATCGGCGCCGGATC
>CAXUCL010000052.1:0-12639 GCA_964249395.1 uncultured Rhizobiaceae bacterium
CTGGCGGGGGGGCGGGGGGGCGCCGCGGGGCGGGCGTTGGTTGTTGTGGGGGGGGGGGGGGCTGGGGCGCCGGGGGGGCCGCCCGGCGAGACGCCTCATCTCAAGATCGCCGGCGCCGGCTTCGTCTTCAACATCCGCACCGCCGAGAGCTTCTACGGCTTCACCGCCGTGTTGCAGCGCCCCGTCGCCAACGCTTCCGTGATCGAGGCGCGGTTCGAGGACCCGGCGGGCGGACCGCCGATCCTCGTCTCGACGCGGCTATGGGCCGCCGCCAAGCAGTACGGCATCCGCACCGCGAACGTTTCCGGCATCCGCAAGGACAGGCCCTACAAGGTCGACGTCCGCCTGCTCGACGGCGTGGAGCGCCGGGAGGTGTTCGCGACGAGCTTCACGGTCAAGTCGGACCTCGACGACGCAGCGATGCCGAAGGCGCCGCTCACGATCGGCCCCGGCTACGCGAAGAACCCGAGCGTCCCGCCGAGCGAGAACCGGCGAGGGTGAAGCGGGTGCCCAACGCGCTCGGCCGTTGCGCCGCCGACGATGAGCGCCATTTGAGGCAAACAGGCAACGAGATCGCGTGTCATGGCGGACGGGGACATCGGCCGGTTCATTCCTCTCATCGAAGCGGTGATCGAGGGGCAGAAGCGCAGCACGGCGCAATTGGCCACTCTGAATAGCCGCAACGACCCGATCGATGCGGCCTACGACCGGCTGAGCCGTCAGATCAATCGCTTGCAGGAGGGGCAGGCGAACCTTGGTGCTGAAGTTCAGAAGGTGCATATCCGAATCGATGCGGTTCTGAATCGAATCGATGAGCTTGAAACCCGCATGGATCGCCTGTCCGCCGACCTTCACGCAGCCCGCTCGGAGCTGGTCAGTCAGTATAACGAGATTCTCAACGCGGTGCAGCTTGGGTTGAATGCGAGAAGCGATCTCGACGATCTGACCCACCGCGTGACGCGTCTGGAGGAGCGGATCGGCTTCTGAGCGGCGATCCGCTCCGCCGGACGTTTGGCCTCTCCGCTGTCACACGACCGTCAGTTCCCGCCGCGCTTCGTCCGCCTCGAAGCAGAGATCCAGGAGCTTCTGCACCTCCGCCGCGCGGCGGAAGGTCGGCTCGCCGTTCGCGCCGGTGAGGAGCGCGATCACGAAGCGCTCGGCGTTCTTCGGGGTCGGCGGGCAGTCCACCGGACGCCAGGTCTGCGTCTCGATGTCGGGCCCGAGGCACGCCTCCAGCCGCGAGGTCTCGTGGTCGGACCAGACCTTCAGCGCGCCCTGCGTCCCGTGGATGGTCAGGTCGAGGTCGTTCAGCTTGCCGGTGCCGAAGCGCGACATGTGGACGACGCCGAGCGCGCCGTTCGACAGCTCAACCGTCATCGCGCAGCTATCGTTGACGTCGAGCCGGTAGGCGCCCACCGCGTCGCCCTCGGCCTTGGGGAAGGTCTTCAGGCGCGCCGTCAGCGCGACCACGTCGAGACCGGTGCCGAAGGCCAGGAAGTCGAGGATGTGGACGCCGATGTCGCCGACGACGCCCTTCGAGCCGTGGCTCGCCGACAGGCGCCAAAGCCAGCGGTCGTCGGTGCGCCAGTCGCCCCAGTGCTTGGCCGTCAGCCAGCTCTGCAGGTAGCTCGCATCGACGTGCCGCACTTCGCCGATCTCGCCGTTCAGCACCATGCGCCGGGCGGTCTGGATGGCGTGGGCGTTGCGGTAGGTGAGGTTCACCATCGCGATCAGCCCGGCCGCCTCCGCCGCTTCCGTCATCGCGGTCGCGTCGCGGTGGTTCACGGCGAGCGGCTTCTCGCAGAACACCGCTTTCCTCGCCTCGATGAGCCGCATCGTGGTGCTGTAGTGGACGCCGTCCGGCGTCGAGTTCACGACGGCATCGAACTGCCCCCAGGCGATCGCCGCCTCGAGATCGCCGAAGGCGTTCGCGATGGCGTGCCGCTCGGCGAAGGCTCGCGCGCGCGTCTCGTCGGTGTCGACGGCGGCGACGAGCCGGCAGCCGGGGATCAGCTCGAAGTGTTCCGCGTGGGTATGGGCGATGGAGCCCGTGCCGAGAATGAGGATGCGCTGGTCGGTCACCGGAAGCCTTCCTCGCCGGGCGCGTGCAGCGAGCCGCCACGCCGCTCGATCCGCTCCGGCGCTTGCGCGATCGGCACGTTCGGCGCCTCCGACACGTCCGCCCAAGGCGCCGCCGGATTGTAGGCCCAGCGCACGGCGTTGCGCAGCACGCGTTGAACTTGTTCGTCGTGATAGATCGGATAGGTCTCGTGGCCTGGCGCGAAATAGAAGACGCGGCCCGCGCCGCGCGTCCAGGTCATCCCGGAGCGGAACACCTCGCCGCCCTGGTACCAGGACACGAAAACGGTCTCGGTCGGCTCGGGCACGAGGAACGGCTCGCCGTACATCTCCGTGTGCTCGATCTCGATCCGCTCGCCGATGCCGGCCGCGATCGGGTGCGAGCGGTTGATCGTCCAAACGCGCTCGCGCTCGCCGGCTTCCCGCCAGCGAAGCGAGCAGGGCGAGCCCATCAGCCGCTTGAACACCTTCGAGAAATGGCCGGAATGCAGCACCACGAGGCCCATGCCCTGCCAGACGCGCTCGGCGACGCGCTCGGCGACGGCATCGGCCACGCGCCCGTGCGCCTTGTGCCCCCACCAGACCAGCACGTCGGTTTCGGCCAGGCGCTCGGCCGGCAGCCCGTGCTCGGGCTGCTCCAGCCAGGCGGTGGACGCGTCGAGGTCGGGGTCCCGGCGCAGGGCAGCGGCGATCGTCTCGTGGATGCCGTCCGGGTAGATCGCGCGGACGGTGTCGTTCTCGCGCTCGTGCAGGAACTCGTTCCAAACGACGGTGCGGATCGCCATCACTTCCTCCCCATGGTTGCGAGTGGCCGGCGGCCGTTCTTCGTCTCAAATCGACATGAGGAAGGCGAAGGGCAGGCCGCCCGGCAGCGCCGTCATGGCGATCCGGTCGTCGAAGGAAACCGATCCTTCGTCGAGCGCGTCGCGCCAGTCGCGGCCGATCAGCCGGTCGCCGAGCACGATCTCGGTGTCCCCCCACGCGTCCGCGCCCGGCACGATGTCGTCGCCGCCCGCCGCGAGCAGTTGCAAGGCGAGGCGCGGGGCGACGACGATCGCCGCCGCCTCTTCGCGGGTTCTCGCGAAGGCGACGACGTGCTTCGCCATCGCGCCGCGCACCTCCAGCGGAAGATAGTCGCCGCGGGTGAAGAGCTCGGGCGAGGCCTGCCGCGCCCTCAGGCCGGCCGCCGTGAGCTTCGCCTTGATCCGGCCGTCGCGCCAGGATCGCAGCGCGTCCGGCATGGCCATGTCCTCGTTCATCGCCCGGGCCCGGGCGGCGAAGTCGATCGGCCGGCGGTTGTCCGGGTCGACCAACGACAGGTCGTAGAATTCCGTGCCCTGGTAGATGTCCGGCACGCCCGGCGCCGCGAGCTTGACGATCGTCTGGCCGAGCGACGTCAGGGCGCCCGCCGCGACGAAGGGCTGGACGTCGCGCCAGAAGCCGTCGAGGAAGCCGTTTCTCTCGTCGAGCGCGGCAGACACGAAGCCGCGCAGGGCGGTCTCGTAGCCTTCCGCCGGCGCCGTCCAGGAGGTGAAGCGCTTGGCCTCGCGCACCGCCTTCTCCATGAAGGCGACGAGGCGCGTCTCGATCTCTTTCGCGCCCGCGTGGTCGCTCGCGTCGAAGTCGGCCGGCAAAACGCCGAGGAGGCTCTGGTAGAACCCCCATTCCGTCGCGGGATCGGGCGACACGAGCAGCGGCTCGACACGCTCGCGGAAGGCGCCGAGCCGCTCGGCCGCGCCGGACACGATCTCTGCCCACCTCTCCGGCGCCTCGCTGATCGCGTAGAGCCGCGCCCGCGCGTCCTCGCCGCGCTTGGTGTCGTGGGTGGAGGTCGCGAGCAGCCCTTCCGGCTGGTCGGAAACGCGCACGCGCATCGCCTCGTGAAAGGCCGAAACGGGCGCGCCGTAATGGTCCGGCTCGCCGCCGACCTCGTTCAGCGCGATCAGGCGGTTGTAGCGGTAGAACACCGTGTCCTCGACGGCCTTGGCCATCACCGCGCCGGTGGTCTGCTGGAAGCGCCGCGTGAAGTTGAGCGCGCCGGCGACGTCGGCCGCCGCCTCGAAGTCGAGCTTCAAGAGGCGGCCGATGAAGCTGATCGGCTCGTCGGCCTCAACCTCGCGCGTGCCCTGCGCCAGCGCCACCGCGTCGTCGATGATGGCAACGTCCTTCTCCGGCACGCCGTCGAGGCCGACATAGGTGCGGTAGACCGGCAACGCCGCCGCGACCTCCAGGATCGAGCGCTGGAGCGTGTCGGGTCCGAGGTCGCGGGTGGACAGGCCGCGGCTCGCCACGGACAAGGCTTCGGCGGTCAGGTAGGCGAGCTCGCCCGCGAGGTTGCGCGCGAAGATCGCCCGCTTCTGCTTGAGGATCATGGCGCGC
Source organism: uncultured Rhizobiaceae bacterium (assembly GCA_964249395.1). Taxonomy (GTDB): domain Bacteria; phylum Pseudomonadota; class Alphaproteobacteria; order Rhizobiales; family Rhizobiaceae; genus Plantimonas. The sequence goes on from CAXUCL010000052.1 coordinate 4,459, forward strand.
ATGTCCTCGACCTCGCCGAGGAACCCGCAATAGCTCTGCGTCATCGCCTCCTCTTGGGAGGCGTCGACGAAGAGGCCGGACAACGCGGTGATGAACTCGTAGCCGGTGGTGCCTTGGATGTCCCAGGACGTGCGCAGCCGCTCCGTGCCGGTCAGGATCTTCTCCACCCAGATGCCGGGATCGCGGCGGTTGGCCTGGAAGGCCTGGCGCAGGTCGAGCAGGTAGTTCTTCGGGTCGGCGACGCCGTCGACGTGGTCGATGCGGATGCCGTCGAGCCGCCGCTCGCGCGCGAGGCGAATGACGGTGCGATGCGACTCGCGGAACACCGAGCGGATCTCCTGGCGCACGCCGATCAGGTCGGCGATCTCGAAGAAGCGGCGGTAGGTCAGCTTCTCGCGCGCCGTGCGCCACCAGGCGAGGCGCCAGTTCTGCGCCTCGTGCAGCGCGTGCAGCGCCGCCTGGTCCCCGTTCACCGCGTCGACCGCGGCTTCCAACGCCGCCTTGAAGGCGGGGTCGGCGATGTGCTCGCGCAGGCGCTCGGTCAGCTCGTCGCCGTCGACCGGCGTCGCGACGGCGAAGCGGCGGATGAGCCGGTCGCGCTCGGGACTGTCGATGAAGGCGAAGACGTGTCCCAGCGAGCGCGGATCGACCGGCAGGCCGTAGCCGCCGGCGTCGAAGCGGAAGCGGGCCCGATCGACGTCGGCCACGACCTTCAGGTCGCCGTCGGCCAGCGCGTCGCCGTAGGGCTTGCCGAGCACCGGCACCAGGATCTTCTCCGCGTCCCAGGCGATGTCGAAGGTGTTGGCGTGGCGGCTTTCGCGGCCCCAGGCCAGCACGTCCTCCCACCAGGCGTTCTCCGGCGACACGCCCATGTGGTTCGGCACGAAGTCGAGGATGACGCCGACGTCTTGGGCCGCCATCGCGTCGCTCAAGGCCGCGAAGCCCTCATCGCCGCCCAGATCCGCCTCGAAGCGGTTGTAGTCGACGACGTCGTAGCCGTGCGTCGAGCCGGGCGAGGCGGCGAAGATCGGCGAGGCGTAGAAATGGCTGATGCCGAGTTGCTTCAGGTAGGGCGCGAGCGCGGCGGCTTCCCTAAAGCCCGTGCCCTCGCGGAACTGCAAGCGGTAGGTCGCGACGAGGGGCCGGTTCATGGACGTTCGCTTCGCATCGCGGCCGCGGCCGACTGGAAACCGGGATGGGCCGCGAGGTCTTCCAGCGCGACCGGCAGGCGGATGCGCCAGTTCGGATACTGGTCGGTGGTGCCCGGCAGGTTCGGCTGGCGGTTCGAGCCGATCATGTCCTCGACCTGGATCGCGACGAGGATGCTGTTCGTGCGGGCCACCAGGCGGTGCACCGCGTCGGCGATGTCCGGCTCGAACTCGTCCGGCAACGGGTCCTCGCCGGACGCGGCGCGCTCGAAGCGCTCCGGCAGGACGCCCGATTCCTTCAGCGCCATGAACAGGGCGTTGCGGTCCCGCACCCGTTCTTGCCGGCCCTCCTCCGAGCGCTCGGCCGACTGCGTGCCCATCTCCTCGCGCAGGGCGACGTCGCTGCCGTTCCACCAGCCCTTGAGCGTCGGCAGATCGTGCGTCGACACGCAAGCGAGCGACAGTTCGGGGTAGAGCGACGGGTCGATGAAGGTGCCGCCGTTCCGCTCGAAGTAGAGGACGCGGTAGGACAGCACGTTGCTGTCCGCCATGGTGGAGCGGAAGCCCGGCGGCACGGTGCCGAGATCCTCGCCGATCACGATGCAGTTGTTGCGGCTCGACACGTCGGCGATGGTGTCGACCATGCGCCCGAGCGGATAGCGCACGTAGCCGCCCTCCGCCGAACGCGTGCCTTCCGCGATCCACCACAGCCGGGCGAGGCCCATCGCGTGGTCGATGCGCACCGCCCCGGCGTGGCGCGTCAGCGTGTCGAAGGAATGCTTGAGCGGGCGGAACTCGCGCTGCGCCAGCGCTTCGGGCGACAAGGGGGCGAGGCCCCAGTCCTGGCCGTTGGCGTTGAACATGTCGGGCGGCGAGCCGACGCGCGCCGAGCCGACGGTGAGGTCGGGATCGGCCCAGGTCTCCTCGCCGTCCGGCGCGACGCCGACCGCCAGGTCGAGGTAGAGGCCGATCCGCATCCCCGCGCCGCGCGCCCGCCGCTGCACGGCGGCGAGCTGCTCGTCGCAAAGATACTGCAGCCAAAGGTGGAACAGGACGTCGTCGGCTCCCGCGCCGTCCGCGAAGGCGTCCACCGCCGGCGAAGCGCGCCGCCGCCAATCGTCCGGCCAGGAGTGCCAGCCGGCGTGGCGCCCGTCCGCCACCATCTTGGCCGAGATCGCCTCGAACAGGGCGAAGTCGCGCAACGGCTCGCCGTTGCCGGCGACGAAGCGCTCGAAGCTCTCGTCGGTGCGGATCGCCGCGTGGTTCTCGTCGAACAGGGCGCGCAGAACGCGGTTCTTCAAGCCGACGGCGAGCGGATAGTCCACCAGGTCGCCGTTCAGCGCCGCGAACGCGTCGGGCGCCGCGTCTCGCGCGCGGGCGAGCGCCGCGCCGCCGCCGGCGATCTTGTCGACGGCCAGGTACATCGGGCTGAAGAAGCGCCGCGTCGAAGGCGAATACGGGCCGAAGCGGTTGCCGTCGGCCATGAACAGCGCGTGCAGCGGATTGACGCCGACGAAGGAAGCCCCGGCCTCGGCCGCGATCTCGGCGAAGCGGGCAAGGTCCTCGAAGTCGCCGAGCCCCAGCGAGCGCGCCGAGCGCAGCGCGTAGAGCTGGCACGTGACGCCCCAGGCCTTTTCGGCGAACAGCACCTCGGGCACGGCGCAACGCTTCGACGGCGTGTCGGCCGCCTCATCGAAGCGGCCGTAGTCCCCGCCGTCCGGGTCGACGCCGAGAACGGCGAGGAGGTTGCGCTTGGCCGCGTCCGAGATCACGACGCGCTCGCCGAGCTCGGACACGTAGCCGATCTGGATGCCGTGGCTTTCCGCCAGCCGGTCGAGGTCGGACATCAAACGGTTCTCCCGATCCGCAGCCGTTCGGCGAGCCGCACGACGACGGAGGTTCCCGGCAGGACGCCGTTGCGCAGGAGCTCGTCCTCGGCCGCCGGGCTCGTCGCGAAGATCGTGCGGCCTTGCAGGCGCTCGGGCGACGTGATGGCTTCCGGCAGGCCCCAGGGTTCGTCGTCGAGGTTGGCGAACAGGTGCATGGCGGCGTTGGGGCCGAGCGACCAGCACACCTCGAAGGCGCGCGAGTCGCTGGCGGTGTAGGAGCCGCAGCGCGGCGGGACGGTGCCGAGCAGCGGCACGACGGTCTCGCGCCGGATGCGCAGCAGCTCCTTCACGGTGGCGTAGCGCTCCGCGTAGCCGTTCTCCCCGAGCCGCTCCCAGCGCAGCTTGGAGTCCTGGAAGGTCGAGGCGTCGTTCGGGTCCGGCACGACGGACCGGCCTTCCCGCTCGTAGGCGGCGAACTTCTTGAACTCCGCCTTGCGGCCCTCGGACACCGCCTCGCCGAGCTCGCCGTGGAAATCGGTGAAGAAGCAGAACGGCTGCGTTTCCCCGTATTCCTCGCCCATGAAGATGAGCGGCAGCTGCGGCGACAAGAGCAGGATCGCCTGCAGGCACAGGACCTGGTTGCGGCCGGCCAGCGTCGTCAGGCGGTCGCCGAAGGCGCGGTTGCCGATCTGGTCGTGGTTCTGGATGAAGTTCACGAAGGCGGTCGGCGGCAGGTGGCCGGACGGGTGACCGACATGCGTTTCGCGCTCGCCGGAATACTGGCCCTGGTAGACGAAGCCCTCCGCCAGGCAACGGGCGAGCTGCCGGGCTCGGCCGGGCGCGTAGTCGGCGTAGTAGCCCTCGTTCTCGCCCGTGGTCAGCACGTGGCAGCAATGGTGGAAGTCGTCGTTCCATTCGGCCGACACGAGGCGCGGCGTTTCGTCGGCGTTGCGCTCGATGTGCCAGGTGATGTTGCGCGCGTCCTCGGAGGTCAGGTGGACGTGGCGGCCGGGAAAGGCGTCGCGCACGCGGGCGGCGAGCTCGGCGATGACGTCGACCTCGCTCCTGTCCTTGATGGAGTCGATCGCGTCGAGGCGGATGCCGTCGATCATGTATTCGCCCATCCAGTAGAGGGCGTTGTCGATCATGAACTCGCGAACGGGGCGCTCGTCGTAGGCGATCGCCGGCCCCCAGGGCGTGTGGATCTCCGGATGGAAGAACTCCGGCGCGTAGGCGTTCAGGTAGTTCCCGTCCGGTCCGAAATGGTTGTAGACGCAGTCGAGGAACACCATCAGGCCGCGCTCGTGCGCGGCGTCCACCAGCCGCTTCAGGCCATCGACGCCGCCATAGGCGCCGTGCGGGCAGTAGAGCAGCGTCCCGTCGTAGCCCCAGCCGTGCTTGCCGCCGAACTCGGCGACCGGCAGGAGCTCGATCGCGGTGATGCCGGTGTCGCGCAGGTAGTCGAGCTTGGCGAGGACGCCGTCGAACGTGCCTTCCGGCGTGAACGTGCCGGTGTGGAGCTCGTAGAACACGCATTCGGCCAGCGGCCGGCCCTTCCAATCGGGCAGCTTCCATTCGTAGGCGAGCGGGTCCACGAGCTTCGACCAGGAGTGGACGTCCTCGACTTGCGCCCGCGCCGCCGGATCGGGCACCATCGCCTCGCCGTCGATGCGGAAGGCGTAGCCCGAGCCGAAGGCAACGCGGTCGGTGACGACCTGCCACCAGCCGCCCGTCGCCTGTTCCATGGGCAGGAACTCCGGCGCTTGCGCGTCGCCGAAGGCGAGCTCGACCCCCGCCTTCGTCGGAGCCCAGATCCGGAACCGGACGCCGCCGTCCGCGCGGTTCGGGCCCCAGTCGGTGTCTCTCGCCAAGCGCGCGCCGCCAGCTTGCATGCTTCGTGTTCCGTTCCTGCCCGCGACCCGACCGGTGCGGGGTTTTCAAGCGTCGATTGTCTGGAAGGCCGAGCGGATCGAACCGCCGCCGGGCCCGAAGGGACGCGGCCGACCCGATCCGTCCCGCCGGCCTATCTAAAGCGGCGCGTCGCCGAACAACCGGTGGGCGGGAGGCTTTTTGCGCACCCGCGACGATTCAACCCTTCCAGGTCCGTCGGTCACGCCGCGAGGCTTTGCCGGCGGTCCGCGACCGCCTGCCGGCCGCGCCCGATCCGGCCGTGGACGAGGTCGTGGACGAAGCCGAGCTTGGCCATCACGGCGGGCGACAGCACGAAGGGATAGATGTCGCCGTGTCCCATGGCGCGGTTGAAGGAGTTCAGCGCCGCCGACAGCGCCAGCCAGGCGTCGACGATCGCCTCGATCGAGGTGGCGTCGTCGTAGACCTTGAAGTCGAGTTCGGTCGTCAGGACGCCCTCGCGGTCGAGGCGCGGGTGGATGCGTATCCCGTAGGAGCCGCCGACCTCCAGCGTGTCGACGATGTGCAGGTAGTGCGCCCAGGTTTCGGCGAAGTCCTCCCACGGGTGCGAGGCGCCGTAAGCCGACACGTGGCCGCCCTGCCAGTCGGGTCGCGGGCCGTTCGCGTAGTGGAGCTGCAGCGCCGCGCCGTAGTCCGCCGTGTCGTCGCCGAACAGGGCGCGGCACGCGTCGAGCGCGCCGCCGTCACGCACCAGGAGGTCCCAGTACCAATGGCCGATCTCGTGCCGGAAATGGCCGAGCAGCGTGCGATAGGGCTCGCCCATCGCGGCGCGGCGCTTTTCGCGCTCGGCGTCGTCGGCCTCGACGAGGGCGATCGTGACGAGGCCGTCGTCGTGCCCGGTCAGCACCTTGCGGCCGTTCACGTCGTCGAGGAACTGGAAACCGAGCCCTTCCGGATGCTCGGTGCGCGTGACGAGCGGCAGACCTAAGCGCAGCAGCGTGTAGAACAGGTGCTGCTTGGCGAGTTCCATCTTCTGCCAGAGCGAAACGTTCGCCGGCTCGGACAGGTCGGGGATCACGACGTTGAACTTCGACGCCAGGCTCAACGCGTCCGGGCTGTCGGCGGGCAACAGCCAGTTGCACACGCCGTGGCGGTAGTTGTCGCAGTATTTCCAGCCGGACCCGTCGGCCCCACGGCCGACCGCGGTCCAGAACCCGGTGTCGCCGTTCGGCTCCAGCGCCAGCATGCGGTTCGTGGTCGGCTCGTAGCCGAGGGCATGGCGGCACCGCTCGCAGACGACGTTCGAGAAGAACACCACCTGGTCGCAGGACGGACAGGAGAACAAGCGCATCGGGAGCCTTGCGGGCGGACAAACGGACGGGGCGCGCACCCGCCCCGATGCCGGGCCGGCGGGTGTCCCGGAATGCCGGCATAATGAAGGGACGGGATGGCGGTTCCCGTCCGGCGGCGGGGGGCCTAAGCACTTTTTCGCAGTTGCGAAACAAAGGCCCGGTGCGGCGCTTGCCCCATCGCGCCGAAGCCTTAAGGTCCGGCCAACGATCGCAAGGACGCCTGGCAGACCCGATGTCGATCCTCGCCGCGCTCCACCACGTCACGCACTACCGCTACGACCGGCCGGTCGTGCTCGGCCCCCAGCTGATCCGCCTGCGTCCGGCGCCGCATTCGCGCACCCGCGTCCCGTCCTATTCGCTCAAGGTCCGGCCCGCCAAGCACTTCGTCAACTGGCAGCAGGACGCCTTCGGCAACTGGCTGGCGCGCTTCGTATTCCCCGAGCCGGCGAGCGAGCTGCGCATCGAGGTCGACCTCCTCGCCGACATGACGGTCTACAACCCGTTCGACTTCTTCGTGGAGGAAGCGGCCGAGCGCTGGCCCTTCGCCTACGCCGACGACCTCAAGACCGATCTCGCGGCCTACCTCGAGCCCGAGCCGACCGGCGCGGCGGTCGACGCCTTCCTCGCCTCGGTGGAGCGGACACCGACGCCGATCGTCGCGTTCCTGATGGGGCTGAACCAACGGCTGGCGAGCGAGATCAAGTATCTGATCCGCATGGAGCCGGGCGTGCAGTCGCCGGACGAGACGCTCGAGCTTCGCTCCGGCTCCTGCCGCGACACGTCCTGGCTGCTGGTCAACGTCCTGCGCCGCCTGGGCCTCGCCGCTCGCTTCGTGTCGGGCTACCTGATCCAGCTCAAGCCCGACGTCGTGGCACTCGAAGGCCCGGCCGGCACGGCGCACGACTTCTGCGACCTGCACGCCTGGGCGGAGGTGTACCTCCCCGGCGCCGGCTGGATCGGCCTCGATCCGACCTCCGGCCTGATGACGGGCGAAAGCCACGTGCCGCTCGCCGCGACGCCGCATCCCCGCTCGGCCGCGCCGATCGCCGGCGGCTTCACCGGCCAGGCGCGGACCGACTTCGACTTCGCCATGACGGTGTCGCGCATCTCGGAGCGGCCGCGCGTGTCCCATCCCTTCTCCGACGAGAGCTGGGCGGCGCTCGACGCGCTGGGGGAACGGGTCGACCGGGACCTGGCGGCGCAGGACGTGCGCCTCACCATGGGCGGCGAGCCGACCTTCGTCTCGGTGGACGACTTCGAGGCGCCCGAATGGAACAGCGACGCGACGGGCCCCGCCAAGCGGGCGCTCGCCGACGACCTGCTCCGGCGCCTGGCCAGCCGCTTCGCGCCGGGCGGCTTCCTTCATCACGGCCAGGGCAAGTGGTATCCGGGCGAAACGCTGCCGCGCTGGACCTTCTCGCTCTACTGGCGGCGCGACGGAGAGCCGATCTGGCAAGACAGCGACTTCGTCGGGCCGGAAACATCCGAGCGGACCGCGACCGACGCGGAAGCCGAGACGCTCGCTCGGCGCCTGGCGCAGGCGCTCGACCTCGACCCGGCCAACGTCGCGCCGGCCTTCGAGGACGCCGCCTATTGGACGGCGCGCGAGGCGCAGCTGCCGCCGAACGTCGAGCCGGAAGACTCAAAGGTTTCCGACCGCGAGGAACGCGCCCGGCTGAAAGCCGTGTTCGGGCGCGGCCTCGACCGGCCCGCCGGCTTCGTGCTGCCCGTCCAGGCCTGGCAAAGCCAAGCCAAACGCGTGCGCTGGCTGTCGGAGCGCTGGCAAACGCGCCGCGACCGCTTGTATCTCACGCCCGGCGATTCGGCGCTCGGCTACCGGCTGCCGCTCGCCGCCCTGCCCTTCCTGACCGCATCGACCTTCCCGTTCGTCCACCCGCAGGACCCGACGCAAGCCTTGCCCGCCCTGCCGCCGACCGGCGCGCCGGCGCGCATGGGGGCCGCCGGGACCGCGCCGGCCTCCGT
>CAXUCL010000053.1:0-5175 GCA_964249395.1 uncultured Rhizobiaceae bacterium
GTCCGGCGTAATGCGAACGAGCCCCTTCAGGAGTTACGACACCTCGCCCTTCTTGCCGACCGCGGCGAGCCGAACCGCTTCCCGCGCCGCCTCGTCGCCGGCGGCGCCGATCGCGGCGGCGTAGCGCGCTTCCAGACCGTCGAGGTCGGTCATGGGCTCGTTCTCCATGCGCATGGTTCATGCCGGGAGCCCTACAGAGGGCACCGCGACTTGGGAAGGCGTCGACCGGAAACGCGAAGGCCCGCGCGGCGCGACGCCGGCGGGCCTCGTTCGGGCATGAAGACGGGTGGCGGGCGAGCGGCCGTCAGGCCGCGGCGCGCTGCTCTCCGACCGCGCGCTCGTAGGCGTTCGGCGACTGGCCCTTCATGTAGTCGAGGGCCTTCTTGGCGGACTCGATCAGCGCCGCGAAGGCTTCCGGCTCGTGGATCGCCACGTCCGACAGGACCTTGCGGTCGACCTCGATGCCGCTTTTCGCCAAGCCGTCCATGAAGCGGGCGTAGGTCAGGCCGTGCTCGCGCACCGCGGCGTTGATGCGCTGGATCCACAGGGCGCGGAAGTTGCGCTTCTTCACCCGGCGGTCGCGCGTCGCGTATTGCTTCGAGCGGTCCACCGCGGCTTTCGCCGCGCGAATGGTGTTCTTGCGCCGGCCCCGGAAGCCCTTGGCCTGTTCCAGGACCTTCTTGTGCTTGGCGTGGGCGGTGACGCCCCGTTTGACGCGTGCCATGATCGGTGCTCCTCGATGCTTCTATGCCGGACCGATCAACGGTCGTAGGGCATGTAGACCTTGACGATCTTCTCGTCGGCCTTCGACAGCAGCATGGTGCCGCGCGAATCCCGGACGAAGTCGTTGGAGCGCTTGATCATGCCGTGGCGCTTGCCGGCGGCACCCGCCTTGACGTGGCCGTTGGCGGTGAAGCGGAACCGTTTCTTAGCGGCCGCCTTGGTCTTCATCTTGGGCATTTCGCTCTCCAAACCGGAAGCGTCGCGACGCGAAAAAGCCGCCCGAGCGGGCGGCCGATGCCGGGGCGCGAGCCTCGGCGCGTCGCGAACAGCGTTAGGAGCCGGCCCGGCATGCCCTGCCGGCCGGCTCGTTCGACGGGCGGCTTATCGCGCACAGCTTCGCGAAAAGCAAGACGACGCGGCGAATACCCCGCTCAGTGCGGACGGGGCGCCAGCACCATCATCATCTGCCGGCCCTCGAGCTTCGGCTCGGCCTCGACCTTCGACAGTTCCGCGGTTTCCTCGCGCACGCGGTTCAGGAGCTCCATGCCGAGTTCCTGGTGCGCCATCTCGCGGCCGCGGAAGCGCAGCGTCACCTTGACCTTGTCGCCCTCCTCGAAGAAGCGGCGCACGGCCTTCATCTTCGTCTCGTAGTCGTGGTCGTCGATGTTGGGACGCATCTTGATCTCCTTGACCTCGATGGTCTTCGTGCGCTTGCGCTGTTCGGAGGCCTTCTTCTGGCCCTCGTATTTCAACTTGCCAAGGTCGAGGATCTTGCAGACCGGCGGGTTGGCGGTCGGCACGATCTCCACGAGGTCGAGGCCCGCTTCTTCCGCCAGGGCGAGCGCGTCGGCGGTCGGCATCTGACCGTGGTTCTTGCCCTCGACGTCGATGAGCTGCACGAAGGGGATGCGGATCTCGCGGTTGGAGCGCGGCCCTTCCTTGACGACGGGCGCTGCGCGGAACGGTCTGCGAATGGCGTTGACTCCGGTTGTTGACGGGGTAGGTGACGGAACGCGAAAACGAGGCGCGCGGTTGCCCGGCATCGGCCGCCGAAAGCGGCCGTCGATCGGGCGCGGGCGCACCGCGACCCGCACCATATAGCACGGCTTGTCCATGGATTCACCGTCGTTACTTGTTCGAGGCGCAGATTTCGTTCGCCGCGGCCGTCGCGCCGGACCGGCGCTCGCGTGACCGGCGAGACGCTCGAAGCGCCGCGGTTCGTCACGGTCGGCGCAGGCGCGACCGAGCGGCGGGTCGCTTGGCGCAAGGTCGAAGGGCGCGCGCCGACCGTGGTCTGGCTCGGCGGCTTCCGCTCCGACATGCGCGGCACGAAGGCCGAGCGGCTCGACCGCTTCGCGCGCGAAACCGGCCTCGGCTTCGTGCGGCTCGATTATTCGGGACACGGCGAGTCGTCGGGCGCGTTTCGGGACGGCACGATCTCGCGCTGGCGCGACGACGCCGCTGCGGCGATCCAGGCCGCGACCGCCGGGCCGGTGGTGCTCGTCGGCTCCTCCATGGGCGCCTGGATCGCGCTCCTCCTCGCGCCGCGTCTCGCCGGCCGCCTCGCCGGCATGCTGCTCCTGGCCCCGGCCCCGGACTTCACCGAACGCCTCGTCCTGCCGAAGCTGACGGACGCGCAGAAGCGCGAGCTCGACGCGAACGGCTTCGTGTCCGAGCCGTCCTCGTATTCGGACGAGCCGACCGTCTACACTAAGGCGCTGCTCGTTGACGGCGCGAGGAACCTCGTGATGCGTGGCCCCATCGCGGTCGGCTGCCCGGTTCATGTCGTCCAGGGCATGGCGGACGCGGAGGTGCCGTATGCGCACGCCCTCGACCTTGTCGCTCACCTGCCGGGAGACGGCGTTTCGCTGACCCTCGTGCCGAACGGCGACCATCGCCTGTCGCGCGAGGAGGACTTGTCGCGCATGGAGCGGGCCGTGCGCGATCTCGCCCTTTCAGCGTGACAGTCGCTACCGCGTTCGGTTCCATCGCCGGCGCGAACGCCGGGCCGGCGTTGCAGGATGGCCACGTTTTCCGGGCGACGAAACGCAAGACCCTATAATCGCTTCGTTTTCGCCGTCGACGGATCGGCAGGCACACGCGGTTTCCAGTCAAACGGCCGCCGATCCGCGCCGTCCAGCTTGCCCGGAGCCGGAGACCTGGCCGCCGAACGCGTTGACAGCTACCGGCCTCCAACACACCATCCGACGATCAACCGACAGCAACCGCCGGACGGCGGGAACGGGACAATCGGATGGGCCGCGCGATCCGCGCCGCACTGGCGCTTTTCCTTTGCCTTTTTTCGGCTGGCGCCGCCCCGGCCGGCCCCGCTCATTCGTCGGCAGGCGCGCCCATGCCGCTCGGCGCGGCGACCTCCACCCCGATCGGCTGGCTAATGTTCTGCCGCGACAACCGCGCCGAATGCCAAGCGCAGCCCGGCGAGGGCGCGGCGCTGCCGGCGGCCGACGCGGCCTTTCTGGCGCTCGTCGGCGCGCTCAACGCGCAGGTCAACGCCGCCGTGAAGCCGGTCACCGACCGCGTGCTCTACGGCGTCGAGGAGCGCTGGACCTATCCCGGCGGGCGCGGCGACTGCGAGGACTACGCGCTGGCCAAACGCCGGGCGCTCAACGCCGCCGGCGTGCCGCTGGCGGCGCTCCTGATGACGGTGGTGCGCAAGGCCGACGGCGAGGGCCACGCGATCCTGACGCTGCGCACCACCGGCGGCGACTTCGTGCTCGACAACCTGGACCGGCGCGTGCGCGGCTGGACGGACACGAACTACACCTTCGTCAAGCGCCAATCGAGTGCCGATCCGAACGTGTGGCTCGCCGTGGCGAACACCGCCGACGTCGCCGTCGGCGCCGTGAAACGCTGACGGTTCGCGCCCGGCGAAGGGGTCCGCGCGGCCTTGAAAAGCTTTTGCCGCGCTTCCAGTTTCGTGGCAGCATCGTGACAAGGGCGGCGGTGGCCGAGCGGAGCGGGGCGAGGCTTTTGGCGGACACGGGCGGCGGCGAGGAAACGGCGACGCTGATCGAGTTTCCGGCGATCGGGCGGCATCAGCCGGTGATCAGCTTCGATCGGCGCGAACTCTCCGAGATCCTCAACGTCTACGGCCGCATGGTGGCGGCCGGCGAATGGCGCGACTACGCCATCGACACGCTGCGCGAGCGCGCGGTGTTCTCCATCTTCCGCCGCACGAGCGAGATGCCGTTGTTCCGCGTCGAGAAGACCCCGAAGCTCGCGCGCCGGCAGGGGGCGTTCGCCGTGGTCGCCGCCGGCGGCCTCGTCATGAAGCGCGGCCACGAGCTCGCCGCCGTGCTGCGGGTGTTCGACCGGCACCTGAAATCCGTTTGATCGGGCGCCGCCCTCGATCGGCCGGCGCCGGGCGACCGTTCGGGGACCCTTGCGTCGAGGCCTGCCGATGACCGACGCCGTTGTCGCGCGCGACCCGCGCTTTTCCTCCCTCCTCATCGGCCACGCCAAGCTGGAGCGGTTGTGGACGGGCGGGCGCTGGACGGAAGGGCCGGTCTACGTGCCGGCGGCGAAAGCGGTGCTCTGGTCCGACATCCCGAACGACCGAATCATGCGCTTCGACGAGACGAGCGGCGCCGTGTCGGTGTTCGAAGCCCCGTGCGGCTTCCACAACGGCCACGCGCTGGACGGGCAAGGGCGCGTCCTCGCCTGCGAGCACGGGCATCGGCGCGTGTCGCGGCTCGACCACGACGGGCGCTGGCGCCCGCTCGCGACGCATTTCGAGGGCCGCCGCTTCAACTCGCCGAACGACGTCGTCGCCCATTCCGACGGCTCGGTCTGGTTCACCGATCCGACCTACGGCATCGACTCGCACTACGAGGGCCACCGCGCGGCGCCCGAGCTCGGCTCCTGCGACGTCTACCGGTGCGACCCGGCGAGCGGCCGGGTGGAGCGCGTCGTGACGGACATGCTGCGGCCGAACGGGCTGTGCTTCTCGCCGGACGAGCGGACGCTCTACGTTTCCGACACCGGCCGCACCCATGCGCCGGACTGCGTGCCCGCGATCCGTGCCTACCCGATCGAACCGGACGGGCAGCCCGGCGAAGGCCGCACCTTCGTTTCCTCGCCGGAAGCGATGATCGACGGCTTTCGCGCCGACGCAAACGGCAACGTCTGGGCGTCCTGCGGCACGGGGGTCGCGATCTACGCGCCGGACGGGACGCCGCTCGGCACGATCCCGATCGGCGAAATGGTCTCGAACCTCTGCTTCGGCGGTCCGAAGCGCAACCGGCTGTTCGTCACCGCGCAGACGTCGCTCTACGCGCTCTACGTCAACGCGCACGCGGCCGGCTGGCGGGACTGATCCGGCGGCAACGATGGCCTGAAACGGGAAGAACCGCGCGCCGCCCCCCCCGCGCGCGGTTCTTAGGGCGATACCCCCCCCCCCTTGGGTTTAGCGCGCCGCCCCGCCCACGTAGA
>CAXUCL010000053.1:5185-12496 GCA_964249395.1 uncultured Rhizobiaceae bacterium
GGGGGGTCCGGCCCGGGCCCCACGGGCGCCCCACCCGGCCACCCCCCCCCCCCCCCCCCCCGAGGCGCGCGGTTCTTCGGGCGATCCCCCGCCCCGATTGCGTTTCGCGCGACGCCGCGCCCAGTTCTATGGGACTTGCGCCGATCCTCAGCCCGCCGTCCGGGTGCGTGCGCCCGCGACCCGTTGCCGGACCGGCGGCTTGGGTTCCACCAGGCGCTCGTTGCCCTGCAGCACCACGACGCGGGCGCCGAGCGGCACGCGCTCGTAGAGGTCGATGACGTCCTGGTTGATCAAGCGGATGCAGCCCGACGAGGCCGCCGTGCCGATCGACTGCCATTCCGGGTTGCCGTGGAGGCGGAACAAGGTGTCGCGGCCGTTCTGGTGCAGGTAGAGGGCCCGCGAGCCGAGCGGGTTGGCCGGGCCGGGATCCATGCCCTTGCCGTCCTTGAACTGCGTCAGGTCCTTGCGCCGCGCGATCATCTCCATCGGCGGGAACCAGCGCGGCCAGTGCTGCTTGTCGCCGATCCGCGCCTCGCCGGCCCAGGAAAAGCCGTCCTTGCCGACGCCGATGCCGTAGCGCATGGCGGTGCCGCCGCGCTCCACCACGTAAAGGAAGCGGTTGGCGGTATCCACCACCACCGTGCCCTCGTCGTAGCCGCCGGAATCGTAGACCACGCGCTGGCGCAGGAACTGCGGCTTGATCTTGGCCGTCGGGATCGCCGGCAGCCGGAAGCCGCCGTCCTCCACCGCGGCATAGGATTCGATCGGCGCCGCGCCGAAGGTCCGGTCCTCCGCCATCGTCGGCGCGACATAGGCGGTGATGCGGGCGACGGCGGCCGAGGTGTCCTGCACGAAGCGCGGCGGCTGCTGCTGCGAGGTCGCGCAGCCCGACAGGAGCGCGGCGGCGGCGAGCGCGACGGCGGCCGGGAACTTGGCGGAGAAGGGCATGATCGTTCGGGTCCGATCGGTCTTGGACGACAAGGGCTCGTCGGCGCGAACGGCATCCGCGATCCCGACAACCCGTCGGTGTGAGGATTAGGGGTTGCCGCTCACGCTGACAACTCCGCAATAGACGTTGTTATGGTTAATAAATCCTTTGTTGCCGCGCGGTCACATTGACCCGCAAGCGGCCGCGCACATTTCCCCGAACACCGCCGACGGACACGGTGGTTCGGGAGCCGAAAGGATGTCCGATGAACATCGGTGAAGCGTCGCGCCTGTCGGGCCTGCCCCCGAAGACCATCCGCTACTACGAGGAGGTCGGCCTTCTGGCGCCAGCGCGCGCCGGCAACGGCTACCGCGACTACCGCGAGCGCGACGTCCACCTCCTGCGCTTCCTTCAGCGCTCCCGCTCGCTCGGCTTTTCCATCGAGGAAGCGCGCAAGCTGCTCGCCCTCTACGACGACGGCGGACGCCAGTCCGCCGACGTCAGGGCGATGGCGAGCGGTCGCATCGCCGAGATCGACCGCAAGATCGCCGAGCTGAAGTCGTTGAAGCGCGCGCTCGGATCGCTGGCCGCCCGCTGCCCGGGCGGCCCGACGTCCGACTGCCCCATTCTGGACGAGATCGCCGGCGACCGTCCGTCTGCCCGCCGCGCCGCGCTCGCCTCGGCCGTGTGAGCCTCGCCCCTGCGACTCGTCGCACCGCTTGAGCACCCACGCGGACGGCTTGCGGACGCTCCGCCGCAGCCGCTAGACTCGGCGCCGATGCCGATCGTTTCCCTTCATCGCGGCGACCCGCTCGTCGACGGCCGCCAGTCCGAGCGCGCCATGCGTGTGCGCCGCGGCGTGCAGCGCCTGATGAGCGAGGCGCGGGTCGCGCTCGTGCCCGAGATGCCGCTCGACTCCGGCCGCCGGGCCGACCTCGTCGGCCTGACGGAAAAGGGCGACGTGGTGATCGTCGAGATCAAGTCCTCGGTGGAGGACTTCCGGGCCGACCGCAAATGGCCGATCTACCGCCTCCACTGCGACCGCCTCTACTTCGCGACGCATCCGGGCGTCTCGCCGGACATCTTCCCGGCGGAGTGCGGGCTGATCCTGTCGGACGGCTACGGCGGCGAGATCCTGCGCGAGGCCCCGGAGCACCGCCTGGCGGGGGCGACGCGCAAGGCGATGACGCTGCGCTTCGCGCGGCTCGCCGCCGACCGGCTGCAGGTCGCCGAATGGGCGGCGAACCCGTTCCTGACCGGCCTGTCGCCCGACTGACGCCGCCCGGCGCCCGATCGGCCGCGCTTGGGGGAAAAGCCCGGTCGCGGTCGGCTTGCGCGGCAAAACCGCCCTTCATATATACCTCGCAGCCCGGCGGGGCGGGCTTGTTCCGAGCCGAGCGAAGTCCCGCTCAACACCCAATCGAGTCGCAAGGGGTCGCCTGCCGGAACGCCTCCATTCGAGGGTCCGGGCGGCCTGCTGGAAAAGGAGAGACTGAAAATGGCGAAGGTCATCGGCATCGACCTCGGGACCACCAACTCTTGCGTCGCCGTGATGGACGGCAAGACCGCGAAGGTCATCGAGAACGCCGAGGGCGCCCGCACGACGCCCTCCATCGTCGCGTTTTCCGACGACGGCGAGCGCCTCGTCGGCCAGGCCGCCAAGCGTCAGGGCGTCACCAACCCCGAGAACACCTTGTTCGCGGTGAAGCGCCTCATCGGCCGGCGCTACGACGACCCGACCGTCGCCAAGGACAAGGGCCTCGTCCCCTACCGGATCGTCAACGCGTCCAACGGCGACGCCTGGGTCGAGGCGCACGGCGAGAAATACTCGCCTTCGCAGATCTCCGCGATGATCCTGCAGAAGATGAAGGAAACGGCGGAAGCCTATCTCGGCGAGAAGGTGGCGCAAGCGGTGATCACCGTGCCGGCCTACTTCAACGACGCCCAGCGCCAGGCCACCAAGGACGCCGGCAAGATCGCC
This sequence comes from uncultured Rhizobiaceae bacterium, assembly GCA_964249395.1. Taxonomy (GTDB): domain Bacteria; phylum Pseudomonadota; class Alphaproteobacteria; order Rhizobiales; family Rhizobiaceae; genus Plantimonas. The sequence continues at coordinate 8,095 of CAXUCL010000053.1, forward strand.
GGCCTGGAGGTTTTGCGCATCATCAACGAGCCGACGGCAGCCGCGCTCGCCTACGGCCTCGAGAAGAACGACGGCAAGACCATCGCGGTCTACGACCTCGGCGGCGGCACGTTCGACGTGTCGGTGCTGGAGATCGGCGACGGCGTGTTCGAGGTCAAATCCACCAACGGCGACACGTTCCTCGGCGGCGAGGACTTCGACATGCGCCTCGTCGACTACCTGGCGGCCGAGTTCAAGCGCGACCAGGGCATCGACCTGAAGACCGACAAGCTGGCCCTGCAGCGCCTGAAGGAGGCGGCCGAGAAGGCCAAGATCGAGCTGTCGTCCACCGCGCAGACCGAGATCAACCTGCCGTTCATCACCGCGGACGCGTCCGGCCCGAAGCACCTGACGATGAAGTTGACGCGCTCGAAGTTCGAGAGCCTCGTCGACGACCTCGTGCAGCGCACCGTCGGCCCGATGAAGGCGGCGCTGAAGGACGCCGGGCTGTCCGCCTCCGACATCCACGAGGTGGTGCTGGTTGGCGGCATGACGCGGATGCCCAAGGTCCAGGAGGTCGTGAAGAACTTCTTCGGCAAGGAGCCGCACAAGGGCGTCAACCCGGACGAGGTGGTCGCGATGGGCGCCGCGATCCAGGCGGGCGTCCTGCAGGGCGACGTGAAGGACGTGCTGCTCCTCGACGTGACGCCGTTGTCGCTCGGCATCGAGACGCTCGGCGGCGTGTTCACGCGGCTCATCGACCGCAACACGACGATCCCGACCAAGCGCAGCCAGGTGTTCTCCACCGCCGAGGACAGCCAGAATGCCGTGACCATCCAGGTCTTCCAGGGCGAGCGCGAGATGGCGGCCGACAACAAGCTGCTCGGCCGCTTCAACCTGGAGGGCATCCCGCCGGCGCCGCGCGGCGTGCCGCAGATCGAGGTCACCTTCGACATCGACGCCAACGGCATCGTCAACGTGTCGGCCAAGGACAAGGGCACCAACAAGGAGCAGCGGATCACCATCCAGGCGTCCGGTGGCCTGTCCGACGCCGACATCGAGAAGATGGTGAAGGAAGCCGAGGAGAACGCCGGCGCCGACAAGCAGCGCCGCGCCGCGGTGGAGGCCAGGAACCAGGGCGAGAGCCTCGTTCATTCGGCCGAGAAGTCGCTGAAGGACTACGGCGATAAGGTCTCGGCCGACGACCGCGCGGCGATCGAGACCGCGATCGCGTCGCTCCGCGAGGAGCTCGGCCGCGACGAGGCCGACGCCGAGGCGATCAACGCGAAGGCGCAGGCGCTGGCCGAGGCGTCCATGAAGCTCGGCCAGGCGATGTACGAGTCGGCGCAGAGCGAAGCCGCCAACGAAGGCGGCGCCGCGAACGCGTCCGGCGACGCCACGAAGGACGACGTCGTGGACGCCGACTTCGAGGAAGTCGACGAGCGCAAGAAGTCGGCCTGACCGTCTCCGTCGCGAACGAAATCGAGGCCCCGGCGGGAAACCGCCGGGGCTTTTTTTATGGCCGCGAGGCGCTGCTTCGCCGGGCGGTCGGAGCATTCGGACGCTCGGATCGAGTGGTTTCGCGACGGTCCGCTTTTGATCGAATTGGTGGCATCCCGTACGTTCGGCGAACGGCGTTGGCGGCGGGAAACGGAGGCCTGCGCTGCAGCTGCCGACATCGACATCGCATCGACGAATGCCAAGCTGCATTGATATTATTGTCGATAAATGTAAATTATGAGGAATGAGAACTTTAGCATCGTGGAGCGTCGTGGACGCGCCGTCCCAGACCGGTCGCGTCGCGCTCGTCACCGGCGCGAACGGCGGCCTCGGCTTCGAGACCGCCCGCATGCTGGCCGAGCGCGGGGCCGAGGTGATCCTGGCCTGCCGCGACCCGGCCAAGGGCGAGCAGGCCCTCCAGCGCATTCGCGAGACCTGCCCCGACGCGCGGGTCGCCGTGCTGCCGCTCGACCTCGCCGACCTCGAGTCCGTCCGGAGCGCGGCCGAGACCGTCTTGTCCGGGCGCCCCCGCCTGGACCTCCTCGTCAACAACGCGGGCGTGATGGTGCCGCCCTTCTCGCGGACCCGGCAGGGCTTCGAGCTGCAGTTCGGGACGAACCATCTCGGGCACTTCGCGCTCGCCGCGCGGCTCCTGCCGCTGATCGCGAAAACGGCGGCCTCGCGAATTGTTGTGATCGCGAGCGCCGGCGCCAACTTCGGGCGGATCGACCTCGACGATCCGAACTACGAGCGGCGGCGCTACGCCAAGTGGGGCGCGTATTGCCAGAGCAAGCTCGCCAACCTCGTCTTCGCACAGGAACTCGCCCGGCGGCTGGCGGCGGCGGGCCTCGCCACCACCGCGACGGCCGCGCATCCGGGGGGTGCTGCGACGGACCTTCAGCGCAACGCCGGCTTCTTCCGCACCGTCGTGAACCCGTTCCTGGCGGCGACGCCGGCCGCAGGCGCGCTGCCGGCGCTGCGCGCCGCGACCGATCCGAGCGCGCAGAACGGCTCGTACTGGGGGCCGTCGGGTCCGTTCGAGATGCGGGGACCGCCCGCGAACGCCTATCTGCCGCGTCGGGCGCAGGACCTCGTCGTGGCCGAGCGCCTGTGGGCCTTGAGCGAGGCGCTGACGGAGGTCCGCTTCCGCTTCGCTGCCGACGCAGCGTGAAAGGCGGCCATGGCTCCCCCGTCCGCCAGCCTTCCGGCCATCCTCGACGCCGCGATGGGCGTGTTCTTCCGCTTCGGCTTCCGGAAGGCCGCGATGGACGACATCGCCGCGGCGGCGGGTCTGTCACGGCAGGCGCTGTATCTGCGCTTCCGGACGAAGGACCAGTTGTTCGAGGCGGCCTTGCGGCATCTGATCGACCGGCTGCTCGACACCGCGCAAGCCATCTGCGCGGCGAGCGACCGGGACGCCGAGACGCGGCTGCTGGCGGTCTTCGAAGCCCTGCACGGCGACGGCCTCGACGGCGGCGCGCGGGCGGGCGCGGCCGAGCTTTTGGAACTCGCCAGGGTTCGGCACGGCAACCTCGTCGCCGGGTTCGAGCGGGACTTCGTCGCCATCCTTGCCGCCCTGCTGTCGGACGCGGGCATCGCGGCGCGATGGGCGCCGGCCGGGCTCACCGCCCTGCAGCTCGGCGAGCACCTGCTGATGGCGACATCGGGGATCAAAGCGAGCGTCAGCTCGGGCGCGGACTACCGGTCCCGAATGACGGTCGCGGTCGCCCTGGTCGCGCGCGGCGCGCCCGTCCACGGCGCGCCCTGCGACGTATGAAGGAGCACGTCCAATGAGGCTCGTCGTCTTCGGCGCGACCGGCGCAACCGGCCGCAAGGTCGTCGAGCGCGCTCTGGCGCTCGGCCACGACGTCGTGGCGGTGTCGCGCCGCCCGCCGACGGACACGCTCGCGCGGGGTCGCCTGACGGTTCGGGCCGGCGACGTCCGCGACGCCGCGAGCCTCGCGCCGGTCCTGATGGGTGCCGACGCGGCGGTCAGCTGCATCGGCCCGGCCAGCAACCGGTCCCCGGGCGACCTCATGTCGGCCGGCATCCCGAACGTCCTCGCCGCCTGCCGAAACGCGAGCGTGATGCGGTTCGTCATGCAAAGCGGGATCACGCTGACCGACGGCGCCGACCTGTCGCGGCTCGACCGCGCCGCCCTGGCGCTGATCCGCCTCGCGTTTCGCCGGGCCATCGCCGACAAGCGGCTGGCGGAGCGGGCCGTCCGGGCGAGCGGCCTCGACTGGGTGATCGTCCGCCCCGTGGGCCTCAGGGACGCGCCGGCAGGCGGCGGCTACAAAGCCGGGCCGGGCGTGCGGGTCGCCCTGCTCAAGCCGCTCGCCTTCGCCGATTGCGCCGACTGCCTCGTCCGCGCGGCGGCGACCGAGACGGGCTGGACCCGCGAGACCGTCAACGTCGGCCGGTGAGCGACCGCGGCTGGTCCGTCCGTCCACGACAGCAGGACAATACCGATCGAGGCGACGTCCAGTTTCGCGAGCGGATCACAACGCCGCGAGTGGCCGCCGCGCCGCCGGCCGTTTTCCTGCGAGCCATTCTATGGTAACGGCCCCGCGCCATTCCCACATTGCGGCGGACGCAAGGCGGCTCGGGTAGCCGCCCGCTCCAGCCCATCGACCCGAACGAACGGACGGACCCGTCTTGGTAAAGGCCGACTATTACGAGGTGCTCGGCGTCGCGAAGGGCGCCGACGAGAAGGCGCTGAAGACCGCCTACCGCAAGCTGGCGATGGAGTTCCATCCCGACCGCAACCCCGGCAACGCCGCCGCCGAACTCCGCTTCAAGGAGATCGGCGAAGCCTACGAGATCCTGAAGGACCCGCAAAAGCGCGCCGCCTACGACCGCTTCGGCCACCAGGCCTTCCAGAACGGCGGGGGCGGGGCCGGGTTCCGGGGCGACTTCGCCT